>DATKVD010000231.1:0-4782 GCA_035530235.1 Planctomycetota bacterium | reverse complement strand
GACCTCGCACGACTCAAGCAGGCGGTGCTGAGGGTCCAGCGGTTCGCCCTCACCGTGGTGGTGCCGCTTTCTCTGGGGATCGTGGCACTGGCACCGGTGGTCGAGGCCCTCGGCGGCATGCACCGGACGGGCGGAGCCGTCGACGACTCGCTCAAGTACGCCGGACTCGCCTTCCCCATGCAGATGTTCGCCCTCGCGATGATCGTGTCGGCCGTCAGTGCGGTCAACTTCTCCGCACTGTTGGGCCTGGGACACTTCGCCGTCATCCGACGACTGCGACTGCTGCACCTGGCACTCTTTGCGGCGGCGATCTACCCGCTGACGAAGCGCTTCGGCGTCAGCGGTGCGGTGATGGTGGCGTTTCTCGACGTGCCGATGTGGGTCGTGGTGGCACGGATCAACCGCAGGACCTTCCAGTGCGGCATGACCGAGCAGCTCCGAAACCTGCTCTTCATCCTCGCCCCTGCCGCGGCCATGACACTGACGATGGGACTCCTGTGGCACCTCCTCGGGACCCGCATCGTCGTCTACGCCGTGGGCGTCGCCGTGCTGTGTCCGACGACTTTCCTCCTCGCGCTGTGGCTTGGGGCGCCGGCACGCGCACGGGAGTCCCTGGACGTTCTGAGAC
Source organism: Planctomycetota bacterium (assembly GCA_035530235.1). Taxonomy (GTDB): domain Bacteria; phylum Planctomycetota; class DG-23; order DATKVD01; family DATKVD01; genus DATKVD01. Next base: position 4,154 of record DATKVD010000231.1, on the reverse strand, counting down.
AGGCCGTCGGCGGCGCCGATGACGTGTAGTGTGACGAGGTAACGGGATAGAACCGACGGGTGACAGGCACATGGACGACGTCAGAAAAGTGATGGTCCTCGTGGGAACACGGCCGGAGGTGGTGAAGATGGCGCCGGTCGTCATGGCGCTGCGTCGTCACGGCGCCTTCGCGTGTGTGCTGGTCTCGACGGGCCAGCACCGTGAGATGCTCCATCAGGCCCTCGAGGTGTTCGGTCTCGTCCCGGACGAAGACCTGAAGGTGATGCGGGAGAACCAGGAGCTGGCCGGACTGACGGCACGTCTCCTGGAAGGGATCACCGCGAGCTGTCGCCGACACCGTCCGGACGTCTTGCTCGTCCAGGGGGACACCACCACCGTGCTGTCGGGCACGCTCGCGGGTTTCTACGAGCACATCCCGGTGGGACACGTCGAGGCCGGACTGCGGACACACGATTTCGACGCCCCCTGGCCCGAGGAGATGAACCGCTGTCTGGCCGACCGGATCGCCCGGTGGTGTTTCGCACCCACCCAGACCGCCCGACGGAACCTGCTCGACGAGGGCGTCACGCCCGACCGGGTGTTCGTCACCGGCAACACCGTCATCGACGCTCTGCTCTGGGTCCGGGACAAGGTCCGTCAGCATCCGCCCGTCCTGCCGGACGACCTCGCGCAGCTGACCGAACGGCACCGTGTCATCCTCGTGACGGCACACCGTCGCGAGTCGTTCGGCGACGCCTTCGAGCGCATCTGCCGGGCCATGCTCAACGTGGTGGAGCGACACCCCGACGCGGCCATCGTCTACCCGGTGCATCTCAATCCCAACGTCCGGGAGCCGGTCTACCGGCTCCTGGACGGACACGACCGCATCCGGCTCGTGGAGCCGCTGTCGTATGAGCCTTTCGTCTGGCTGATGGACCGGTGTCACTTCGTGCTCACCGATTCGGGCGGGGTCCAGGAGGAGGCCCCGAGTCTGGGCAAGCCGGTGCTGGTGATGCGGGACCTGACCGAGCGTCCGGAGGGTGTGGAAGCCGGGACCGCCCGGCTGGTCGGCACGAGCATCGAACGCATCTGTGCCGAAGCCGCCGCACTGCTCGAAGACCCCATCGAGTACGAGCGTCGTTCGAAAATCGCCAACCCCTACGGGGACGGCAGGTCGGCGGGGAAGATCGTGGAGCTGCTCTCATGTGGCTGATGGACGGCTGGGACACGCTGAAGGAGAGGGTGGAGGGATACCTGCCGGCGGGCTCGCTGCGTGCGAGGTTCGCACGGGGGGCGTTCTGGTCCACCGTCGGCGTGCTCATCGCCCAGTGTCTGGGCTTCGTGGCCTCGGTGGTGGTGGTGCGGTTCCTGGGCCGGGTCACCTACGGCGAGTTCGGGATGATCCGGAACACCGTCGGGATGTTCGGTGTCCTGGCGGGTCTTTCACTCGGGATGACGGCGACGAAGTACGTCGCCGAGTTCCGCCAGGACGACCCCCGACGTGCCGGGAGGATCATCGGTCTCTCGTCACTGGTGGCCCTGGCCAGTGGGGGGGCGACGGCGGTGGTCATGTATTTCCTGGCCCCGTTCCTCGCCAGGACCATCAACGCACCACACCTGGTCGTCGAGCTGCGGATCGGCGCCGTCCTGCTCCTGGCGGAGGCCATGGTCGGCGCCCAGATCGGGGCCCTGGCCGGGCTCGAAGCCTTCAGGGACATCGCCAAGGTCAACCTCTACCGGGGTCTCCTCAATTTCCCCGTCATGATCGTCACGGTCTACCTGTGGGGACTGCGCGGGGCGGTGATCGCCCTGTCGGCCGTTGCCGTCTGTGCCTGGGGACTCTCCTTCCTCGCCCTCAGACGGTGCACACGGTCCGCGGGTCTGGTGGTCCGCTACCGTCACGTCCTCGAGGAGCTGCCCGTCCTGTGGAAGTTCGCACTTCCCGCGTCACTGTGCGGGATGATGTACATGCCGGCGGTGTGGGGCGCCAGTGCCCTTCTGTCACGACAGCCCGACGGCTACGCTCAGCTCGGCATCTTCACCGCCGCCGGCAACCTCCGGTCCATTGTCGTCCTGGTGGGACTCCCCCTCGGCTCCGTCCTGCTTCCCATACTCAGCTCACGCGAGGGACAGCGCAGTCACCTCTTCCAGAAGGTCAACGTGCTCGTGACGTGGATGCTGGGGATCCTGGTGGCCGTCCCCGTGATCTGCTTCCCCGAAGTGATCGGGACCATTTTCGGTCGGGAGATCAAGGGCGAGACGTTCAGCATCACGTTGGTGCTGGTCATCCTCTCGACCGCGATCATGACCTACAAGCAGGGCCTGGCCCGTGCGATCGCGGCCAAGAGTCTCATGTGGTGGGGGTTCCTCAGCAACGCCGTGTGGGCCGTGCTCCTCCTGGGAGCGATGGTGGTGGGACGGCACTACGGCAGTGTCGGCATGGCGGTCGCCTACGTGCTGGCCTACGGGCTCAACACCCTGGTGTTCGTGCCGTTCTATCTCCGACGAGGCGTGGTGCCGAAGGAGCTGATGTGGTCGCCGTACGTGCTGATGGTGTGGCTCGTGCTCATCGGCGCCGTCGTCGCGAACCTGTTCGAGCCGGGGTGGGTGGTTCGCGCGTTCATGGCCGTCGTGCTGCTGGGGGTCATCGCGTATGCGGCCCGCGGGATGCTGCGTGTGCGTGGGGTATCGCCGCCGACGAAGGACGTTCCGCCGGGGGCCGTGACGGACACTCCGCAGTGGGGGGAAGGCGTGTGAGCGGACCGACCATCGCCCTCGAGGGCATCGCGGGGGTTTACAACTACGGGTGTGAAGCCATCGTGCGGGGCACCGCGGCCATCCTCCGACGACAATGGCCCGACTGCCGCATCCTCTATGCCTCTCCCCGGCCGCGCGAGGACGGCAGCGTCCTGGCGGACCTGGACGTCGAACGGGTCGGCGCCCGCTGGCACGTCCCGTTCCTCCAGCGTGCGGGCAACAAGCTCTTCCGGGCGGCGGGACTTCGGTACCGTCTGAAGGTGAAGCGTTACTTCGACTGGCTGGACGAGGTCGACTGTGTCCTCGCCATCGGGGGAGACATCTTCACGATGTGGCCCGGGGACGAGACGGCCGGGAATTTCCCGCGGGCCGAGCACGCCCGGTTCATCATGGACAGTGGTCGGCCGCTGGTGCTGTGGGGGGCGAGTGTGGGACCGTTCGACGCGAACCCGAAGGCCGTCCGGGCCTATGCCGACATCCTCGGACGCATGCGTCTCATCACCGTGCGGGAGCGTCTGACGCGTGACTACCTCACGACGCTCGGCGTGGCCGAAAGCGTCCGGCTCGTGGCGGACCCGGCCTTCCTGATGACGCCCGACGTCTCGCGGGTCGTGGAGGACCTCGGGTTTCCCCCGGACAGACCCGTGGTGGGCGTCAATTTCAGTCCCTGCGCCGCACGGTTCGCCGAGCACGAGGAGGGGATGGGGGGATTCCCCGACCGGCAGGCGGCGTTCCTCTCGCGTCTCCTCGAGACACACGACGTGGACGTGGTGCTCATCCCGCACGTCATCTGTCCGTGGCAGAGCGGTGACGACGACTACGGCTATCTCACGGACCTCAGGACGCGCCTGGAGAAGCGACTGCACCCGAGGGTGAGACTGCTCGCTCCGGACCTCGGGGCCCGTCGGACGAAAGGGGTCATCTCACGGTGTCGGGCACTGGTGGCGGCACGGATGCACGCCGCCATCGCGGGGATTTCGACCGCCGTCCCGACACTGCTCGTCAGTTACAGTCGGAAGGCACTGGGGATGTCTGATTACGTCTACGGCGGACAGGAGTGGGTGCTCCCGGTGTCCAGCGGGAGTGAGGAGCTGCTGGACGTCGTGGGACGTCTTCTGGGTCGTGCGGAGGAACTTCACCGGCACCTGGAAGGTCGTCGGGAGACGTTCCATGAGGACGCGATGAAGGCGGGACGGTTCCTGAAGGAGGTCTGTCTTGACTGACGACAGGGACGGACGTCCCCTTCGGATCCTGTGCATCAGTCCGGCGTTCGTGCCGCAGGCGAACGCCGAGGCCTTCTGTGCGGCCAAGATGGTCATGGCACTGACGGCCGAGGGCGTGGACGTCACGGTCCTCCACGACGAGCGGTACGTCCTTCAGGGGACCTTCGGTCGTGACCCGTCGGCGATGTGGGGGGG
>DATKVD010000230.1:0-3661 GCA_035530235.1 Planctomycetota bacterium | reverse complement strand
GCTCACCCCCAGTGCCAGGACGTATCCCGCAAAGAGGAGCGACAGCACGTTCGCCTGGGTGTAGAACACCGCCCCGACGGTGCTGGCGAGGATGGTGACGCCTATGCCGCGACGGATCTGTCCCGCCGAGAAGAACGAGCGGAGGTATCGGTAGTCGGTTGACGGCATCGTCGGGACACGCCTCAGGCAAGACCGCGGGGGCTGCTCCGCGCGGTCCGGAAAACGGGAGATACCCCAAAAACGCGCACTATAGCAGGCGGGGGAACCGTTTCAAGGACGTTCCAGAACGCCGACTGCAGGCTGTAGGCTTCAGGCTTCAGGCTTCAGACTTCAGGCACAGCAAAGCGTCACCCCTCAAGCCTCACAGCTCTATCCCCAGACAAGCCAGAGGAGTGCGGAGGCGGCGGCGGTGGCGGCAAGGGTGAACGGGATGCCCAGCTTCATGAAGGTGCGGAAGTTGACGGTGTATCCGTGGCGGCGCAGGTAGCCGACGGTGACGATGTTGGCGGAGGCCCCGATGGGGGTGACGTTTCCGCCGATGCACGACGCGATCAGCAGTCCGAAGAGCAGCAGCACCTGGTGGGAACCCGTGGCGAGGTTCTGCGCGACGGGGATCATCGCCACGAGGTAGGGGACGTTGTCGACGAACGCACTCACGAGCACCGACACCGTGACCAGGATGAAGAACTTGGCCGCCAGACTGGCGCCGGTGATCATCTTCACAACCTCGGTGACGTCGTCGACCCACCCGACCTGCGTGAGCGTCTTGACCAGCACGAACACGCCCATCAGGAAAAACGTGGTGTCCCAGTCGAAGTGCCGGACGAGTTTTCCGACGCTGCCGTACTTCACGGTGTACCACGCGATGCCGACCGCGGCCCACGCCATGCAGCACGTCCCCGAAAGCCATTCGAATCTGGGATCGATGAAGCTCGAGACGACGAGTGCGGCGATCAGCGTCACCATCATGACGCTCGGCACCCAGCTTCTGAGTTCCTCGTGACGCTCGATCTCGACGACCTCTCTGTTCTTCCGATAGAAGAGCCACAACACCAGGAAGCTGACGACGGCGCCGAGTTCGACGAAGAAGAAGATGCTCAACCGGCCGCGGTAGACGAAGAAATCGTTGAAGGTCATCTGCTGGCTTCCGGCGAGGATCATGCTGGGGGGGTCGCCGATGAGGGTGGCGGTGCCCTGGAGGTTCGAGGAGACGGCGACACCGACGAGCAGCATGATGGGTGAGACCTTGAGCTTGCGTGCGGTCTCGACGGCGAGCGGGGCGATGAGGAGCACGGTGGCGACGTTCTCGGCGAACATGCTGATGACGCTCGACAGACCGCAGATGACGAGCATGGCCACGCACGCGTTGGGCGACCTTTCAACCAGACGCTCGGCCAGCACGGCGGGCATGTTCGACTTCATCAGGAGGTCGGCGAGCACGAGCATCCCGAAGAAGACGCCCATCACGTTCCAGTGGATGAAGCCGAAGGCGTCGGCCGGCTTCACGGCGCTCACCAGCAGCAGAATGAGCACGGAGCCGGTGACGGCGGTGACGGACCTGCGACGCGGAAAGATGACGAAAAACGCGTAGGCGAGGATGAAGACGGCCAGGCTGACTGCTTTGTCGAAGTCCACCGGCGGTTGCTCTCGGTAGAAGAAGCGTAAGCCATGCGCGCACAGATGGTAACGGAACGCCGACGAAGGTCAACCCAAAAAGGACGGGACGTTCAGGCCCGCATGCCGGGTCGGCTGGTCTTCTCGGGGGCGCCGGTCACCTGCTCCCAGGGCAGGACGCCCACGCGTTCGGCCCACTCGTCGTACATCCGCGCCAGCCTGTCGACCGTCGCGGCGTTTCCGGGGGCGAGGTCGTTGAGTTCGGTGCGGTCCTCGTTCATGTCGTAGAGTTCCCACCCGCCGGGGTACTTGCTGACGAGCTTCCAGTGGCCGAGCCGGACGGCGCGGTTGCCCTCGTGCTCCCAGAAGATGGGTCTCTCGCGCGACCACGCGTCACTGCCAAGCGCCGGAAGGAGGCTTTCACCTTCCAGGGGCGTGACGGGCTGCCCGTTGTGCTCTTCGGGATAGCGCGCGCCCGCCGCGTCCAGACACGTGGCCATCACGTCGATGAAATGCATCGGCTGGTGCCGGATGCCGCCGCGCGTCGCCGCCTTCGGCCAGTGGACGACGAACGGCGTCGCGATGCCGCCCTCGTGCACCCAGTGCTTGTAGAGCCGGAACGGGGTGTTGGACGCGTTGGCCCATGGCAGGTCGTAACTCATGAAGGTGTCGTCGGGTCCGGGGCGGAGTGCGGGCGTGTTGCCCACGTGCATCGGTCGGCCGTCGCGCGTGGGGATGTTGTACCGGTGCGGCTGCGGACGCCCGACGTCTTCGGCCAGGAACTCCGCGCACCCGCCGTTGTCCGACATGAACATGACGAGCGTGTCGTCCTCGATGCCCAGTTCCCGCAGCCTGGCGCAGATGCGTCCGACGCCCTGGTCCATGCGATCGATCTGCGCGGCGTAGACGGCCATCCGCAGGTTCTGCCACGTCTTCAGCTTCGGCGGCACGTCGGACCAGTCAGGCGCCTGCTCGTCCCGCGGGGAGATGTTCCACTTCGGATTCAGGATGCCCATCCCCTTGAGTTCTTCGTGTCTTGCGGTGCGGACGGCGTCCCACCCGCCGCCGTATTTCCCTTCGTAGCGGGCGATGTCCTCGGGCAGCGCATGCAGCGGCCAGTGCGGGGCGGTGTACCCGACGTAGAGGAAGAACGGCGCGTCGCCCCTGCCGGCCTCTCCGATCATCCGAACGGCGTTGTCGCTGATGGCATCGGTGAAGTAGTAGTCCTCATCGCCTGGAATGACGACCCGTATGTCGTTGTGGTGGAGGGAAGGGGGATCGAAGTAGCTTCCGCCGCCCCCGAGCATGCCGTAGTGCTCTTCGAACCCGCGCTGAATGGGCGTCGGGTGTCCCTCGTCGCCCGGGCGCCAGGTGTCCGGCTGGTTCGGGGGATAGTATCCGCCGACGTGCCACTTTCCGGACATGAACGTGCGGTAACCCGCACGGGCGAGCACCTCGGCGATCGTGACGCAGTTCTGTTGAAGGAACCCGCGGTAGCCGTCGAGTCCCGAGTCCCCGACCATGTGGCCGACACCCGCCTGGTGGGGATAAAGCCCCGTCAGGAGTGACGCCCGCGACGGACAGCACCGGGCGCAGTTGTACATCTGCGTGAACCGGATCCCCTCCGCCGCCAGGCGATCCACGTTCGGCGTCCGAATCTCCGAACCGTAGCAGCCGATGTCGGAATACCCCATGTCGTCAACAAGGATGAGGACGATGTTCGGTCGGCTCGCCCGCGGTCCCGTGTTTCGCGAGGTGTTCCCTGAATCACTCATGGCATCTCCAACACGTGACGGGTCCTGAGGACGTACATGGAAGCAGCGGCGCCTCTATTCTTAAGCGCCGCCGGGAGTCCTGTCAACGGCTAAGCTCACACCTCGAGGTACTCGGGATGGATCTCATAGCCGAGGAAGCGCCGCTCGAGGGCCCTTGCGACGCGCGCCGTGGTCCCGCTGCCCATGAAGGGATCGAGCACGATGTCTCCCTTGCGGGTCGCGAGCCTGATGAAGAACTCGGCAAGCTCGTCGGGCATCCGTGCCGGGTGTGG
>DATKVD010000229.1:0-14793 GCA_035530235.1 Planctomycetota bacterium | reverse complement strand
CTGCCGCCTACAGCCCGAACAACTTCTACCTCTACATGTACGGCACCGGCAAGGTCTGGATCGACGACCTGAAGATGGAGAGACTGGAGGGCGAAGGACACGAGGAGGAACTGATCGTGCATGAGCCGGAAGAGGAGAAAGCGGAAGGGGGCGCCGAGCCGGCGGCGAGGGCGCCCGAGGCCCCGGTCGAGCCGGAGGCACAGCCCGGGCCTTCAGGCCGTGACGGGATCCGTCTGTGGCAGTACGTCCGCGGCGACACCAAGGAGTACTTCAACTACGGACTCAAGATCGTCCCGCCCTGGACCGACGGCGGATACCTCCGCATCAACTTCCCGGAGCACCTCGAATACATGCCCGGCACCCGCGGGATCCTCCGCTACAGCGACAAGGGCGCCAAAGGACACTGGATCGTCGGCGACGACGGGATGACCGCCGAGCTCGACACCGAAAGCGTCACCGCCCCGGGCGTCTTCGTCCACGGACTCGCCAAGGTCGTCTCGAAGAACCGCATCGAGATCTCCATGCGCATCACCAACAGGACCGAGCGGGTGAAACTCGGCGCCATCCGTCCGCTCTACTGTCACCAGTACCAGCCGCTCAAGGGGTTCCCCCAGTGGCGGCAGAACCTCGAACACACCTTCTTCCTCCAGGACGGAAAGCTCGTGCCGCTCACGGACATCAGGACGGAGAAGGCGGACGCCCGGGTGAAGGCCGGCAGCGTGCGCGGAAATCCCCAGCAGAAGGACAGTCCCTTCGCCGAAAACCACGGCGGCTGGATCGACGAGGGGGTGGATGCCTCGATCGTCGTGGTGACGAGCCTGGACGGCGATCGGGCCCTCGTCATGGGTTGGACCCCCGGGAAAACCGCCTTCACCAATTCCGTCATCCCGTGCGTCCACGCCGACCCCTACTACGGCGACATCGGCCCCGGAGAATCCAAGGTCGCCAACGAGGTCATCATCCTCACCGAGGAGGACCCGGAGAAGGTCGTCAGGGCACTCCTGGCCGAGGGCGTGGGTGCACCGGTCAAGGAGTAGTTGCCGTGCGAAGGGGGGAAGGAATGTCCGGACGGAAGCTCAGGGCGTCGTATCACCTCGAGAACGAACGTCTCAAGGTCGAGGTCGTCACTCGCACGTTCTCGGTCAACGTCCTCGACAGGAAGACCGGCCAGAAATGGCGGATGACCAACGAGCCGTTCGAGGAGATCATCGTCGAGCGGTCGGGCGTCGTCACCAAGGAGACGCTCGCCGGTGCGAAGAGCGTGACCGCGCGCGAACTGGGCGACCGCGGCGTCCTCTTCGAGTTCGCCGACTTCCGCCTGCACCTTCTCATGATGATCGAGGAGAACCGCCTCGCGTTCGAGCTGATCCCGCTCGAGGAGAACGAGCGGTTCAAGATCAAGGGCGCGGGCTACCCCCGGCCGTTCGAGCTGAATGCGTCTTCCGACGCGTTTCTCCTGGTGCCTTTCGACCAGGGCGTCATGATCCCGTGTGACTGGCCCGACGAAGTCAAGGTGTTCGGCGACCTCTGCCAATTCGGCGACGAGCAGCGCATGCGTACCTACGCCGAACTCTTCGACATGGACGTCAACTGGTGGTCGTCGCGTCGTCCCACCTACGGCCCGGCACTCGAGAACAACATGCTCATGCCGTGGTGGGCGGCGGGCGAGAAGAAGGGCTCCGTGCTGATGGTGCTGGACGAGGGGTCGTGGCCGGATTCCTACCTCCTGGTGAAGCACCCGGCGGGCGGCCCGACCCGCTGGCACCTGCTGTGGCTGCCCTCGCGCGGGAAGATGAACCACCCACGACGCGTCGTGTATCATTTCATGAAGGGCGACTGCGTCGCGCTCGCGAAGGCCTACCGGAAGATCGCCGAAGCGCGCGGCAAGCTCGTCACGCTCCGTGAGAAACTCGAGCAGAACCCGAAGCTCGCCAAGCTCGTCGGCGCGCCCCGCACCACCGTCCGCTTCATCACCCACAGCTACCAGCGATACGAGCACAAGCTCCACCTGACGTTCGCCGAGGCCGCCGAGCGGATCGAGGCCTTCCGAAAGAAAACCGGTCTCGAGAAACTCCACGTCCACGTGCGGAGCTGGCAGCAGCGCGGCCACGACATCCAGTATCCGGACCTCGTGCCCCCGGCCCCTGACGCCGGGGGGCCCGCCGCCTTCGACGACCTCGCAAGTCGTGTCCAGGCCCTGGGTTACGCCTTCGGCCTCGGCGGCGACAACTACCACGACGTCGCCATGGATTCCCCCCTCTTCGACGAATCGATGCTCCTGCGCTTCGCCGACGGCACCACCAACCGACGCAATTTCTGGGCGTCGGGACTCACCTCCATGATCTGCACCGCCGTCGCGCTCAAGTACCTTCGTCGCAACTTCGAGGTCGGACGCACCGACTATCCGGCGTGCCGCGGACTCCTCGACACCGCCCACCCCGACACCTACTGGATCGGGAATTACATCTCGTCCTACGAGTGCTACGATGAGCGTCACCCGATGACCCGCTCGACCTGCTGGGACGCCCAGCACGACATCTTCCGGTACATCAACGGGAAGGGACTGCTCTTGAACAACGAGCACCCGAAGGACTGGGCGGCGCCCTACTTCTACCACGCACGGTGCCGGCAGGTCCGCGCACCCGTCTACGGCTTCAACTCACTCGGAGGCGGGCCGCTTGCCAAGCCCGTGCCGCTCTGGTCGCTCGTCTGGCACGACGGCCTCATCACCGGCGGCGACGGTGTGCTCCTGGAGATGCTGAATGGGGCGCCCCCCGGGGTCTCGCTCGACGACGCCGACGACAGACCGCTCGTCGAGCGCACGAAGCTCCACGCCAAACTCCACGCCGCGGTCATGTTCGACGAGATGACCTCACACCGGTTCCTCTCCGACGACCTCAAGGTGCAGGAGACGGAGTTCTCCAGCGGCGTGACGGTCCGCATCAACGAGGGGAAGGGTACCTTCAGGATCACCGGCGTGGAGGGGATACCTGAGAAGGCGATGGACGTCGGCGACCTGTCCGAGCGAAGAAGGTAGCCGCGGGCGCCGGCCGACGGAGGTCGCGTGCCTCCGGCTCAGAGGGTTCTGCGACGTCGGCGCCGGACAATCAGCAGGGCCATGAGCCCGGCAAGAACCGAGAGTCCCGTCGGCTCGGGCACTTCGTGAAAGTAGCTGCCGTAGACGTAGTCGGCGACGTCTGCTCCGGAGGAGAGCCCGGCGACGTTCGCGAACTCGAAATGGATGCCGCCGTAGATGCGACTGCGACCCGCTTCCAGCGCCGCCTCCGAGATGTTGTCGTAGGAGCGAAGCACGCCGGGCAGCACGTCGAACCCCGCCCCCACCTCGAACGCGATGTTGTCCGTCCCGAAAAAGAGCGCCAGGATCTCCCCGCTCGCACCGCTGAACGTGCTGTGACCGGAGGTGTATTCCGGGAAGCTGGGACTGGGCCAGGTGGGAGCCCAGGCGGGGTCGGCCAGCGTGCCCGGGTTGTTGTCCGTGTCGGCCAGACGGATGGCGGTTTCCGGCCGCCAGAGGTTGTAGGTGTACTTGGCGTCCCACGAGACGATGCCGGCGTCGCCCAGCACGACGTTCAGCATGGCGAACATCCGTGCGTTCCCGGCAAGGGTGCTGCCCTCCAGGTCGGCAAGCACCTGGGCGATGAGGTTCCACTTGCCGGGGGGCGCCGCGGTGGGACCGGGGAAATCGTTCCAGAACTCGGCGATCTGCGTCTGGTCGGACGTTCGCGTCACACTGTTGTCCCGGCCCAGCAGGGCGACCTCATTGAGAGCGCTCGCATATTCCGTCGTGGTCAATGCCGGGGGCGGTCCGGGACGGAAAGCGGACACGTCGGGGATGGCGAAGGGGGTGACGCCGCCCCAGTGCGGCGCCAGGGCCGGGTGGTAACCCGGGGGCGTGGGACGCCACTCACCGGGGTCGGTGCCGGGCGTATACGGAACCACCGCGTCCCAGCCGTCGCCGGCCCGCCAGCCGACAATCGCGTTCGCCACCGTCTCCCCGAGGTCGAGACCGTTCTGCTTCGCCGCGCCGTCGGGAATCGACGACAAACTGTCCGCCAGCGCATTGTCCAGCACGCCCGTGTAGGAAGGATAGAGTGCCTTCAACGAGTGATATCCCGCCGAAGCGATCGCACTCTCACGGGAGGTGTTCGTGGGCGCGGAGGGGGAGGTGTAGAACGGAAAGTGTGTCCCGTCGACGGCCATCAAGGCGTCGTAGATGGACAGGTGGACAATGGCGAGGTCCCGGCCGACCTTCGGCGGATGCGTCACGTTGTCCTTCATCACCTCGAGTGCCGTCGTGTTCCAGTCGGTGACCATGTCGGCCCCGACGACGGCGGCCAGCCCCAGCCATGCTGTGACAAGAGCCGACGTCCCCTTGCCCATCACGGCACCCTCCTCCTGGGCGGTGCGGGCATACCGGGAGCTTCCCCGGTTCCGAGCGGAGGCCCCACCGAAGCGCACGGTTGATGCGGATTCACGACCGAATGCCCGTCCGGTCCTGCCGACCGGTCATTATCAGCATATCCTGATCTTTCGGGAAACGCAAGGATTTCGACCGCGATTTAGAGCCTATCCGAATAACCCTCATTTGGCGTGGAGGGCACTCCGGAGGAAGACATGGACGTGCGGGAGCTGGAACACCGACGGCGCTGGACGGACCGCAGCATGTCATTCCGAGCGAAGCGAAGAATCTGGCCTCGCCGGCCGGGTGCCGTTCAAAATGCAGTAGCTCACCCGGCGCTTCCGGCCAGATCCTTCGTCCCGACAAGTCTGGACTCAGGATGACAGCGTCGTCCGGCCGGCACGTTCGGTCTCAGGGCCGGATCGTCACCGTGGTGTTCTTCTTGAGTTCGACGGTCTTTTCGACGCCGGCGGCCGTGACCTTGCAGGGGGCGCTGTAGGTCCGGTCCTTGCCGACGGCGCTGAACTCCAGAAGTTCGGCTTTCAGCTCACCGTTCGCATCGGCGTTTTTCCGCAGAACCTCCCTGCCGGACTTGTCGGTGACGACCACCTCCGCGGCGGGTGTCGTCTTCACCGTGAGCGTCCAGTAGACCTTGTAGGTGTGCCGGTTGTCCTTGGTGTTGGAGAACTGGACGTCGAAGTCGAGCCCCTTGAAGTCGTTCGAGCGCAGCTCAACGTCCTTCGCCTCGTGACGCCACCAGCCGAACTCGAACGGTGCGAAGTCCCCCTTCGCGTTCGGGGCCCTGACGATGGTGTTGTTCTTCGCGAGGATGTTGGCGGCCTCACCGTAGCGTGAGGCGAACCAGAACGCCGGGACGTTGGTGGTGATGGTGTTGCCGGTGTATTCCCCGCCGTTGTTGGACCCGCCCACGTAGATCGCGCGCGCGATGCCGTCCTTGCCCGAGCCCTGGTAGTCCACGGTGAACGTGTTGTTCGTCACGTAGGTCCGTCCGCCCCCCACGCTCATGAAGATGCCGTAGGCCATCGGGATGTAGCGGGCGTACTGCGGGTAGTCCTTCCCGACGATGTGGAACGTGTTTCCCGTGATGGTGTTCTCGCCGCAGGCGCCGGGGGCGCCCGGCGCACGGTTGTAGTCGGTGATGCGGATGGCGTTGGTGCTGTAATCGGAGTATCGGTATTCGCAGTTGGGCGGTGCGGCGGTGATGTTGAACGTGTTGCCGCGGATCTCACAGTTCTTCGCCCCGAAGAGTTCGATGCCGGAGCCGATCTCGGGCTCGAAGCGGTTGTCGGTGATGCGGATGCCCTCGCCGGTGGCGGCGATGCTGTAGTGGTTGGTGACGGTCTGCCGGTTGACGAAGAGGTTGTCGTGGATCTTGCAGCCGGAGGCCCGGCAGCAGATGCCTCCCTGTCCGCCGATGATTTCGGAGTGCGACACCTCGGACGCCCCCGGGCCCTTCAGGTTCACCACCATGTCCTGGAGTCGGTGACGGTCGATGATGAACGGGGTGTCGATCTCGAAGCGGCAGTCCTTGATGAGGGCCTGCGGGACGTCGACGGCGTTCGTGTTGATCCCTGAGGCGACGAACTTGACGTTCTCGAGCCTGAGGGTCACGCCCTCGGCGGTCGACTGGAGCCCCCACGACCGGATGCCCTTGACGCCACTCTTGATGACGCCGTTCCGGATGGTGACGGTGCCGTCACCGGTCACGCGCGGCACCGTCTCGACCGGGTCACTGTAGGACCCGGGCTTCGTGTAATCGAAAAACGCGGTGTAGTCACCGTCGTAGATGCACTTGTAGTAGGCCCAGGGGTAGGTCTTGTCGATGACGGCGACGCCGACGTCCAGTGCCGGACGGATGTCCACCTCGTCGATCTGGCAGTCCTTGCGGATGGCCTTGACGCGGATGCGATAGCGACCGGCGCCCAGGTGGTGGATGTGCGCGAAGACGAACCCGCCGCCCAGCTTCGGACTGCCCTTCTGCGGACAGCTCACGCGGACCCGGTCGCCCCACTTGAACTCACAGTGCACCGGCTTTCCGGCCGCGTCTTCCACCGAAACCTCGACCGCCATCTTCTGGTCGGTCACCCCGCACATCGCGTAGTACGACCGGTCCGCCACCGGAAGCTCGACGTAGGGCGAGACGATCTCCTGTCCCTCGGGCAGATGCAGCATCTTCGCGCCGATGAAGGGACGCGTCTCCTCGGTCAGGATGATCTTTGCCCCCGGGGCCTTCGAGACGTCCCAATGGGTGAGTCCCTCTTCGAAGCCGCAGTTGGGGACGTGCGTGTAATTCGCCGAGGCATATTCGATCGTGTGTCCGTTGAGGTCGAGCGTGACGTCCTTGCCGAGGAAGACGGCACTGGTGGGGCTCCTGACGTCGGCGGTGAGGACGTAGGTGGTGCCGGGCTTGTCATAGTTCCCGGGCCCGGTGACGGCGACCGCGTCCGCCGGCAGCGGTTTCGGTGTTGTCTTCGCGTACTCCGCCGGCGCGTCGCCTGCCGCCGCAAGCACCCCCACGCACAAACCCAAAGCCAACAGACGCTTCATCGAAAGTCCTCCTCCAAAGTGACGTGCCCCCCAGGTGGGCCTTCATCCTATCAGTGTATGCGGGGGGCTCCCCCCACACAAGGATTCGGCCACTTCCAGAAGGACCTTTCCCCGCGTGACCGTTTCCCTTATGATATGAGCGGGAACCCGCAAACACAGGGAGAACGAACGTGGACATGAAGGACGTCAAGGCGTTCATGAAGGAAGTCGGGTGGGGGACGCTCGGGACGACGGACGGCGAGAAGGTGGGCGTTCGCCCGATGGGCGGCTGGGTGTGGGTCGAACGCGAACTGTGGTGCGCGTCGCAGAAACCCTCCGACAAGGTCGCACAGCTCGAAGCGGTGCCTTACGCCGAGTACTGCTTCAGCAATCCCAAGGGCAGGCACGTGCGCATCGCCGGTCCCTGCGCCGTCAGCACCAACCCCGACGACAAGCAGAAGCTCTACGACCTGGTCCCGGGGCTCAAGAAGCACATCGAAGACCCCGCCGCCCCGGGCTGGGCGGTGCTGCGCATGACGCCCGACCGCGTGCGTGCGATGACACCCGAGATGACCTACGAAGACATTCCCCTCGACTGACCAAGGAGGGCACTCCGATGATTGATCTGCACCAGCACCCGGGTCACATGGGTAAGACCGTCGACGACATCCTGTCGCACATGGCGGGACTGGGTGCGCGGATGTCGGTGCTCCTGCCGACGAACCGCCGGGAGGCGGAACTCACGGCCCCAAAAGATTCCTGTCGCAAAGGGGCGGAGAAATACCCGGACAGGTTTGTGTGGTTCTGTGCCCCTCACCCGGGGGACGCGGACGCGGCGGCGAAGCTGACGGCCGAAGTCGAAGCCGGGGCGTGCGGCTTCGGCGAGCACAAGGTTCGACTTCCCTGCGACGATGCACGGTCGATGGCACTCTATCGCCTGGCCGGGGAACTGGGCGTCCCGGTGCTCATCCACTTCGAGGACGCCAACTTCAACACCGGCTTCGAGAACTTCGAGCCGGTGCTGCGGACGCTGCCGGACACCACGTTCATCGGCCACGCACAGACCTTCTGGGCCAATATCAGTGCGGCCGACGCCGGCCGCAGCGACTACCCCAAGGAGCACGTCACGCCGGGGGGACTGACCGACCGGTGGCTCGCCGACTATCCGAACCTCTATGCGGACCTGTCGGCGGGCAGCGGGCTGAACGCGTGCGAGCGCGACGTCGACTTCTACCGGGGGTTCCTCGCACGACACCGGAAGAAACTGCTCTGGGCCACCGACTGTCCCTGTCGGGACGGTCACGGCGGCGGGTGGGAGAAGGGCATCTGCTTCGGCGAGAGGATGCTCGCGCACCTGCGTCAACTGACCGGGAGCGAGGACGCCTTCGAGGACATCACCAAGGCAAACCTGAAGAGAGTGCTCGGCATGGCCTAAGCGGTCTCACCTAAGTCTTTTGGAGTGTATGGGCGGTCCCGATGTATCGGGATCCCGCCGCCTGTTTGCCGCCTTCGCGCCTGCGAACCCAGATCCTTCGCTTCGCTCAGGATGACATCGAACAGCTATTTCGGGGACACGACACCAGGGAGAACACAGGCGCCCGGGGGCAGATGACTGCCCCTGGCATCGGCAGCGCGTCTCAGGTGATCGGTTCGTTCTTCACAACGGCCAGGATGTCCGAAAGCCTGGCACGGGCCAGGCAGATCGACGAATCCGCCGCCCCGTAATACATCCAGAGCTTTCCCTCACGCACGATGCCGCCGCACGAGAACACCACGTTCGGCGCGTCACCCGTCCTTTCATAATCTTCCTGGGGACTCAACAGCCAGCGCCGGGCGCGGGCGATCAGTTGCTCCGGATGCTCAAGGTCCAGGAGTGCCGCCCCGATGCGGTAGATGGGACCTCCCACGATCTCCTTGACCCCGTGGTAGATGATGAGCCAGCCGTCTTTCGTCTCGATGGGTGCGAGTCCGGCCCCGACGCGGACGGCGTCCCACCACGGCCCGCCTCGCACCGGGATCACGACGCTCGGTCTGCCCCAGTAGACGAGATCCGGAGAATAGGAGATCCAGACACTGCCGCCGTTCACGCACGGACGGTGAAGCATCGCGTACAGGCCGTCGAATCTGCGGGGGAACAGCGCGGCGTTCTTGTCGTTGGGAGGGATCACGAGTCCGATGCGCTCGACGGTCCGGAAGTCCTTCGTCGTCGCCAGCGCCACGCCGGGACCGTGGTCGGTGTAGGCGGTGTAGGCGATCCCCCAACAGTCCATGTCCTCCATCCAGGTGAGACGACAGTCCTCGACCCCGTTCGTCTCGTAGGGACAGTCCTGTGCGGGGTGGATGAGTGCCCGCTCCTCGAACCGCCAGCCGGTGACGCCGTCGGTGCTGCGTGCGACGATGAGGTGGGAGCGTCCCGACGTGCTCTCCGCACGCACCAGAAGCAGCACCTCGTCGCCCAGGTCCGCCGTCCCGGCGTTGAACACCGCGTTGACCTGGTACGGTATGTCCCTGCCGGTAATCACGGGATTGCGCTTCTCCCGCACGAACAGCTCTTCCATGTCCTTTACCTCCCCTCACTGCTTCGGATCTCATCGAAGAAGGGCGTGCATTTCCGTTCGACACAGGCGGCGGCGTACAGGTACATGGCCGCCGACCAGGTCTGCCAGTCCTGTCCCTGCGGGGTGCCGTCCTGTGCCCGACACCACTCGTTGAAGCCGAAGGACACATCGGCCTCGCGTGCCGGGCGCACCAGGTCGGTGAGTGCCCGGAGTTTTCTCCTGGCGAGCCGGAGTCTCCCGGCGGCGACGCATGCGGCCACGTAGAAGCCGCAGATGAACGGCCACACGCCGCCGTTGTGGTATTCCCCGGGACGATTGAACCGGGCGTAGCGCGGCCGCCAGTCGGGGTCTTCCGGTCGTATGTACGGGAAGAAATTCGGCGGCAGCTCCACGGCAAGCTCCCCGTGCGTCCTCATGGCCCGACACTCCCGCTCGATCCACGTCACCAAGGCATCCGCCCGTGTGGGCGTCGCAAGACCCGAAAGGATCGCCAGACTGTTCCCCAACAGGTCGAACCGCTCGCTCCCGTAGACCTTGTAGGACCAGAGGGCGTAGTAGGGCTTGTGACGCACGACGAGTCCCTCGTGGACGTGCCGGTGCTTCACCTCGGCCGTGACCGTGAAGCGGCCCATCAGCCGTCGCAGACGTGACGCCTTTTCCTCCTGGCCCAGAAGCCGCAGGTAGCTGTAGACGACCGTGTTGACGTAGAGTCCAAACCCGAGGACCCACTGCTCGTCCCGCCAGTCACTGGTGGGCAGTTGTGCCACCATCACCCGGTTGGAGGGACTCTGGTAGTCCATCCAGGTGAGTGCTTTGCCGACGGCGTCGGCGAGGAAGTCCGACTCCCCGGTTGTCCTGCGATAGGCGGCGGTCGTCAGGAGGAAGAGCGGCGTCGCGTCACTGGCCCCGCGGTCTTCGCCGTCGTGAACCAGTGAGGGGATGTGTCCGAGCGGGGACTGGTTTTTCGCGAGGACTTCGAGCACGCGTCGCAGACGTGAGATCAGCTTTTCGTTGCCGGAGACGAGGATGCCGAGACCGGCGATCATGAGGTCGCGCGTGTACGGCTCGGGGTATCCCCACCCGGCGGTCCTGGGAAGCCCGTGATAGGGCCCGCGGGCGTTGTGCAGGAGGACCTCGAGCGCCGCGGCCTTGGCCCGGGCGACGGAAGCGTCCGTGCGTCTTCCCATCTCAGGTGATCCCCAAACGGTCGCCCAGTATCTTGATGAGTCTCTTTGCCACGACGCGATAGTCGTAATTCTCGACGACCCGTTTCCGTCCGGCGGCGCCCATCTTGTCCCGCAGCTTCTCGTCCGTCATCAGTCTCAGCAGGTAATCGGCGATGTCGTGAACGCTCGCACGGTAATCGGCCGTCCGGGCCCGCTTGAAAACCACACGGTGACCCGGCTGATACCCCTCGTCCTCTCCCAGCACCGTTTCCCTCAGTCTCACCTCCTGGGCCACCCGGGCCAGGAAGGCCGTCTTCCCGTGCACGAGCGTGTCGAGCATGGCCATCGCCTTGATGCCGATGACCGGTCGGCCACAGGCCCCGGCTTCCACCTGGGGCATCCCGAACCCCTCCAGACGGGAGGGGGCGGCGTAGATGTCACAGGCGGCCATGAGGTAGGGCATGAAGTTCCGGGAGCACCTGCCCGTGGTGAACGTGACGTTCTTGTCGATGCCCAGGTGAGTGGCCAGCTGCATGTCGTGCAGGTTCTGCTCCTCGGTCCTCCCCTGAGGCCAGACCTTGCAGACGTATCGCCAGTCGGGGGCCTTCGTGTCGATGATGGACAGGGCCTGCATCACCTCCTGTGCCCCCTTGGAGGCCGCGTCGCCCCCCACCGTGAGGATGAGGATCTGCTCCAGCGAGACGCCCAGGCTTTCCCGAACGGCCGCCACCTTCGGATCGCTCTTCTCGCGCGGTATGAACGAATCCGTGTCACAGCCCACCGGCAGCACCTCGATCTTCGCCGCGTCCAGTCCGTCACGCACGTAGACCTTCTTCACCCAGTTGGAGGTCACCAGAATGAGCGGCAGGGCGTTGAGCACCTCGAGGTAGTTGGCCATGTAGCCGTCGGCCACCAGCCACGGCACCGGAAGGTCCCCGTACCGCTGCGGGTGAAGGACCAGGTGAGGGGTGTGTCCCCAGTACCCCACCCCCACCACGACGTCCGGCTCGAACCACCGGTAATACCACTCCTTCTCCTGCGGGGCCTCGAAGTTGACCGCGTGCGTGTCAACCCCCAGCTCCTTCAGTCCCCGGTAAAGCAGGTCGCCCTGCGTCGCCAGGCCCCCGGGCGAGGGCGGATAGTCAAAAAGCACCAGGATCTTCATCGCTTGTCTCCTTGAGCGTGCACCCACGCACGTGCCGCCGCGGGGGTCCTGAACGTCCAGAACGCCTCCCGGCGGGGCGTCGTGCGGGCCTCAAAACTCCCCTCCGCGAACCCGTAGACCTCCGTGACGATCTCGTACTTGGCCCGCCAGACGTCGTCGGACAGGTCGACGGTGCGGTGAGCGGAGACGACCGGTCTCGGCGGGCGGCGGCCGTCGTCGTCCTCGTAGGCGAACATCCAGAGCCGGTCGGTCGTCAGCTCCCCGGCCTCCCAGAGTTCCAGCACCGCCCGGCCGGTCTCCTCGTGTCTCCGGTGACGAGTGTACTCTCCCCGTGGGCTGTGCGTCAAGAGCCACTCGAAGGGTCCCGCACCGGTCAGGGAAAGGAGGGTCCTGCGCACGAGCCCGGCATCGAGGGGGACCTGTCCGGGACCGTCGTCGAGGTCGGCTATCCTGCCGACCGCCCCCAGACGCTCGACCGCCCGGGAGAACTTCGGTGCACGGTCCGGGTCGCTTCCCCGACAGAGCGCCGCCACCAGCCACGCCCGTTCCGGGTGCATGAGGACCGTCCCACCCGTCCACAGGGTCTCGTCGTCGGGATGTGCGACGACGACGGCACACCGTCGTGTCCCCTTCTTCCCGGTTCCTGTGCCGCCGGCCATGACTCGGGTGTCCTGACGTGTACCGGAAGGTCGTGTGTGACGTCGTCCGCCGTGCCTCGCCCCCTCAGCGCTCACTGCACGTGCTGCGACGGTCGCTGTGACGCTCGAGCGCCAGATGGATGAGTCGATCGAGCAGTTCGTGATAGGGAAGTCCCGAGTGCTCCCAGAGCTTGGGGTACATGCTGATCTTGGTGAAGCCGGGCATCGTGTTGAGTTCACTGAGGTAGAGCCTGCGGGTGCGTCGGTGCATCAGGAAATCGACCCGTGCGAGACCCGCACAGTCCGCCGACTTGAACGCCTCGACGCTCAGCCGACGCACTTCCTCCGATACTTTCCTCGGGACGTCCGCCGGGATGACCAGCCTCGTGGTGTCACGGAGGTACTTCTCCTCGTAGTCGTAGAACTCCCCGCCCGGGATGACCTCCCCCACGCAGGACGCCTCGGGGTCGTCGTTCCCGAGCACCGAGCACTCGAGTTCCCGGGCGTCGATGCCCTGCTCGATGAGGATCTTGGTGTCGAACCGTGCGGCGGCGTCGATCGCACGGCCGAGTCGTCGGTGGGTCTTCACCTTGCTGATGCCGACGGAGCTGCCGAGACAGGCCGGCTTGACGAAGACGGGATAGCGGAAGTGCGACCTGACGTCCGCCATCACGGTCCGGCGGGACTTCCGCCACCGGGAGCGCAGCACGCTCATGAAGTGCACCACGGGAAGTCCCGCGTCGCGGAAGATGCGTTTCAGGAGGTCCTTGTCCATGCCCACCGCGGAGCCGGTGACGCCGCTCCCCACGTAAGGCACGTCCGCCAGCTCCAGGAGTCCCTGCACGGTGCCGTCCTCGCCGAAGGGTCCGTGCAGCACCGGGAAGACGACGTCCACGCGGCCGGAACCTTCCGGGTCGACCGGGATGAGTGCGGATCTCCCGCCGCTGGCCACCAGTTCACGCTTCGGGACGTCGAGGGGTTTATTGACCCCGCCCAGGAGACGTGCCGACCGCACGGGACTGAGCCACTTCCCCGTTTTCGAGATCGCCACGGGGATGACGTTGTACTTCCTCTCTTCGAGTGCGTTGATGACCGACGTCGCACTCTCGATCGATACCTCGTGCTCGGCACTGCGTCCGCCGAACAGCACCAGGACGTTGCGTCTGGTCACGTCGGGTCCCTCAGGTCACTTGCGCAGCCAGCGGTAGCGCGGCTGATCGACGGTGTCGGGGGTCTTGAGTTCGGTGAAGGTCAGGCCGTCGAGGGTCGTGAAGTGCACCTCCATCTTCACGAAGTCGGTCCGCGGTCGTGCGTTCCACATCAGCTTCATGCGATAGCTGCCGCCGGCGAAGGCGATCGTCCACAGGTTGACCATGTCCGACGCCGGGACGTACCACCGCATCAGCTCCCGTCCCTTTCCCGACCGTGTGTTGGCCACGAACTCGTACAGGATGACACTCAGGTGTCCGAGTTTCTTCACGGGTTTCCCGTCGGGTCCCAGGGGCTGCACCTCCAGGTCGAACCCGTCGTACAGCTTGCTGCCGTGGAAGTCGTCGGCGGCAACGGCGGCCCGGACGCCGGCGACCTTGGCGTCGGGTCGACCGAACTGACTCACGATGTCCGGATGCGGCAGGGTCCGCACCGGCAGACCGCCCGGCAGACTCGGCTTGATCCAGTCCGGCCGCGGCTCGTTCGGGTAGTCGACCGACCCGGTCATCCCCGAAGACATGCCGCACGACGGCAGCAGCAGCACCCCCAGAACCAGCACCACGTTTCTCAAGACGATTCACCCCCCATCGTCAGTTCCTTGTCGGCCGCGTAGGTCTTGCCCTCGGCGGAGGTGAATTCCACGTGCACCACGACGGTCTCCATCTCCGGGGGCTTGCCGCCCGGCCAGGCGAGCTTCAGGTGATACCCCTCGAAAAGCTGTCCCTCCCAGAGTGTCTCCACCTCCTGTGCCGAGAACCGCCACAGGGCGAGTCTCCGTCCGCGGGTGCGAAGTCCGAACGCCCCCGGACGGTGAAGGGAGATCTCGAACGACCCCGACGTCTTCACCACGTCGTTGTGACGGTCGAACGGCGTCACCCACAGGTCGATCTCCTTCTCGGTGAGATGCGTGAAGTAGAGGATCTCGATATGGTGGACGGCGAAGCCCGCGGCACGTTGGAGCTTCTCGACTTCCGCCTCGAGTTCGGCAATGCGATTCTGGGCCGCGACGTGTCGTCGACGGGACTCGGCAAGCTCGGTCTCCAGCTGCTTGAGCAGTCTGTGGACCTCGGGGTCGCCCGTCTGGGGCGAG
>DATKVD010000228.1:0-3683 GCA_035530235.1 Planctomycetota bacterium | reverse complement strand
CGAGCCGCCGCCGTCGTTCGGACAGTCCTTGTCGCAGTCACGGTCACGGTCCTGCTGCTGTTCACCGTCCCTGGTGCGGTCACGGTCCTGGTCACCGTCCTGCTCGCGGTCCTCGTCGCGGAGCCGCAATTGGGTGGCGGTGTCCTGGCTGTCGCGCACGCGGGCCTGGTCCTGCTCCTTCTCGCCGTCCTCGTCGCGGGTGCGCGTGCGGTCCTGGTCACCGTCCGGCTGGCCCTCCTCGTCGCGGGTGCGCGTGCGGTCCTGCTGCTGCGTGTAGTCTCCGTCCCGATCACGGGTCTGCGTCTGTTTGCCCTCGCCGGCAAACGTCAGCGAACCGACCATCAGCACCAGCATCGCCGTGAGGGCGATCGTCAGACAGCATCGCATAGCGACCTCCTTCTCCAAGTGCTTTCCGACCACTGCCCCCCGGCGTGCAACCTGCTTGGGTGGATAAGCAACCGTCTCGGCAGCCCGTCCCGTCTGCCTCGGGGCCGGAGTCCCTTGCTCCGGCACTCACCCATTGAACGTCTCAGACGAGGTCTTCCTGCGTTCTTTTGTGGAATTCGCGTCGGTTCTGGACGCAACGCGAGCCTTGCCGGTGCGACTATCCTGTGGTATAATCATTGAAAGCTTTGTGAGAAAGACACGACGTGGATTACGAGAACTGGGAAGACGCGGACCGGATGGCCTCGGTGGCGTCGGGCGGATCGATCTGCACGCAGCCCCCGCCGTCGTGACACACCCGAAGCAGCACTTTGCCGGCAGATGGTAACGGTCGATTCGGAAGCTCGCCGACTCCTCACTGAACCGTCCGTATCCCTTGAGGTCGATCTCCGTGAGCTTCATGATTCTCTCCGATGCGCGATGGAGGTTCCCGTGCCGGAACGATGGGTGCTATGCCGTCGGAGCGCGGCAAATTCAAGGAGATAACCCGCAGGATCGAGGAGTGGAGGAGACGGGTACGTACAGGAAGAGGGGATTCCGGGAAACCGCTTCCCCGGAACCCCCCTCTTCCTCGGTGGTCAAGCGTGTCCGTTTCGTCCGCGCTCAGCCGCCGTTCTGGCCGCTGCGTGTGCGCGTGCGGTCCTTGTTCTGCTGCTGGCTTCCGTCACGGTTTTGCGTCCGCGCGGGGTCCTGGTTCTTCTGCTGGCTTCCGTCACGGTTTTGCGTCCGCGTGCGGTCCTGCGTTTGCGTCTGCGTCCCCTCATTCTTGCGATTGCGCGTGTTCGTGCCGGCCTCCGCCAGCGAAGAGAGCCCCGCCGCCAACAGCGCCGTCACGGCCATCACCCAAAAACGTCTCATGTCTTCCTCCTCCTTCGTGCGCTTCCCGACCCGCCGCGACGCCGTTCAGACGACTTCGGCCGGAGAAGCAAGGACCAGTGTTTCCGGGGTCCCCGTTCCCCTTGCCGGAGTACCTTGCTCCGGTATTCACCCTTTAAACGTATCAGCCGGCGTCTTCCTGTGCCCCTTTATCGCGTTCGGCTCGGTTTCCATCGATTTTCCTGTTTTTGTCGTCGGCAGTAAGCCGTTATAATGCCTGTAGGACTCCTGAGGGAAGGGCACATGGGTTTTGAGGACTGGGAAGACGTCGAGTTGATGGCCTCGGTGGCGTCCGG
Source organism: Planctomycetota bacterium (assembly GCA_035530235.1). Taxonomy (GTDB): domain Bacteria; phylum Planctomycetota; class DG-23; order DATKVD01; family DATKVD01; genus DATKVD01. The sequence continues at coordinate 2,067 of DATKVD010000228.1, read as the reverse complement.
CGAGATTTCCGCACTCGGCGAGCTGGTGCAACGGCATCAGGACAAGGTGCTGGGGCTGGCCTACCGTATGCTCGGCAGGTGGGAAGCGGCCGAGGACGTGGCCCAGGACACGTTCGTGCGGGTCTACCAGGCGGCGCCCACCTATCGTCCCCAGGCGAGGTTCACGACCTGGCTCTACCGGATCGTGACGAACCTGTGTCTCGACGCCCGGCGTCGTGCGGACCGCTCGCCCGTGACCCTGGGTCCGACAAGCGACATTCCCACGCCCGAGACGGCCGCGGCCTCGACGGAAGCGAACGAGCGGGCACAGTGGGTCCGTCGCGCCGTCCAGGACCTCCCGGCCCGCCAGCGTGCCGTCCTCGTCCTTCACCGCTACCAGAGGCTTTCCTATGCCGAGGTGGCCGAGGTGACCGGCTGGAGTGAGTCGGCGGTCGAGTCGCTCCTGGTGCGCGCTTATGCCGCTTTGCGCAGACGTCTCACGAAGTTTCAGGAGAAATAGCGGATATTTCGCAGGTAAAAGCTTTCATGCGCGTTCATACACGGTGGAGAGAGTCATGAATCATCTGAGTGACGACAGACTGATCGCCCTCATCAACAGCGGCCTCTCGGGAGAGGAGCGGCGTCGGGTGGAGGAACACCTGGCCGGCTGTGAGGGGGACCGACTCCGACGGGACGCCCTTCGGGAGGTCTGGAGCATTCTGGGCGAGTGGGACGTTCCCGCGCGCCGGACAGACCTCTGGCCTCGTGTCGAAACGGCCGTCGGACGTCTCGAGGGACGAATCGACATGAGTGAGTTCACGCGGCGTCGCGGCGACGCGCTTCACGAGGTATGGAGCGCCCTCGAGACGTGGGAACTGCCGGAGCGTCGACGGGACCTCTGGCCCGAGGTCGAGGGGGCCGTGCGTCGTGAGGGGCGTCCTCAGGTCACGGGTCGTCGTTGGGCGTGGTGTGTCCTGCGGACGGCGGTCGCGGTCCTCCTGGCCGTCGCGGTCGGTCACACCCTGGGCAGGTGGGTCGGCTCACGCACCGGGACGGCCCCGTTGCCGGATGCGGACCTTGAACGGGTCGTCGCCGAATCCCTTTACCTTCATTCACTGGCGACGCGGACACCTTCCGGTCTTGCCGAGGCCGTCCTCAACGCCGACCGGGCGGCGGAAGAGGAGGTGTCCCCGTGACCAAGGCAGGCGTCATCACGGTTCTGGTGCTGGCGGTCGGGGGTGGACTGGGGTCGTTTTTCGTCACCGTGGCCCAGGTTCGCCACGGTGCACCGGCGACACCGCTTGAGCACTATCTGGGACTCAGCGCCGAACGGGCGCAGCTCGTGCAGAAGGCCGACCCGGCGTTCTCCGTCGAAGCGGAACGGCTCTCGGCAACCCTTGACACGGCACGCGACGGCCTGGCCCGACTCCTCGAGACCCCCTCGGCAACCGACCGGGAGATCCTCGATCAGGTCGAGCAGGTTATTACTGCACATGACGCCCTGGAACGTCGCGTGGCCAGACACGTCCTTGCCATCCGTCCCCACCTGACGCCGGACCAGCAGAAGCGTCTGATGGGGCTGTGCGCGCACGGTGTCCGTCAGGGCGGCGGCAGTCGCTGGCGCGGTGGACGGGGCGAAAGGGATGCCGGCGGCCTTGGACCGGGCCGAGGCGGTGGACACGGGGGCGGCCCCGGGTCCTGAGACGAAACCCGGCAGACGTCTTTGACGACATCACGGACGAAGACAACCCTCCGGATGACCCGGGGGGTTTTCTTTTAGCCTCCCGCGACCGGTCTGGTAGAATACCTCTGCTGCTGCAAGCCCTCCGTCCTGACACCGGAGCGTGGTGAAAATGAAGCCGCTGATCGGCGTGACGTGCAACTACGAGAAGGAGACCTCCACGGTCTACAACAACTACGCGAAGGCCGTGGCGGCGGCCGGTGCCCTGCCGGTCATCCTGCCTCACGTGGGTGAGGGGATGCTTGGGGAGACGCTCTCACGGCTGGGCGGCGTGCTCATCACCGGCGGACGCGACATCCCGCCCGAGCGCTACGGCGAAGCCCCCCATCCGAAGACGAGACCCGTCC
>DATKVD010000227.1:0-10467 GCA_035530235.1 Planctomycetota bacterium | reverse complement strand
GCACGGTTTTCCGGGAAATAGGGGAAATAAGGTGCCGTCCCGCCCATTCCGAACATCCCGAGACCCATGTCCGCCTCGGGCAGCTCGATGGGCAGCACGCGCACCTCGACGGGAAGCTCGAATTTCGCCGAGCCGGACACGCTCACCGTGCCCCGGTAGAACCCGGCGGGCTGATCCTTCGGGACGTGGACCATGACCCACCACCGCCGGGTGATCCCCTGCTTGGCGGAGGTCGTCGTGCCGTCGACGAGGATCCACGGCATGACACCGTAGACCCCGGCACCGGCGAACCCGATGCGCTTGAACTTGTACCGCACCACCCGCACGTCAAACGCGCCGGCGGGAAGCACGTTGCCGTCGTCACTTTTGAGCTCGCTGACCGATGTCTTCAGCTCCGGCAGGTCGTTCAGGGCGTGCACCCAGAAGCTGAACGGCTCGTGCTCTCCCCGCGCCGCGGCGAGCTTCACTTTGAACTCGGTCGAGAGTTGCCCTTCCGCCGCCGTGTCGTAGATCCCGATATCCTTGGACACCTCGCAGAGGTTCACGATGCAGGACCCGAGCTTCATGCCCGTCAGGCGGGTCTCACGCTTCGGCAGCTTCTCGTTCCACGACTTGTAGAACGCCTCCCGTCGGCGTTTCATCAGCGACGCGATGAACGCCTCGCCCTCCTTCTTCTTCGCGTCGGGGTAGATGACGAGCCCGTTGACGGTGCAGGCGTACTGGTCGGGACCATGGATGGTGAGGTCGAGCCGGCCGTCCGTGACGTCCACCTCGAACGTCGCGGGCCGATACCGCCACATGACGTACTTCTGGTAGATGTCCTCGCCGGGAAAGTCCTCCGTCTCGGCGAAATGGAAGTAGAAGTCGAGGAATTCTTCGCCGGTCATCTTCTCTTCGAGGACCGTTCTGCCTTCGGCCTGGATGTTGCGCCAGGGGGCGTGCTGGACGAGTTCCCACTCCCCCGGGTCGGCCCACATGAGCCACACGTGGTACTTCCCGTTCGGGAGTTTGACGGAGAACGTGGCATTGTTCCCGCTGATCCAGTCGCGGACGAAGTCGTCGGGGGCACTGTGACGCTTGCGGGTGTAGATCTCGCGCTTCGTGCTCCAGCCGAAGCCCCGGGCGTCGGCGTAGACGTCGTCGGGACTCACACCGACGGTGCCCGGGAACACCGGCTGGTCCGGGGGGCCGAAGTCGAACGCGAAGATGCCCTCGGGAATCGAGACGTCGACCCGCTCGACGCGGAAGTTGTCGAGCTCGATTTCTCCCTGTGTGGAGATGCCGAACCACTGCATCTTATCCCAGTGGAAGGGCCTCGTGTCGAGCATGTCCTTGGGGGAGCCCTCGCCGCGGCGGAGCGCCGGGATGAAAAGCTCGATGGTGGAGCGGCCGGACTTTGCCGAGATGTAGCGGTTGATCCACGAGAAGTAGCCGTGCGGGGCCGAGTCGTCCTTGAAGCAGAACTGCAGCCTGACGGGGGCGTCGGCCGGGTTCCACGCGTCCACCCTGATCACGTTGAACGCCGACCAGTCGACCTTCGGCTGCCAGACGGCGACGTTCTGTCCCTGCTTGAGGAGCAGGGCCTTCCCGTCGAGGTGCTTCGTGTCGACCACGGCGCCCTTCGTGGCGGAGAAGAACCCGGTCGTCCCGTCCTCGAAATCGGCGAGCATCTGCGCTGCCGCGGGCCCCTGAGCGTGTGCCGCGGGCGCGAAAAAAAACGACGACAGCAATGCCGTCGCCGTCAGGATCGCAAGTGAGGCCCTCCGTTGCTCGGACATCGCACTTCCTCCGCTCTTCATAGGAGGTCAGACATTCCTGTCTGACCTTGATTGATGACAGGCAGGAATGCCTGTCCTCCTTTCCCCAATTTTCTCCGTCATTTCCTGTCTTTGGCTTCCAGGTATTTCGGCAGCCGATTGTCACGGTACTCCCGGGCGAAGGCACTCCCGTCGTAGCCTTCGCTGTCGCCGTCGAGCGCATCGAGCCGAACCGGTTCGCCGCCTCGCCGCTTTGACGCAAGTCCGGCGATCGCCGCGAGTTCCGGCTCCAGGAGTTCACCCGTCGGCATCGGCGGCGCCTCGCGTGCCAGGACCGGCAGATCGTGCTCCAGAAGTGCCCTGTATATTCGTGTGGTGTCGACCTGGAACTGTACGACCTTTCTCGCGGTCACCACCGTCGCGTAGCTCGGCAGCCAGGTTTCCGTCCGACCGACGGTGACGATGCCCCGCCGGCCGTCTTCCCACGTGAGTTCGTACTGGTCCTGAACGTATGTGCCGAGCCAGCGGACGCGTTCACACCCGACACCCATCAGTCCGAAGAGGTTTGAGAAGGCGTGGATGCCGTAGTTGAATTCGTCCACCCCGCAGCCGGCGAAGGCGACGTGTATTTCCGCGGTCTCCTCGGCCGGTTTCGCCAGGAAGTCCTGCGTCTCGTAGCAGTAGCGGAGGCTCGACCCGCCCGTGACCACCTTGCCCTCCTCCGCCCATCCCATCAGCACGTGCGCGTCACGGACGTTCCCCACGATCGGCTTGTCGATGAGGACCGGGACGTCGGCCTCGACGAACGGCCGCGCACGCTCGACGTGCAGGTCCCAGTTGCACGAATGGACGATCGCCGCGTCCACCTGGCCGACCATCTCGTCGGGCGAGGCACAGACCGCCTGAACGTTCATCTCCTCGGCGAACTCCTGCGCGTAGCCTTCCGGAAAGACGGTCCCGCCGTCGAAGACGCAGACGACGTCGTGTCCCATCTCACGGAGGATGGGCAGCCAGCCTCTCGGGTGAGAGGTGTCGAGGTCGACCATTCCGAGTCTCAAGTCAGGCTCCTTTCCAGAGACATTTCGCGGGACGGGGGAAAACCCTTGCAACTCAGACCCGCTGAGGGTAACAGTTGCTGTCCGTGTGTCAAGTGAGTGGAACGACAGGGAGACCGCCGATGCGCTCGATGCGTCATCCGAACCCGCTGATCGACGTACGACGGCCGAGGAACAAAGAGAAGCTCGGCCTCACCCCCCCGGGGTTTGTCTGGCAGCCCGTCGACGGGGTGGACAAGTACCGTCTGGAACTCTGCCGCACCCGGAAATTCGACGACGCGTCGCTTCGGTCGTTCAGCGTGGCCGGGCGAACGATGTTCCTGCTTCCGGAGCCCCTCGAGCCCGGACGATGGTATTGGAGGTGGTGGGCGGGGGAAAGACACAGCCAGGTCTTCTGGTTCGAGATGCTCCAGGGCGCCGCCGACGTGAAGATCGGCAGTGCCGAAGACCTGGCGGCGCGTCTGGGCGCGCATCCCCGGCTGATGGTGCGGCGGGGGGCGCTCGACGACCTCCGCATGTGCTGGAAGACCGAAAAGACGGACCTCCTTGGACGGGTGACCCGGCGGGCCGACGAGCTTCTCGCCGAGCCGCACGAAATGGAGGAGCCCCCCTTTCTGCCCAAGCGGTCGGAGGATTACAACAAGGCGCACGTCCCCTGGCGAAAGGCCATGGTCGATTCACGCGACTTCTGCGCCGGCGCACAGGAACTCGCCTTGGCCTATCTCCTGAGCGCCGACCGGCGCTACGCCGAGGCGGTCGCCCGCCGGCTCGACTCGATCTCCTGCTGGGACCCCGACGGCTCCACCTCCATCAGTCATAACGACGAGCCCCACATGTCGGTCATCAACTGGTGCCCGTTCGCGTTCGACTGGTCCGCCGACGTCCTCGAAGGCGACCGTCTCGAACGGATCGTGCGGCACCTTGCCAAGCGTGCCGAGAATACGCTCGACCATCTCATGCACTGGCCCTACCACGTCAACCCGGTCTCCAACCACGCCGGGAGGATGATCGGATTTCTCGGGCACTGCGGACTCGCTCTCGCCGGTCACCACGAGCGCGCGGGCGAGTGGCTCAAGTACGTCCTGGAACTGATGGTCGCGATGTATCCGGCGTGGGGGGCCGACGCCGGCGGCTGGGCACAGGGGTTCAGCTACGGCGGGGCGTACGTCCGGTGGATTCTCGAGTTCCTTTTCTCGGTCAAGACGGCACTCGGCATCGACCTCTACCGGAAGCCATTTTTCCGGAACCACGGACGGTGGTACGCGATGTGTCTTCCGGAATATGCCTGGCAGAACCCGTTCGGCGACGGCGGCGAGCGCGACTTCGTCAAGACGAACGCGGCGGTCATTGCGCGGCATCTGGCCACAATGACCGGGGACGTGGAGGTCGCGAAGTACGCCGGGCGCTGCGAAAAGGCCCTCGAACCCCCCGCGCCGTCCCTGTTCGACCCCGACCCGTCGGGGCGACGCGACCACGGCCGGGTCCCGCTGACCGGCGGACCTCTCGTCCTGCTCTCGGAAGACGCCCACTCCGACGGGAAACGCACCGACCGGCTGCCGAAGGCCGAGTGCTTCGCCGACGTCGGCTGGGTCGCCATGCGCCGAAACTTCACCGACCCCGACGACGACATCTGTCTCGTCCTCAAGAGTTCCCCCTATGGACCCGTCAGCCACTCGCACGGCGACCAGAACAGCTTTGTGCTGTCGGCCTGGGGCAAGCCGCTCCTCGTCCGGACGGGGGCCTACACCGGCTACGGCAGCCCGCACCACCAGAACTGGATCCGTCAGACGAAGTCGCACAACGGCGTCACCGTGGGCGGCGTGGGGCAGTGGGTGAACGACTTCGACGCCGTCGGCCGCATCGCCGCGTTCAAGAGAGGCCGGGACTACGCCTACGCGTGCGGCGACGCCGGTGCCGCCTACGGGGGGCGCCTCAGCCGGTTCCACCGGCACGTCCTCTTCGTCGATCACCGGTATTTCCTCGTGGTGGACGACCTGGCGTCTCCGGTGTCGACGACCTTCGAGTGGCACCTCCACAGCATCGAAGAGATGATGATGGACGAGTCGCAGAAGGAGGTGCGCATCGCGCATGAAGGGGCACGGCTGGCGGTGGACTTCGTCACGGATTGGGACGTGCGGTTTCACCGGACGGATGAGTTCGACGAGCCCCACCGCGACCCGGAACGGGGAGGCGGCGAGCTGGGGTGGCACTTCCGCGCGGCGACGGTCCCGGTGACGACCGAGGCACGCATGGGGATGCTGCTCATTCCCGGCCGTGAATCGGCTCCGGAGGATTTCAGGGTGCAGCGTCACTGCGAGGGGGGACTCCTGCGGGCACGTGTCGAGCACGGCGGTCACGCCGATGAGTTTCTTATCGCCACCGGGGACGGGCCGCTCACCTTCGAGGACCGCGAACGGGACGTCCTTGCCCTCTGGGCGAGAGACGGTGAGGTCAAGCTGGAGATCCCCCGGCCAAAACGTAAGAAGTGATTGTCCGGCTGATTGGGGAGCGCGGATGGCAAAGTCCGGCAAGCACGGGCATCTGGTGCGGTGGCACGCCTCGCTCATCAACGAGCACCGGGCGTGGCTCGCACGGTTCAACGAACCGGAACGGGTGAAGGTCTGGGATGACCTCCTGGCCCGTGTGCCCGAAGCCGCCCTCTCGGAGGCGCTCGTCCGTCGGTTGCTCCACGAGAACGTCTACATGGTCATGCCCCAGGAGAACCTGGCCGAGGGCGGCCCCGACTTCCGCTGCCTCCAGATGACCCGGCATTTCTGCGTGGACACCGTCTGCCTTCCCATCGACGTCGTGACCGAGGCGACCGGACTCATGCACCTTTCAAGAGGAGAGTCCGGCGTCGCGCCCCTGACGGATCGCCTCCTCGAGGAATGCCGTCAACATGCAGAGGCGTGCCGCGGGGTGGATGATGCGCCGTGTCTTCTTGCCGTCGCCACGCTCCACCGGGCGGCGAGTGAGATGTTCCTTCACGACAGGACAACCGTAGAGGGCCTGCTCACGGCGAGCACCACGGGTGAAGAGGTGTTTGGGGGACCGGCGAAGGAATGCGTCTCGGGGCTCCTGCTATGTGGGTTCGGCCTGGAGCCGGCTACGGTTCACGGGGTGCTGAACCCCGACGCCGCGCGTCCCTTTGAGCGACGACTCCTGCCCGAGATCCCCTTCTGCCGGCTCGTGGAGCAAGGTCGCGGGGAACGTGTTTCACTCGAGTGGCTCTAGCGGCGCCGCCCCCGACTACTTCAATATGTCGTGGGCCTCTTTCAGCGCTTCGGGGATCTTGATCTTCTGCGGGCACTTGTCGAGGCATTCCCCGCATTCGGTGCAGTGGGAGGCGTCCTTCCAGTTCTCGTAGGGCCAGTCGACGTCGAAGAGGGCGTAGTCGTGCCTGGCCCCGTCAACCAGCCCGTAGATGCGGGCGGCGTTGGCGAGTCGGAAGACCTCCGAGATGCCGACGCCCTCGGGGCAGGGCATGCAGTACCGGCAGCCGGTGCAGAGCTTGTCGGCATCGAGTTTGAGCCCGGCGAGTGCTGCGTCCGCGCGGTCGCGCTCGGCCGCGGTGAACGGCCGGAACCGCTCGGCGATGCGCCTGTCCTTCTGAATCTCCTCCGACGTGAGCATCCCCGAGATCGCGCACGTGACGTTCGGGTTCGAAAGCACGAACCGGAACGCGGCCTCCTCGGTGGATTCAATATCGTCGCCCATGACCTCGCGCACCAGCGGCGAATCACACGCGAGGATGCCCCCCTTCAGCGGCCCCATCACGACGACGCCGATGCCGAGACGTCCCGCCTCGGCAACCACCTCTTCGTTCCGACGGTCGAGCAGGTTGTACTGGAGCGTGATGGCCTCGAATTCCCCGGTCCGCAGCAGTTCGATCGCGTTCTCGGGCTTGTCGTGACAGGTGAGCCCGAGGTGGCGGATGAGTCCTTCATCCATTGCCTTTCGGATGCCGTCGAGGGTGCCGCCCTTGATGCCGGAGGTACCGGTGAACTCTTTGACCGACAGGCTCCACATCTGGTAGAAGTCGAGATAGTCGACGTCGAGCTTCTTCATGCTGTCATCGATGGCGCGTCGGGCGTCGTCGGCGGTGGGGTGCTGTCGGCCCATGCACTTGGTCGAGAGCACGACTTTGTCGCGCGGGAACCCCTTGATGCCCATTCCGACCTTGATCTCGTTGGTGTGGGCGTTGTAGTTGTTCCCGGCGTCGATGTAGGTGAAGCCGGCCTCCATCGCCTCGCGCACGATGGACGCCCAGTGCTCGAAGTCGTCCCCGTGCATCCGCATCGAGCCGAAACCGATGATGGGAAGCTTCACTCGCGTCCTGCCGCAGCGTCTGTGCTCCATGAGGGTCTCCCGGGCGGAGTGTCCGTTTTCTTGTGTGTGTGCCCGTTGAGGAGTATATCACAAAAAGAGGGAGCCGTCCCGGCGTTGACGGCCCGGTCTCAGGAGACATACCGCCGGACCGTCCTGCTCAGGAAGAGCGGCACGTGAGCCCCGATATAGACAAGCACGATCGTCCCTGCCTGGGCAGCAGAGCGTTCAGTCGCGAAGCAGAAGGCCCCGAAGACGGCGGACGGGATGAACAGCACCGCCAGTCCCCAAAGTCCCCACTTCCGGCCCCGGCACAAGGCGATGCCCATGATCAGCCAGGTGGACAGGATCGCGACCAGGGCCAGGGCAGGAAAGAAGAACACCGCGGACAGGAGCACTACTAAATCCTTTCCCCCTATGCTTTGTGCGACACGTGCCGGCACCAGCACAACAGTCGCGATAGACGCAAGGATCAGGACGGGCAAGACGATGTTCGGGATCGCGTAGACCCAGAGGAGCGTCGGCCTGCCGCCGCGCTTCGTTGTCGAGGGGACGAACGCCGTCCGCGGCAGCGCCGAGGGCTCGGCTTCCACCCGGGTGGACAGGGCCTCGCCGGTTCTCAGATCGAGTCCGCAGTGGACGCAGATGACCGCGTCGGGGGGGAGTCCGCCGCCGCAGGACAGACACACGATCTGTCTGGTTGTGGTTTCGGACGCTTCGGCGGGGGGTTGGTTGTCGAGGGGCGGCGTCGAAGCCGGGACGTCGTCACTGGTGGTCGACCCAAGCGCGGGAATGACGAACGTGGCGCCACACTTCCGGCAGCGGCCGGTCTTTCCCGAGGCCGTTTCGGGAACGGTAAGCTTTGCCCTGCATCCCGGACACGTGATTTCCCGACCCATGACTCCCTCCTTCCGCCAGTGTAAAGCATGGCTCGGGCGCCGTCACTTCGGAGAATCAATTATGCCGGGAGTTCAACCTGAAGTCAATTCGTTCCATGCAGGACAGCCGCCGTGTCAGACACGAAAAACAGAGGCGGCCCTCGGGCCGCCTCCGGTCTCTTGTGCCCATTCTGCTGTACCTGCAGCCTTCAGCCTGCAGCCTTCAGCCCGCCGTCCTCACATGTTATCGGTGTTCATCGACATGAGGAACTCGGCGTTCGACTTGCTCTTCTTGAGCTTCTCGATGAGCAGTTGCATGGCCTCGACGGGGTTCATCTCGTTGAGGACCTTGCGCAGGACCCACATGCGTCGGAGTTCCTCGTCGTCGCAGTAGAGTTCGGGACGGCGCACGGCGGTGAGTGCGACGTCGATGGCCGGGAAGACACGTTTCTCCATGAGACGACGGTCGAGACGTAGCTCCATGTTGCCGGTACCCTTGAACTCCTCGAAGATGACCTCGTCCATGCGACTGCCGGTGTCGATGAGCGCGGTGCCGAGGATGGTGAGCGAGCCCCCCTCCTCGATGTTCCGGGCGGCCCCGAAGAACCGCTTCGGCTTCTGGAGGGCGTTGGAGTCGATGCCGCCCGAGAGGATCTTCCCCGAGTGCGGCATCTCGACGTTGTGGGCCCGTGCCAGACGGGTGATGGAGTCCAGGAGGATGACGACGTCCGTGCCGAACTCGACCATGCGTCGGGCCTTCTCGATGACCATCTCGGCCACCTGCACGTGACGCGACGCGGGCTCGTCGAACGTCGCGCTGATGACCTCGCAGTCGACCGAGCGCTTCATGTCGGTCACTTCCTCGGGTCGCTCGTCGATGAGGAGCACGATGACGCAGCACTCAGAGTTGTTGTGAAGGATGGAGTTGGCGATGTGCTTCAGGAGCACGGTCTTGCCGGTGTAGGGCGGCGCGACGATGAGCCCGCGCTGTCCCTTGCCGATGGGACTCAACAGGTCCATGATGCGCATCGAGATGTCGCAGCCGGGGTACTCGAGGACGAGCCTCTGGTCCGGAAAAAGCGGGGTGAGACTCTCGAAGTTGACACGGTCCTGGAGTGTCTCGGGGTTGTCGTGGTTGACGGCTTCGACACGCAGGAGCGCGAAGTAGCGCTCCTTCTCCTTGGGCGGACGGATCTGACCGGAAACGATGTTCCCCGGACGCAGTCCGAACCGCTTGATCTGTGATGGTGAAACGTAGATGTCGTCGGGACACGGCAGGTACTGGTAGTCGGGAGAACGCAGGAAGCCGAACCCGTCGGGCAGGATCTCCAGCACCCCCTCACCGTACATGAGCCCGTTCTGCTTGACACGGTTCTTGAGGATCTTGAAGATGAGCTCCTGCTTCTTGAGTCCCGTGTACTCGGTCACCCCTTCGGCCTTGGCGGCCTTCAGGAGCTGGGCCATGGTCATCTTCTGCAGTTCCGAAATGTGCATCTCGCCCTTCTTCACGTCCTCGTACTTCTGGTTCTCCTTGGTGGGGGTGGCTTTGGGTTTTGACCCAGCCATGTCAGGACTCCTTTGCAGAGACAGAAGGTGTGATGGGGTTATCTGGCATTCCTCTCGCACGACAGTGTGTATGTGAGCAAACGGGAGAAATCCTGCCGTGGACGGTACCGGGGTCAGTCACTGAGGAACTGTCGGATCCGTCGCCAGTGCTTCCGGACCAGTGTCCGTGTCCGGCTTTCGGCGTCGGCGTTCCGCATGACGGTATCGGCATTTTCCCGTTTATAGTCAAGTGGTTTCTGACGCTTTTCGCGTTTTTCAAGCACGGTGCGGGTCCACCCGCGGGACCTCCTGAGGCGTTTCACGCGCTCGGTCTTCGGCACGTCGACGAACATGATCTCGTCACACAACGCGTCGAGCTTCGCCTCGAAAAGCAGCGGTGCGTCGATGACGACGACCTGTCTGTCCCCGGCGCGGCGAAGTGCGGCGATACGTCTTTTCATCCGGCGGACGACCGGGGGGTGCAGGATCGCTTCGAGGTCGCGGATCTTCCGTCCGGAGCCGAACGCAATCGCGGCGAGTTTCTCACGGTCGATGCCGCCTCGGGACTTGAGCACCTCCTTTCCGAACCGACGGACGATCTTCGCGATGATGGCACGTTCCCGCAGCAGCTCGTGCACCATCGCATCGGCGTCCAGCACCTCGGCACCCCGTCGGCCGAACTCGGCCGCCACGGTGCTCTTGCCCGACCCGATGCCTCCGGCAAGTCCAATGACGAATACTCGACCCATCGGTATCCAAGTCCCATATCCGGATGACCCCGACGCGTCGGAGTCACTTCGCCTCCCGCCAGTTCTTTCCGGTGGCGAGGTTGACGACCAGGGGCACGTCGAGCGGGATGGCGGTGCTCATGTCCTCGGTGACCATGCGTTTGACGGTGTCGAGTTC
>DATKVD010000226.1:0-16210 GCA_035530235.1 Planctomycetota bacterium | reverse complement strand
GGGTCTCGCCGACGACCTTTCGGACGCACTTGGCGATGTCCTTGTGAGTCGCGAGGGGCATGATAGTCCTCCGTTGTTCAGGTGGCGGGCAACTGGAAGAGGTATTTTAGCAGGGGCATGCGGAAGATGTGAAGGAAAATGTAGGGGCACCCCGATGCATCGGGGCCGTGCCCCTGCGGTTAAGCCTTCGGCCTCATCTCAGTGCCATGATGTGCTTCGCGAGCGTGCGCTTGAAGGTCTCGAGGTCGGCCTGGGTGTAGGGACGTTCGCGCTTGTTCTCGAGGTTCACCTTGCTCATGACCATCCTGATGGTGGCGGCCGCCCCCGCGGCTTCGGCCTTCTGCGCGGGGGTGCCCGTCTTCCGGGCCTTCGCGATGAGGTTGGCGAGCGTCTGGAGGTACCGGTGGTCGTCGGCGCCCTCGCGGATGAGTTCCCAGTGCCGCATCGCCCGTTGTCCCTTGCTGGTGGTGAACGAGCACCCCGAGTCCGGCTCCGAGCCGTCGAAGTCGTAGTAGATGTCGGCCTTGTTGGTGGAGTAGCCCCACTGGAACAGCGCCTCGACGCCCATCTCCTCTTTCGCCTTCCACAGGAACCATCCGAAGACGAAGCGGTCGGTGCCGATGTTGTTGAACCAGTATCGGCTCTTGTGCTCCTTGACGGCGCGGGCCACGGCGTAACGCGGTGAGTTCCCGCAGATGATGTCGCACGCCGGGATGACCACGTAGTGGTCCGGATTGCCCATCGCGTCCTCGATGACGAACTGCATCTGGGGGGCCGCCGCACGGTGGGCCTTGAAGACCTTGATGACCGTCTCGGCAGAGATGGCGTGAATGAGGGGCTCGTCCGCCAGGGCCCACGCCATCTTCACCGGCCAGTTCGCACGCTTGATGTGAGCGCCCAGTCCCTCGTACGCCAGCTTGATAGCGTTTTCCAGGGACATGCCGTACTGGCGCTGCGTGTCCGCTTCGAGGTCGCCCTCGCGCACACGGAACATCCCGGCGTAGGTGAAGCACTCGTGGTGGAACCCGTGCTTGCGCAGGAGTTCCATGAACCGGTCGGCGTCGGTCGTGTCGAAGACGGCCTTGCCGTCCTGGAAGCCTCGGAAGCCGGGCGCGATCGGCGTCACCGCCGTCATCCCGTGCGCCTTCTGGTCGACGATCACCTCTTCGGTGCGTTTCCACACCCCGAACGCCTGCTTCAGGTCCTCGTCCCAGTAGCCGCAGTAGGACGGCCGCGACCCGCCGAACATCCCGATCGGCATGGCCGGCTCGTCCAGCTTGAACGGATACACCTCGAGCGCGGCGGGGATGACGTGCGTCGTCCCGGCCAGCGACACCTCCACCTTTCCGGTGTACTTGCCGGGCGTCGCGTCGTCGGGGACCTTGAGGGTGAGCCAGAAGCGCCGGGTGACGTCCTTGGCGATGGGCCAGGTGTCGAACGGCACGAGGATGTGCGGCTTGTAGGTGTAGGAGCTGAACACGCGGGAGCCGATGCGTTTGAACTTGTAGCGGATGACGCGCCGCTGGAACGCCGACGCCGGGATGCGCGCACCGCCCGGACCCGTGAGATCGCCGATCTTCAGCGTCAAGTCACCGCAGTCCTTGAGCGGATACACCGAGAAGCTGAACGACTCGTATTCCCCGGGACACGCGGCCCAGTCGATCTTCGGCGTACGCGTATCACCGGCGGTCGGCGCAGAATTGAACGTGACCTCTCTGTCAATCGGGCGACTGAACAGAATGAATCCCCCGGGCGCTGCACCGGCGACGCCCGCCGGTTTCGGATCGCCCGTCGGCACCACCTCGGCGTAGTTGGTGCAGAACGACTGCTTCCGCCGGTCGTTCATCTGGTCCATCCACTGCTTGCCGGCGGTTTCCTCGGCGGCCGGATAGATCACGATGTAGCCGAGAGTCAGTCCCCAGGTGTCGCCGGTGAACCGCAGGTCGAGCCGTCCGTCCGCGACGGTCACCTTGAACGTCTTCGGCACGAACCGCTCGCCCACGTAGACCTTCCAGATGTCCTTGCCGGGCAGGTCCTCCTCGTTCTCGTATCGGAAGTACCAGTCCCGGAGGAAGGCTTCGCTCGAGAGTGTCTGCCGGAAGACCTCGCGGCCTTCGGCTTCGATGGCGCGGCTCTGGAAAGACATGTAGTCCCACATCCCCGGGCCGTCGAGGTTGACGTGAACCGTGTATTCCCCGTTCGGCACGTCGACGGCGAAGCGGTGTCCGTCGAGCCGGATGAAATCGCACAGGAGTGAATCGGGCTGCTCGTAGTTGCGTGCGTCGCCGGGTCTGCCGTCCACCCAGCCGTATCCGCGCTGTGCGTCGTAGACGGTCTCGGGATGCACCGCCGTGAAGCCCGGGAAGTTCGGTGAGGTGGTCGGGCCGAAGTCGAACTTCCGCAGTCCCGCCACCGCGATCTCCTCCGTGCCCTTCACCAGACGCACGTTGTCAAAGTAGACCGTCACGCCCCTCATCCCCAGACACAGTGAGACCATCGCCTTCGTGTCGAGGAACTTGCCCGAGCCCTTCTCGCCGCGGTAGAGTCCGCCGACGGGGAACCGGAGGGTCGACTTGCCGGGCGGGAGGTTCTTCGAGTAGTTGTGACGGTCCCAGTATCCGCCCGACTTGTCGGCCTCCGCATCGCGGAACCACCCGCTCAGACGCTGCGTCTCATCCGACGTGTTGAAGCAGTCGATCTCGAGCGTGTCGTAGCCGGACCAGTCGGGGGGCACGCTGTGGATGACCAGTGCGCTGCCGTTGGCGCGGTAGTCGTACTTCAGCGCGCGCGCACCCTCGGTGACGTGGTCGGCCACGAACTCGGTGGTGGACCTCCCGGGCCGGTCGGGAGGCCAGTCCTCGATGTTCCATCTCGCCTTCGCCTGCTCGCCCTCCTCGAAGCCGATGAGGAGCTGTGTCTCGACCTTCCCGGCGCCCTTGACGAAACGGATGTTGTCGATGTAGTAGGCCTCGGCCGTCTTCGGCAGCGAGATCGTCACCTGGGTGATCGTCTTCGGGTCGAGGAACTGTCCCGAGCCCTTCTCCCCGCGGTAGAGTCCGCCCACGGGGATGACCAGCGTGTTGGCGCCCGGGCGCAGCGTGAACGCGCTGTTGTGCCGCTTCCAGTAGTCGTTGCCCTCGGCGTCGGAGATCCACATCGATCCACCGGCGGCGTCGCCGGGATTGAAGACGTCGAGACGCAGCTCGTCCCACCCCGACCAGTCCGTCGGCATGCGCGTCCAGCGGGCCAGGACCACCACGAAGCCCGGGTTCACCTTGCCCGACGTCTTTCCCTGCGAGGCGTGTTCGGCGACCAGTTCGATGTTCGCGCGTCCCTCGAGCATGCGCAGCGCGTCAGGCGTTTCGAAATCGACGAGCACCGTCTCCTCGCCCGCAAGCGTCCCACCCATGAGCGCCGCCGCCACCCAGGCGGTCAACACCATCCGACCGATCTTTCCGGACATCTCTTCTCCCCCTTTTTCTCTTCACGCGGTCTGTCCCGCCGCTACAATGGTAACCCTGAGACGCTTCAGATTACAGTCCATTTCGCCGGCGAGGAGGAGCCATGGCCAACGAAACAGTCCTCAAGCGCTACGAGGGGAACCCGATCATCACCGCCGAAGCCGTGCCGACGGCGAACACCATCTTCAACTCGGCGGCGGTGCCCTTCGGCAAGGGCTACGCCGGGGTCTTCCGCGTCGATACGACCAACCTCGAGTGCGAGATGCACGTCGGGTTCTCCGAAGACGGCATCCACTGGAAGATCGACCCGGAGAAGATCGTCGTGGTCTCGGACGACCCGGACGCCGTCCCCGGCGGCCCGGTCAACCCCTACGACCCGCGCGTGACCCCCTTGGAGGGAGAGTTCATCGTCACGTGGTGCAACTACTGTGCCGGTCCGGGGCCGCACATCGGCGCCGCACGCACGGTGGACTTCAAGGCCTTCACGCTCATCGCCGACATCATCTTTCCCTACAACCGCAACGGGGTGATCTTTCCGCGGAAGGTCGGCGGGAAATACGCCGCGCTCCACCGCCCCAGCGACACCGGTCACACGCCCTACGGCGACATCTTCTACGCGACGAGTCCCGACCTCGTGAACTGGGGGAACCATCACTACATCTTCGGTCCGCGGGGCGGCTGGCAGGGCGGCAAGACCGGCGCCGGGCCCGTCCCCATCGAGACCGACGAGGGGTGGCTGATGATCTACCACGGGGTGCGCATCACGTGCAGCGGCTACGTTTATGCCGTCGGCGCGGCACTCCTGGACCTCGAAAAGCCGTGGAAGGTGCTCTACCGGACGAAGCGGTACCTGCTGCACCCGACGGTGCCCTACGAGCGTTACGGCGACGTGCCCAACGTGTGCTTCCCGTGCGCGGCGATCGTGGACGCGAAGACGCGCGAGGTGATGCTCTACTACGGCGCCGCCGACACGACCGTCTGCCTGGCGACCGGCAACCTCGACGAGCTGATCGACTTCGTCAAGAAGAACAGTTTCTGACGACGGCCGGGGCGCCTCACCGGAGGTGTGACGTATGAGAGTTGTTTATGCGACGATGAACGAAATCGGGCGCTGGGCCCTGGAGGAACTCGCCGGGGTGGTCGACGTGGTCGGCGTGTTCACCGTCAGGGAGCGGGGCAGGTTGTTCATGGACCCCGCCGACTTCTCTCTTCTTGCCGAAAAGCACCGCTTCCCCCTGCACAAGATCACCGACATCAACGCACCGGAAGTGGCCGCCGCCATCAGGGAGTTGAAGCCGGACCTGGGGATGTGTCTCGGCTGGAAGCAGATCATCAGACCCGACGTCCTCCACATTCCCACCTATGGGTGGATCGGGTGTCACCCGGCGATGCTGCTGCCTGAAGGCCGGCGCCCGGACCCGGAGGTGTTCTCCGCACCGGGCAACGAGCCGCTTCAGTATGCGATACGCGGGCGCTTCAGGAAGACCGGCACGTCGCTGCAGTGGCTCAAGGAGACCATCGACGAGGGCGAGATCTTCGCGCAGGCCGAGGTGCCCCTCGACGAGCACGAGACGGCCGCCACGCTTGTCGAGAAACTCGGCAAGGCCACGGGCAAGCTCGTCCGTGACCACATGCAGTCGATCATCGACGGAAATCCGCCGCGAATGAAGCAGCAGCTTGAGGGCACCCAGCCCTACACGCGGCCCCTCAGCGCCGACGACAACCGGATCGATCTCTCGGCGCCCATCGAGCACACCTACGCACTGATCCGCAGCGTGGTCTACCCGTACCCGAATGCGTTCATCGATTTCTACGGCACCCGGGTCTACGTCGAGCATGCGCGGATGGAAGACGGCAGGTTCACCGAGCTGAAGGTGCGCATCGGCGGCTCGCCATACGCCAGGGACTAGGTTCTGTCTGAAAACTCTGGCAGCTGAACTGGAGGATGTGCCACGGCTTGCTCGCAAGCCGTGTTCTGGTTGCATTCGCACGGCTGGACAAGCCAGCCGTGGCACAGCGTCGCGTTTTCAGACAGAACCTAGTCAGGATGCGGGAACGACGGGCGCCCCGACACCCGGCGTTTCTCTCATTGGGGGGGCGCGTGCCCCGCCCTCAGGCCCTCAGGAAAACCAAGCAGATGACGTACAGGAATCGCGAGCGGGTGGCAAGGATCCTTGCACATCAGGAGGCCGACCGGGTTCCCGTGTGCCGGCGGTCGCCGCATCCTGAGGTCGTGGAACTGGTCGACGCGATGGGACTCGATGCCGACCACCGGGCGTTCTGCCTCGAGGGCGACTTCGAGTTTGTCACGTTCGACTACACCGCCGAGCGCGAACGGTTTCTCCCCTACCTGGGCGACCTCCGCAACCCCGACGCCGCCATCTGGTTCGTGTGGGGCATCGCCCAGGTGCCCCTGCAGTCGGTCGAGGGGTATCACGCCGGGCACAGGACCTATCACCCCCTGGCCGGGGTCAACACGGTCGCCGAACTCAATCGCTACCCCTGGCCCGACTTCACCGATCCCGCTCGACACGCACATCTCGAAACGGAGATCGCCGCCGCGAAGGCCGACGGGTACACCGTCGTCGGCCAGATGTCGCAGACCATCCTCGAGACGGCCTACATGATGCGCGGTCTCGAGCAGATGATGTGCGACTTCTACGAGCGCCCCGACTACGTCGACACGCTCTTCACGAAGTTGGGCAGGCGGCGTGTCTTCGAAGCACGTCGCCTCGCCGAGGCCGGTGCCGACGTGATCCGCATCGGCGACGACATCGCCACGCAGAAGGGCCTCATGGTCGGACGCGACCTCTATCGACGCTTCATCAGGCCCTGGCACGCGGACGCCGTCGCCGCGGCACGCGAGTTCAACCCGGACGTTCACATCCTCTACCATAGTGACGGAAACCTGACAGCGCTTCTCCCCGACCTCATCGAGATCGGCGTCACCGCCATCAACCCGGTGCAGCCCGAGTGCATGGACCTTGCACGCATCAAGCGGGAGTTCGGCCGAGACCTCACGCTGTGGGGGTGCTGTCCGGTGCAGAGCATCTACGCCCACGGCTCACGCGAGGACGTCATCCGTCACAACCGCTCCCTGATGAAGGAAATCGCCCCCGGCGGCGGACTGGTGCTGGAGTTCACCAACATGATCCTCACGCCTTCCGTCCTCGACAACCTGCGGACGTTCTTCGAGACGTTCTACGGGATGGGAAGATACGACAGGCCGTAGACTGAAGGCTGAGAGCCTGTAACAGGACGAACTGTTGCCGTTGACAACAAGCCCCGTGAGGGGCGTCGGTCAATAGCCGGGGGCGCAAGCCCCCGGTAGGAGGTCCTCATGCTCGGCCAAGCCCCAACGGGGCGACAGAAACTCCCGGGTGCCCGCAAAGGATCTGCCGCCCCTTCGGGGCTGGCGTTCAATTGACGCCGTCGACCGGGGGCTTGCGCCCCCGGCTAAATCCTTCCGACCCCTTCGGGGCCGAAGCGGCCCCGTCACGCGGACAAATCGGACCGTGAGCAACGGATTCCCCAGGACTGAGAACGGAATCCCCGCCACCCGTTATTGACTCCAGTCGCCCGGGCGGCCCCGCTATCCTGTTATAACAATGTTATAACAGACCAGCTCGGCTCGCCCATCCCTGGACCTTCCTTGAGACGCTCCCGGTTCGTGTCCCAAGCGGTCCGCCATCCTGTTATAACAATGTTATAACAGGTCAGCTCGGTCCCGAAACCGCTCGCGTTCGCTTGACACGCTCCGGGTCGGTGACGTTCGCCGCGCGTCCTGGGACAGCCGAGCGGGTAGAGACGGGCGGACGCTCTCTCATTGGGAGCTGAGCAGTCCCGACGCTTGCCCGAGCGGCATCTCCGGTCAGGCGACGACGACCGAGGCCGAGGCATCGAGGGGGTTGGTGCGCACGGCCAGTGAGAAGAGGTACGGGTAGTCGCGTTTCAGGTGTCGCATGTAGGCCAGCCATTCGACGAGGAGTCGGCTGTAGGCGCGTCGGATGTCCCCGGCGAGGTGTGCCACGTCGGTGTCGGGCAGCTTTCCGAATTCCTGACGGTTTTCCAGTTCCTCCGCCAGGTGAAACACCGCCCAAAGGAGGTTGGTGAACCGCTCGTGTTCGAGCAGGTTCGGGTTCTCCAACAGTCCCAGAAGAAACGTCCGCCTGGCGGCGAGGAACTCGCGAAGCCCCGGCAGGTCGCCCTTGCGCGGGTCCACCGTCAGGTCGCGAAGCACCGCCCGACCCGCCCCCGAGGCGAACTGATCGTCCGTCCAGTCCTTCACTTCCGCGAAGCTCTCCGCCAGCCGATCCGGATCGGCGTCACATTGTGAGAACCGTCTCAGCAGCTTGGTTCCCACTTCACTGAAGAACGCCCCGATCACCATGTTGAGCTTGTTCAGCATGGACCGCTTCTCGCGGAAGCTCAGGAGACGGTGGATGATGATCGTCACGAGGAGCACCTCAATGGGGACGAAGGCGACGTCGCCGACGAGGTAGATGAAGATGTGGTGCACATCACGGAAGAACGCGTAGTGCAGCAGGTAGAGCGCCGCCGAAAGCGCCACCAGCGATGCGCTCAACAGGATCTGCCAGCGGTACTTCTTCATGACGGTCGTCCTGAATCACGTACGGAGCAGGCGACATGGCAAGCTGAAACCGGCCGGCGCATCCCCGTGAGCGCCGCCGGACGTTCCTAATATTTTCCGTACTTCAAGGCGGCGTCGATGTAGCGCAGGTAGTTCTCCTCGGTCTTCTCGGAAAGCGGCGAGCCGTAGGGAATGGACGTGGGCAGCAGGACGTAGCCGCCGCCCGGTTTGGCCGCATCCATCGAGCGCTTGACCTCGGCCTCGACGTCATCGGGCGTTCCCCGCTCCAGCAGCTTCAGCTCGATGTTCCCGAAGAGGCAAAGTCGGTCGCCGACGCGCTTCTTGACCTCCGCGAGTTCGACGTCGCCGTCGGGGGGCGGCTCACACGGATCGATCCCGTCGACACCGGTCGCCGCGATCATGTCGAGCACCCGACCCATCTTCCCGTGACAGTGAATGCGGACCTTGGCCCCCCGGGAGTGAATCAGCTCGACGATGTCCTTCGCGTAGGGCACGACGTAGCGCTCGAAGAGTTCGGGGGGAAGGTAGGGAGGGGTGGCATACTCGGAGCCACAGCTGCGATAGAGCGGGAGGACGCAGACGTCCAGCTGGCGGCGCAGGTTCTCCATGATCCGCTCGTGGACGCGGTCGAGCGTCTTCTGAAAATGCTCGCGCTCGGTCATCGCCCAGACCGTGTAGTCGCCGAATTCCATCAGCGGCGCGACGCTGCACAGCGCATCGCTGGCGTCATCCACCAGGATGCCCCCGTCGCCGAGCGCTGCTTCCGTTTCGTGAAGGCCCGTGCCGTCGTACGCGACCGGCTCGTACGGTACCGAGAGCGCCTTCTCCACGTCCTCGATGGTCTTGCACAGGTGTTCGGTCTGCCAGACGGTGTGGATGTCGTCCACCACCTTCACGACCTGGTGAAGGTCTCCCTTCGGCGTGCGGACGGTGCGCTCGGTGACGGTGGCATCGTCCTCGCGGCGCGTGGTCTCGTCGATCTCCACCGGATGGGCCGAGTGCAGGAACCGGTGATTCGATGACGGACTCCATTCAAACAGTCGGTCGGTTTTTTCCCGGATGACGCGGACGAGCCGCGCGTAGGAGGGATCGCTGTACTCAAACGAATGTCCGGTGCCCGCGCCGAGGGAGTAGGTGGACACGGGCACGCGATCGGCCATCTTCAGATCAAGGGCCGCCAGCAGACGTTCCCGCGAATTCATGAATCTCCCGGAGCTGAGACGGGTACAGAAAAATGGGGTGAGAGAGGGGACTTGAACCCCCGACCTCCTGAGCCACAGTCAGGCGCTCTGACCAACTGAGCTACTCCCACCACATCCTGCTTCACCGAATTGTGTGCGAGCTGAAAGACCTCCAGAGTATAGTCTTTCGGCGAACCAAAGTCAAGGTCAAACGCACGTGCGTCGCGTCGTCGTCAGTCCTCCCCGGCGGCCTCGGCAACGTCGCCGGCGTCCAGGCCCAGGACGTCCTGGAGTGCGGTCACGACGACGTCGAGGTAGATCATGAGGGCCTCGTCGAAGGCGAGGGTGCTGATGCGTCCGGCCCCGGCGATGGTCTCGAAGGGCGTGCGCGTCTGCGGGGCGATGGTGACCACATAATCGGCGTGACTGGCGAGGATGCAGCTGGCCTCGCCGACGAACGCGTAGACGAGTGCCCCGCGCTTGCGGGCAACCTCGGCCAGGGCCGGAAGCGGTCCACGCTCCCCCTTGAGACTGGCCGCCAGCACCACGTCACCCCGACCGGCGTTCCGCCCGACGGCCTCGCCCTGCATCGTCACCATCCGGCCCAGCCGGCTCAGTCGGCGTGCGAACGTCCCCATCACGTATCGCCCGCGCCCCTCCCCCGTCACCACCACGTTCTTCGCCGACAGCAGGTTGTTCACCAGTGACGTGTAGGTTCCCGCCTCCACGACCGACAGCATCCCCGTGATCTCGTCCAGCAGCTCCTGGGCGATCTTGTTG
Source organism: Planctomycetota bacterium (assembly GCA_035530235.1). Classification (GTDB taxonomy): domain Bacteria; phylum Planctomycetota; class DG-23; order DATKVD01; family DATKVD01; genus DATKVD01. The sequence continues at coordinate 6,176 of DATKVD010000226.1, read as the reverse complement.
AACGGTTCCATGGGTCCTCCCTGAAATGACCGGCCCTCACCGACGACGGACATGTCCCTCGCCATCATAGTCGCCGGGCGGCGAATCTGTCAAACCGAAAACCGGTCCTGACGGCGTCCTCCTCCCCTGATTATCTTTCGGAAGGCTGGACGGTGTCCCTTCAGCTAAACGGGCGGGATGCGGCGAGACGGGGCCGGTCGCGCACGGGGGTGACGCGTCATCTTCGGGGGGGCTCGGCGTCGCGCGACGCAACAACGCCGCCGGGCCCGGGAGCGTCCTTCGTCTTCAGGATTTCGATGAACCGCTCGACCGCCGCCGTGGTGCCGGCGTCGTCGGAACCGGCAACGAGGACGGCGTCATGACTGAAGCTCGACGTGTCGAACGCCGGACGGTTCACCGACTCGACCAGCTCGATGAGCCCCCTCCCCTTTCCCGGGTAATCGGCGGTGACCTTCTCGAGCACCTTGTCGTAGGTGAAGGTGTTGGGCGTCTCGAAATGGCGGATGAGTTCGTTGGTGCGTGCACTTCCGATGAGGATGAGGTTCGAGTCGGCGGCGACCGGTTTGTTCTCGAAGACGTTCACGAGGTATCCCCCGGCCTGTCCGTACTGCTGACGTCGACTGCTCCTCGGGTTCTCCCGTCCGTAGGGGTCCACCCAGATCTCGTTGCGGGTGTTCTCGATGGTGATTTCGGAGGCCTTCTTGAGGGCGAGATCGACGGCAAGGAGTTCCTTGGCAGCAGCGATGAGCTTTCGGGCGGCGGCCAGCTCGGCGGGGGTCGCGTTGTCCCCCACCACGACGGCCCCGGCGTTTCCGGCCAGCCGGCGCAGGGAGGATCCCGGGGCGTTCACCCAGACGGTCCGTCCCGCCGGTCGCACCAGAAGCACGCGCGCCATGATCCCGTCCACCTCGAGTTTCAGTCCCTTCGTCGCCAGCTCCGTGCTCGACACGCCCCGGGCCACCCAGCGGGATTCCCGGAACTCGTCGTCGATGGCCAGGTGCAGCTCCTTCTTCTCGTTCTTGACGATGATCGGACGCTCGCCGGTCACGTCGACGACGTCATAGTCCCCCTTCGGCAGGAAGCCGAGGGTGAACGGGAGTGAGCGCTTCTGGTCGGCACGGTTCATGACCGCCGCCAGCCAGTACCCGTCGCCGGTCATCCCGCGGAACTCACACGCCTCCGGGAGTCCGTCCGACGGCGTGACGGGACGCCTGACGTCCCAATGGGCCAGCACGTCGCCCAGCAGTGCCGCCAGGGTCTCGTCCAGTGGGGGTGTCCCGTGCCAGTCCACGCGCAGGTGCGGCAGGGACAGCGTGAAGACGTTGGCGGCCTGGTTCATCACGCCGACGATGTATTCGTCCATCTTCGCGACGACGGTCGAACCCTCGGCGGGAACCAGTTTGACTTCGAGGGGGAAGTAAGGGCTGGGTGCGATGACGTCGCCGACCTTGACCCGCTTGAGGAACTTCTCTCCGCCGACGATGGACGTGGGGGCCTTGACCTGGGGTCGAGGCCACCGTTCGTAGCGGTAGGTGACGCCCGCGAGTTCGTGGAAGCCCCAGGCCGGGGCCGTCTCGGCGATCTGCTGTGTCGGGGCCTCATACCCCAGGGCGTGGTCGAAGAGGATGACCTTGCCGCCCCGTGCCACGTGTGCCTTCAGGGCGTCCACGACCGCCGGGGCGACCGTCTCGGTGAACCCCGCCAGGATGACGACGGGGTAGTGCTTCAGCTCATCGATGTTCTCGTCGCGCAGGAGGTCGTAGGGTACGTGCAGGCGTCCGAGAAGGTCGTCGGCGGCGTCCAGGAACCGACCGCTGCCCGCCGCGGCTGTTCTCACGAGGAACGAGTCCTCCGTCATCAGCACCGCGACGCTGCCGCGCAAGGGACGTGCCGGCAGAAAGAGCGGCCCCAGGCGGTAGCCCAGCTGCACCGCCCGTGAGAACCTGAGCGGCGGCACACACGCCGTCACCGGGGCATACTCGTGGGCCTCCTTGTCGTAGAATACGATGTCCCCGAACCACGTCTTGATCTTCCCCTTGGGCGAATCACGCTTGATGAGGTCGGTCCGATGGAACATGTGACGGACACCATCGTTGTACTCCTCAGACCAGAACCCCTTGACCCCCTGGAAATACCGGCTGATCATGTCGTTGTAGACGGGGAGCAGTTGTTTCCCTAAGTATCGGCGCGGCTTGGGTTTATGGTCGAGCTGCCGGCGGCCGTCCACCCAGGCGTAAGGACAGTCCCAGTAGCCGGCGTTGTAGGTGGTGGCCTTGCCGAAGTGCGTGGCCCCGGCAAGGTGCACCGCGGGCGGACCGCCTCCCCCGAACAGGTCCACGTGCGCCGCCGTGTACCACGTGGTGCTCATCGGGTGCGGTTTGCACTTCTGTCCCATCGTCGTGTGCTCGGGCTCCAGCCCCTTCACCATCTCACATGCCTTGGCCGCCTGCAGGGTCATCGAGTGACGACGGAACTTCCAGAAGTTCCGCCATTCCGGTCCCTCGTCCCAGTCCCGCTTCGGGGGCGCCACCTCGTCGAAACTCGCGTAGCTCGATTTCCATTCCTTGTTCAGCTCGGCGACGTCCTTGTACTGCGACCGCAGATAGTCACGGAACTTGGTCACCGACTGCCAGTCGTAGCCATACCCCTCGGGGTGGACGAACTCCTCGTAGACGTAGTACCCGGGGTTGGCGGGGTGCAGCTTGAGCTGGTTGGAGATCATGGTGTAGGACTCCTTGATGATCTCCATGGCGAGTCGGCTGGCGAGGGGGGGCTTGACGCTCCAGCGGTTCTGCCGGCCGCGGGAGTCCTCCAGTCTCCCGCCCTCCCCTGCGATGGCGCGGGGGACGATGTAGACGAAGTTCTCACAGTAGAGGAAGTCGAGGTTGCCGTGTCGGACGGCGTTGTTCATGGCGGCGATGGCCCGCCAGGGATAGTTGTCCCAGTGACTCATCTGCTCCCAGTCGCGTCGGAAGAACGCGGCCGAGCCGCCGATCTCGGAGGAGGCCAGTCCCTCGGTGTAGCAGTTGGCCCACGTGTACAGGTGATAGGTGGTGCGGGGCCAGGCGTAGCCGTACTGAAGGACGACCGGCATGTAGGGCTTGCCCTTGAGCTGCATGTAGCCGTCGACGAGCTGGACGTGTGCCGGACTTCCGGGCTCGAAGGTGAGCTGTCGGACGCGCTTGGAGCGCTCCATGATGAGCCGCCATTCCTCCTGTCGCTGCACTTCCGGGTCCTCGGCGGGACAGAGCACCACGAAGTTGACAAGCCACCCGCACCCGAGGTTCGCCGGTTCGACCTCGTTCATGGCGACGCGTCGGTCGGCGAAGAACCGCAGGTTGAGCTGTCCGTCGTTGACCTCGACGTCGTTGATGAGGACACGGTTGCAGCGTGCCCAGTCGGCGCGCAGGTCCTTGTGCACGGTGAGTCCTTCGGCGTCGATGGAAAAGAACGTGGGCACGTTGTGATACGGACCGCCGATGGTGAACCCGACCCCGAGGATGGCGTTATACCGACCGTTGGGAACGTCCACGACGAACTCACTCGAGAGGTCGTCGTCGACGTAGATCGCCCCGCGCTTCTCCCACTGGTCGGCCTCGATCCGGTAGTCGTGAGGGAACCCGTAATGCCGGCAGGAAAACACGAGGTCCTTCGCCTGTGGCGTCTTCAGGTCGTAGGTCTTGCCGAGGGCCTCGATCCGGTCCCACCCGTGACGGGTCGAGAGCAGCGGCCGGAGCTTGACGTGCCGACTCCAGTTGAGCGTCCGGTCACAGTGTTCCCGCCACCGCTCCTCGGCGACGGACGCCCCCAGTCCCAGTCGGACGGACTCCTCGTTGGAGAGCATCTCGAACTCGCGACGCAGCATCGGCTTCAGTGTGGTCTTCCACCCGTAGCCGCGTTCGGGGGTGTAGAGCGTGAACTCGTTGACGGGGAAGTAGTCCTCGGCCACCTCCTGGTCCACGGGGCCGAAGTCGAACCGCAGCACCTTGGGTTCCTTCGTGTCGAAATCGCGTCCGCCCGCCCGTGGCCCGGAGATCGTCAGACCCTTCAGGATCATCTCGGTCGCTTTGCCCCGGTTCGGCCCCCCCTCCGGCGGCTTCACCATGAACCCGACGTAAAACTCGTCACAGTCCTCGTCGAGGTCGATGCTCGGATACCAGGTGGTCTGCCACTGGATGAGTCCCTCGCCGTGCTTCGTCGGGAATGCACCGAAGAGACGCTTCGCCGCCTTCCGGAGACGGAAATACTCCTGGCTCGGGAACTTCGGCTCGACGATCCCGTACCGCGTGCCCACCTTCACCCCGTCCTTGAAGTAGGTGAGCCCGCCGTAGGCGTGTTCGTTCTCCCGGGGCGTCCGGTAATACATCTCCGCCCGGCGTTTCGCCTGAGGGTTGTCGAACACGATCACCGCCCCCGTCCCGGGCAGCGAAGCCTTGCGGTCGATCGTCACGTGGACGTTGTAGTCGTCCACGAAAGACTTCCTGCTGATGATCCACTTGGGTGTGGGCTCCTCGCCCGCCGCAAACCGGAACCGCAGACCCTCCGCCGTGAAGTCCGCCTCCGTCACGCCGTGGAGTTCCCAGACCTCCGGGTCGTATTTGGTGAAGGCGTATTCCAGCGTCCCGCCGTGGACGACGGCGGTCCCGAAGACCGTCAGTACGCACGCCCACACGGGCGCAAGCCGAGAAAGGCCCCTTCTGAGCGATTGCAGGCTCATTGTTCTTCCCGACAGGACGTGACGAAACCCATGCAAGGGACTCCCTTCATCAGTGGCTTACGAGGCCGCTTCATTGCAGATTATGCCGGATTGCGGCTCGACGTCAAGGGCAGGTGCCGGCGGGTGCCGGCTTGACGTCCGGCGCTACGGGGTTAGACTGGGGCCGTGCAGGTCGGACGGTTACCCATCATCACTTCACGGAGGGCGCAGGTGTCATGAAATCACACACCGAGTATCTGTGGTTCAACACGGGGAAAAAGCGGGAGTACGTCAACATCACGGAGCAGGCGGCGGAGGTCCTCGAGAAGAGCGGCATCCGTGAGGGGCTCATGCTCGTCTCGGCGATGCACATCACGGCCGGGGTTTACGTGAACGACGCCGAAAGCGGCATCATCCAGGACATCGACGAGTGGCTCGGGAAACTCGCCCCCGAGGGAGTCGACTACCGTCACCACCGCACCGGCGAGACCAACGGCGACGCACACCTGAAGAACCTGCTTATCGGTCACGAGGTCATCCTGCCGGTCACGGAGGGACACCTTGACCTCGGTCCGTGGCAGCAGGTATATTACGCGGAGTTCGACGGTCGTCGTCGCAAGCGCGTCATCATGAAGATCATCGGGGAATAGTCGCATCACACCGACTCGAGTGAGGAGACACGGATGCGATTGCTGCTGGTGCGGCCGCCGGCGACGTTCGTGCGCGGCTCCCTGGCCGAAGCGTTCGAGATCCCTCTCGGGCTCATGTACCTGGCGGCCGCGTGTGAACGTGCCGGTCACGACGTCGAGATCTACGACCCGGCGGTCGCGTACGACCTGGACCGGATGAACGCCGTGACCGACGACGGCCCGGTGCACGTGGGGGCGTCGTGGGAGGACGTGCGTGCACGTCTCGCCCGCACCCCCTGTGACGTCGTCGGCGTCTCCAACCCGTTCTACACCCAGTATCCGAACGCCCTCGAGACCGTGCGCATCGCCCGTGAGGTGCAGCCCCGGGCGAAGATCCTCATGGGCGGTCCGCATCCCACGGTCGAGCCCGCCCGGGTCCTCGGTGAGGCGCCCGCCCTCGACGTGGTCGTGCGGGGCGAGGCGGAGGAGACGATCGTCGATTTGCTGCGGGCCTTCGAGGCCGGCACGCCGCTCGACGGGGTCCAGGGCATCGCGTTCCGGGACCGCCGCGAGGTCGTGGTGACCGAGCGCCGGCCGTACCTGACCGACCTCGACGCCCTCGGACGTCCGGCTTACCATCGCATCGACCTCCCGAAATACATGCACCGGCTCCGTCGCGACGACGCCGGCCGCTGGACGCTCCGTCCCCACCGCGTCCTCACCATGCTCACCAGCCGGGGGTGTCCTTACGAGTGTGTGTTCTGCTCGGTGCACCTTCACATGGGTCGGCAGTATCGCACGCACACGCCGCGGTTTGTCCTGGAGCACGTCCAATACGTGGTTGAAGAACT
>DATKVD010000225.1:0-11531 GCA_035530235.1 Planctomycetota bacterium | reverse complement strand
ACCGTCCGGATTCTTCACGTGGATGTTCAGTGTTGCCCCCCGGAACTTCCGTCTTATGTCCCACTTTTTCCACGTTTTCGGCACACAGGGGTCGATTCTGAGCCCGCTGTGCGTCGGTTTCAGACCCAGGATGTACTGGCTGAGGGCCAGCATGGACCAGGTTGCGGTCCCGGTGAGCCACGGGTTTCCGCCCCGCCCGGGGTGCTTCCACGGGGGCAGCCCCGTCCACTGGCAGTAGACGTACGGCTCGATCTGGTGCGTCTCGACGATCTTGTTCTTGGTGGCGGGGCTGATGCGCTTGAACAGGTCCATTGCCTTTTCGCCGCGTCCGAGGACCGTCTCGGCACAGATGACCCACGGGTTGGTGTGGTGGAAGACGGCGCCGTTCTCCTTGGTGCCGGGCAGGACGATGGAGATGGCGCCGACCTCGGGGTCGTACTGGGGGAATGGCGGCCAGACGAGCCGGATGCCGAATTCCGTGCCGAGGAGGTCGTGGACGGAATCGAGGGCCCGGGTGGCGCGGTCGTCTTCGGCGACGCCGCTGAGAACCGCCCAGGGCTGCGGCTCGATGAAGATCATGCCCAACTTTGCGTCGCTGCCGCCGATCCAGCCGCCGCCCTTCAGGAGCACCCGTCGGTACCACGCCCCGTCCCAGGCGTGATCGTTGACGCGGCGTTTCATCTCGTCGTAGTACCCCTGGTATTTCGCCGCATCTTCTTTTCTGCCAAGGACTTGCGCCAGCTCGGTCATCTCGCGGCACGCGCAGCAGAACAGCATTGCGTCGAAGACCGACTCGCTTTCGGGGTGGCCCGGGTTGAGCCCGTCGTTCCAGTCGGCGTGCCCGATCTGGGGCAGGCCGTTCTCGCCCCGCAGCGCCATCGTCCCCTCGACGGCACGGTCCAGGTGCTCGTAGCCCGTGCCCTCACCCTTGTCCATGTAGCGGATGGTTTCGTCGAGGAGCGACGTGTCGCCCGTCTCCTTGACGTAGTTCGAGGTCGAGAGCACCAGCCACAGGTGGTCGTCGTAGAAACCGCGGTCGATGCACTCGTCGGTGGAGGGGACGTAGCTGTGAGTGGCGGTGCCGTCGGAGAAGAGCACGCTCATGAGGAGCCTGAGCTTCTCGCGCGTCAGAGCGGGCATCATGTGACAGACGCCCATGACGTCCTGGCTGGTGTCGCGGAAGCCCATGCCCACGCCGGTGCCCCATTTCCAGGAGCAGAAGGTCCGGGACTGGAGCGACGTCATCACCACCTGGTAGGGGTTCCAGACGTTGCAGACGGTGTCGAACTCGGGATCGGGGGTCCTGACCTGGAGGCCCCCGAGGCGCTCGTCCCAGAGGGCCCTCACCTTCTGGAGGGCCCGGTCGACGTTCCGGAGGTCGCGATAGATCGGGAGGACCTCGTCGAAGTCCCCGGGGTCGTCGGCGACGCCCATCTGATAGACGATAGTGGCTTCCTGGCCTGCGTCGAGCGTGAGTTCGTGACAGAGCGCGGCGACGGGCAATCCGCCGTTCTCGCAGTGGTTGTTGGGTTTTCCGGTTTCGACGACGACGGGGTTCGCCTCGGAGCGGCGTCGGCCGATGAACATGTCCCGGTCGGTGTCGTAACCCGCCGGGGGCGTCGACGAGGTGAAGTACCCGTACACCCGGACCCAGGTGCACGTGCCGAGCGACGTCCCGAGGTCGTTCCAGGTCGAGTGGAGCAGCGTGTGGTCCCTCCAGTCGACGCGCGAGCAGCGGGGGTTATTGTCCATGTTCAGGAGGTCGCGAAGCGTGCCCCAGACCGCGAGTTCGGCGTACGAAAACGTCTTCAGGACGCGCCTGCGTCCGGACTCGTTCCTGATCTTCAGCCGCCAGAGCTCCACGTCGTGGTCGGGCGAGACGAAATAGGTCATCTCGGCCGCGATGCCGGAATAGCTGGTGCGGATGGTCTGAACGTTGAGTCCGACGCGGCATTCGTAGGACTGCTCCTCGAGGGGCTTTTCGACGGGCGCCCACGTGGCGGACCAGTAGTCGCCGGTGTCCTCGTCACGCAGGTAGACGTAGCGTCCGGGCCGGTCGGCCGGGAGGTTGTTGTAGCGATAGCGGAGGAACCGGCGGGTCTTCGGATCACGGTGGTAGCTCGGGCCGCCGCCGGTGTGACTCACCAGCCCGCCGTAGGCGTCGTTCTGGATGTAGTTGTACCAGGGCTCGGGCGTGTCGGGTCGGGTAATGACGTACTCACGGTTCTCGTCGTCGAAGTAGCCATACTTCATGTGTGCGCTCCGAAGGACTAGGTGCGGGGTCTGCGGATGCCGTAGAGTTGACAGGGGTTATCGAGCATCATCTGCCGGATGAGCCGCATCGCGACCTCCTCGCTGAGGAAATCGTTTTCGACCTTGTCGGCCAGGACGTCGGCGAGACACGCGCGCGCCATCACGAGGTGTGCGTAGATGAATTCCGGCGTCCCGACGTCGGAGCCGAACCCCAACAGCCGGTGTCCCGGAACGAGGTCGATCCATTCCTTCAGGATCTGCCGGCTGCCGGCCATCGTGATGACGTACATCCAGCACATGTTGAGCCAGACGTTCGGGTAGTGCTTGCCGAGCATCCCAAGTTCGCGTGCGTAAGGGTACCCGGCGTGGAAGAGGTCGAACCGGACGTTGCGGTGGGCACGGATGACGTTCAGCAGATGCAGCGGGTTCGAGTCGGGGATGTGTCCCCAGTTGGTCTGGACGCCGGTGTGGATCTGTACGACCATGTTCATGTCGCCGGCGGTCCGGACCACCTGCCGGAACCCCCAGTCCTGGAGGGCCTTCACCTCGGCGGGGGTCAGCTTTCGTCCCTTGAGCAGCTTCGCGAGCACGCGGTTCGCGTCGGCGTCCGGGACGTCGTCGTGATGAAGTGTCCGCCAGTAGGCGTGTCCGAACTTGACCCCGACGGCGCCCTGACGACGGTAGTCCTCGAGCAGCCGGGCGATCGCCCGCTTCAGCGTCCTGACCCCGCTTATGGGCACGCCCGTGCCCTGCTCGATGAAACGGACCCCCCAGGGCTTCTCCCGACGGGGCCGCCGGACGTGCCCGGGACCTTCACGCATGTCCAGTCGCAGCACCGATTCCATGCGGACCACGGGTGTGAAGTATTCCGGGTCCCATCGTTCGTCGAAAGGCGTCACGTTCCGTATCGCCGTCACGAGCTGGCACCGCTTCTTCGTGACCTCGGCGTACCAGTGTGGGTCCTTGGTTTTCCGTCGGATGGCCTCGTGCACGGTCTTCCAGTTGCGGTCGTTGAGTTCGGGGTCGCGAAGGCCGAAAAGCTCCCGGTACATCACCAGGGCGTGTCGTGCGTAGGAGGTGTTGCCGGCGTTGTGGAGCAGTGCCCTGTAGAGTCGCCAGCGGGCGGCGTCGGTTTTCTGCCGGTCGAACGCATCGGTGGAGGGCAGGCCGATGACCTGGGTGAGTTCGCGATAGCGCATGGCATCGGCGCCCCGGCCGGCGGGCGGCCGGGCCGCCGGCGAGTCGAGGACCCCCGTCAGGTCACGGACGAGGTAGCTCATCAGGTTGAAAAGTCCCCAGTCCTTCCTGGTGTAGTCCTCGGGGTTCTGTGTGTGGGAATGGCAGTCAACGACGGGGGTCTTCTTCAGTTCGGCGAGAAGGCGATTCCGCAGGGAACGACCGGGCACCTGTCCCTCCTTTGCCGGCTCACACATCGAGAACGATCTTGCGTCCGGTCTTGGACGATTCGTATCCGGCGAGTGCGACGCGGAGGGAACTGAGCCCCTCGGCCGGGCCTGCCAGGAACGGTGTCTTGTTGCGGATGCAGTCGACGAAATGCTCGATCTCGACGTCCCACCCGCCGGCGGTCACGTCCACGTCGATCTTCTCGCTCTCGCCGGTCTTGGCGACCTGGGCGGCCGAGGAACTGCCGTGGATGAGTTGCAGTCCGTGCGTGTAGTCGACGATGAGCGTCCCCTCGGTCCCGTAGATCTCGCACCCGAGAAACCCGGGCTTCGAGGTCCACCCGGCTTCCACGTAGCCCAGCGCCCCGCTGGTGAACTCGAACAGCAGCACCGCGTTGTCGTCCACCTGGATGTCCTTGACGATCGTCTTGATGTTGGCCTGGACCGACTTGACGGGCCCGAGGTAGAACTGGCACAGGTCGATCGCGTGGACGCCCATATCGAGACACGCCCCGCCCCCGGCCTTCTGCGGGACGTAGAACCACTCGCTCATCGCCCAGTCGGGCTCCGGTCCCTCGTGGGCGAACCGCACACGGATCATGAAGGGCCGGCCGATGGAGCCCTTGTCGATGATCTGCTTCGCGGCCTGGTTGCCCTTCAGGAACCGATGGGTGAACCCGAGCATCATGCGGACGTCGTTGGTGCGGACGGCCGCGATCATGTTTTCGGCGTCTTCCAGGGTCAACGCCATCGGCTTCTCGCAGAGCACGTGACAGCCGCGTTCGGCGGCCCGGAGAACGCAGTCGACGTGCAGGTAGTTCGGTGTGCACACGCTCACGAGGTCGGGGGTTTCCTTCTCCAGCATCTCCTCGTAGTGGAGGTAGACGTTCCTGACCTTGAACTGTGCCTTGGCCTCTTCGAGACGTGCCTGTGCGATGTCGGCGGCGGCGACGAGTGAGACGTCGGGGTGTGCGGCGTATCCCTTGAGGTGACAGTGCTGGGCGATGGCACCGCAGCCGATGACCGCGGCCTTGAGCTTCTTGGCCATGACCTTCTCCGGAAACTGGGACCGCTCCGTCGGGTCCGCACGACACTCAGATAATGGTGCCCGGCTCGATCACCGCGTTCTTGGGGATGATGACGATCCCGTCACGGATGACGTAGTTGGGCCCGTCGAAGTCCTGGAGTCCCTGGCGATTGATGATCTGCACGTTGTCGCCGATGCGTGCGTTCTTGTCGATGATGGCGCGTGCGATATGCGTCCCTTCCCCGATGCCCAGCCCGACCTGTCCGGGGGGGCGCTGCAGCTCGTCCTCGTAGAAGTCCGCGCCGAGGAGGACCGAATCGAAGATGCGGCTCTGGGGACGGATGGTGGCCCTCACCCCGACGACGGTGTTCCGGAGTTCCGCACGGGTCACCACACAGCCATCCGAAACGAGACACTGCTCGATGACGGCCTGGTTGATCTTGCTGGGCGGCATCGCCCGCACACGCGTGAAGATCGGGTACCTCGTGTCGTAGAAATTGAACGGCGGGATCGGGGCGACCATCTCGATGTTCGCGTCGTAGAACGACCGGATCGTCCCGATGTCGCGCCAGTACCCGTCGAAAGGATACCCCATCACCCGGTACTTCCCGATGCACGCGGGGATGATTTCCTTTCCGAAGTCGGTCTGTGACGTGTCGGCGAGGACCTCGGGCAGCACGTCGTGGTTGAAGATGTAGATGCCCATGGAGGCGGGGTATCGACGGGGGCCGCCCGGGGTCCTGACGGCCAGCCGCGAGAGCGCCTTCGGGTCCCTGGGCTTCTCGTGGAATTCCACGATCCGGCCCGTCTCGTCGATGCGCACGATCCCGAGGTCGGAAGCCTCCCGTCGTTTCGCCGGGTGAACCGCGACCGAGACGTCGGCTTTCCAGTCCACGTGCGCCCGCAGAAACGGCCGGTAGTCCATCCGGTAGAGGTGGTCGCCCGCCAGGATGAGGACGTACTGACTGCCGCGACTCTCGATCGCCCCCAGGTTCTGTCGCACCGCGTCCGCCGTCCCCTGATACCAGGTCGAATTGTCCATCGTCTGCTGTGCCGCGAGGATCTCCACGAATCCCCGCGTCAGCGAACCGAACTGGTAGGCCTGCCAGATGTGACGGTTGAGCGAGGCCGAGTTGAACTGTGTGAGGACGAAGATCTTGCTGAGTCTCGAGTTGAGGCAGTTGGACATGGGGATGTCGATGAGACGGTATTTTCCGCCGAAGGGGACGGCGGGCTTGCTGCGCGTGGCGGTGAGGGGGTAGAGTCGCTGGCCGCGTCCGCCGCCGAGGATGAGCACCTGAACGGCTTCCGTGTCGTCGAAGACGCCTCGTGCCTCGTATGTCGGGAGTATGCCGCCCATGGTTCTTCCCGGAACGTGTGTTGAGGGACGCGTCGCGGGACGCCGCCCGCGCATCCGTCATCGGGCCCCGTCGGTCTCCGCGAGCTTCCTGCGGAAATATCCCAGCGTGACCTCGAGGCCCTTGGCGCGCGGGACCTTCGGCTCCCAGCCCAGGAGCGTCCTCGCCTTCGTGATGTCGGGTTTCCGACGCTTCGGGTCGTCCTGCGGGAGCGGATGCATGACGATGCGACTCCCGCTGCCGGTCAGCGAGACGATCTCCCGTGCGAACTCCAGCACGCTCACCTCGTCGGTGCTCCCGAGGTTCGTGGGCATGTGCTCGTGGGATTCGAGCAGAAGACAGATGCCCTCGACGAGGTCCGAGACGTAGGTGAACGAGCGCGTCTGCGAGCCGTCGCCGAAGACGGTGATCTCCTCGCCCCGCAGGGCCTGGGTCATGAACTGCGGAAGCACGCGTCCGTCGTCCACGCGCATCCGCGGCCCGTAGGTGTTGAAGATCCGTGCGATCTTCGTGTCGATGTCGTGGGTGCGGTGATACGCCATCGTGAGGGCCTCGGCGAACCGCTTCGCCTCGTCGTACACCCCGCGCACCCCCACCGGGTTGACGTTCCCACGGTAGTCTTCACGCTGCGGGTGGACCTCCGGGTCGCCGTAGACCTCGCTCGTCGAGGCCAGGAGGAACCGGGCCTTCTTCTCCCGTGCCAGGCCGAGCGCCTTGTGCGTCCCCAGCGCCCCCACCTTCAATATCTGGATGGGAAACCGTGTGAAGTCCATCGGACTCGCCGGACTCGCGAAGTGCAGGATGTTGTCGACGACACCCGGCAGGAAAACGTACTCCGTCACGTCCTGCTTGATGAAGCGGAAGTGCTCGTTGCCGGCGAGGTGCGCGATGTTGTCCACACTGCCCGTCAGCAGGTTGTCCAGACACGTGACACGGTGGCCTTTCTCGAGCAGGGTGTCACACAGGTGACTGCCGAGGAACCCGGCACCGCCGGTAACGACGGTATGTGTCCGACCCATGTCACCACTCCCGGATTGACCTTGAGTTCGCTTCCGCCGGACGTCTATAATGGACGTTCTGGGGGATGGACCCCGGGAGATTATACGCGGGACCCCCGCCTTTGCAAGGCCAAATTGGCCGTCCTTCAGGGGAGCCGGCCGTGAGACGCTTCGAGTCGCTGCTCACCCGCTTTCTCGACTACCTGACGGTCGAGTGCGGACTCAGTGGCAACACCATCATGGCGTACCGTCGGGACCTCGAAGCGTTCCTGACGTTCGCTTCGCGCAAGGGGTTCTCCCGACTGGACGCGCTCAAGCCCAACGACATCGTCGATTTCCTGATGCGTGAGAAGCGTCGAGGCCTCTCCCCGGCGTCGGTCAGCCGACGTCTCGTCGCCGTCCGCATGTTCTACCGGTTTCTTCTGGCCGAGGGGCAGATCCGGAAGGACGTTGCCGCCACGATCGAATCGTCCAGGGCCTGGCGGAACCTCCCCGACGTCCTCACCCGTCGTGAGGTCGAACAGCTCCTCGCGACCCCCGACCTCTCGACGCCTCTGGGCATCCGCAACGCCGCCATCCTCGAGCTGATGTACGCCTGCGGTGCACGGGCCCAGGAGGTGGTGGACCTGGCCGTCGAGGACGTGAACCTCGAGTACGCCTACGTCCGTCTGACGGGCAAGGGCGGCAAGGAGCGGGTGCTGCCCCTGGGACGGGCGGCCGCGGGGCGTGTCGCCCAGTACGCGGAGGAGGTGCGGCCCGACCTGGTGAGGGGCAGGGACCGGGCGGCACTTTTCCTCAGCCGCACCGGACGCAAGCTCAACCGTGAACGCATCTGGCAGATCATCCGAAAGCTTGCCCTCAAGTCCGGCGTCGCCAAGAACGTCCACCCGCACACGCTGAGGCATTCGTTCGCCACGCACCTCCTGGAGGGCGGCGCCGACCTCCGCTACGTCCAGGAGATGCTCGGTCACGCCAGCATCGACACGACGCAGATCTACACCCACGTCGACGCGTCGAGACTTCGCAGCATCCACCGCAAATACCACCCCCGCGGGTGAGAAAAGGAGGAGGAGATGTGCAGCAGTCGGGTGATGCTGGTCACGCTGGTGCTCCTGCTGGCGGCGGCTTCCGTTCGCGCGGCCGAGCCGCAGGGACGCTACGGTTTCCGGGAGTACTGCAACGACACGAAGGGCTGGTATCAGTGGGACGAGAACCGGAACCCCATGCCCATTGAAATCAAGGACATGAGATCGGAGGATGGGAAGCTCGTCATCCCGCTCAGGCGGTCGCTCCTGCGCTTCGCGTGGAACCGGTCATGGGTGGCGCCCGGCGTCAGGCGCAGCGCCATCCTCTGCAAGGAATACGGCGACGTGGACCTCAACAGGTTCCACTACCTCACCTGCCGGATCGTCGAAAAGGGCTCGGGCGTCTTCATCGGCATCAACGGCTTCGACACCAAGCTCGGCTGGACCACCGGGCTCACCGTCATCGACCTCAACGACTACGACGGGATCGGGAAGGGCAAACGCAACGTCCGCATCGAGCTCGACCTGCACGAGAACTCGACCACGTTCATCCTCGACGAGATCGCGCTGGTGAGTTGGCTGACGGACGAGGAGAGAGGGGCCCTCATCCCGGCGGGGGTGAAGCCGCGCGTGGAGAACCTGAAGGCGAAGCGCTACCACGGGCTCGAAGCGGTGAAGGATCGCTGCGGGGCGCCGCTTTATCCCCTGGACGGTCAGGAGCAGGTCATCCACCGCGACACGGCGACCGGAGCGGTCCTCACGCGGCTGACGGCCGGCCATCTGCCCGACTACTTCGGCGAGGGGGACATCTGGAGCGCCGACGGGGCGTGCATCTTCTTCGAGAGTCCCGGCCGGCCGGGCACGTCCGTCTATCACCTGGCCACCGGACGTGTGGAGGAGGCACCGGGCGGCCACAAGCTCATGTGGAGCCCCGTGGACGCGAACAAGCTCTTCCTCCTGAGGGGGTCGAGTGCGGGCGACGAGGTGCTCGTCTGGGACCGTGAGACGAAGACGCTCGCATCCCTCGCCGTCGTCAAGCCCCCGAAACGCGGTGGCTACACCGAGTTCGGCATGACCGCGAAGACCGCCCGCGTGACCGTCGCCTACCGTGAGACCCCCTACGCCTTCGTCATCGACCCGAAGAAACCCGAAGGCGAGCGCGTCGAGGCCATCGAGCTTCCGACGGCGCTCAAGGGCTTCGGCTTCACCCCGGACGAAACGATGATGCGCTGGGGGAACTGCTACACCTACGAGGCCCTCTACAAGGACCTGAAGACGGGCAAGGTGGACGTCGCCGCAAGCTTCTTCGTCGGCCACGCCTCGGGCGGCAAGACCCATACCGTGGGCGAATTCGGCAGGCACCTGAAGCTGATTGCACCGAACGGCCTCTTCACCGAGCGTCGGCCCGCGGGCAAGATCAAGATCTGGGCGAATTATTCCGGCGACGTCGTCACCGACTACGGCCGCCTCACGCGCGACGCCGCGTGGATCATCACCAACGGGACGGACGGCGACGTCGCCAGCCAGCACGTGATGATCCCGTCGAGCGACGCCGGATCCATCCTGCGCCTCACACGCTATTTCAGCACCTATTACACGTGGGACAGTGCGACGTATTCGCGCCCGAGCCCCGACTACACCAAGGTGATCTTCATGCAGGACGTGCTCGACAACCCGGACCTGTACATGGTGTACACGCGACGTCCCGACCCGCCGCAGGACGTCAAGCTCGAGAACGGAAAACTCACCTGGGAGAAGCCGGGGCGGTGTGCCGAACTCGCCGGCTATAACGTGTATTCCACGACGACGAGCAGCCGGGACTACGTGCGCCTGAACAGGGACCTCGTCACGGAACGCGTGCACAAACTCGAACCGACGACGGTCCCCACGTTCTACGCCGTTACCGCGGTCGAGCACTCGGGGTTCGAGGGGCTCTTCTCGGAGGAGGCGGCCGCTCTTGGTTCGCCCATCGTGTTCCTGGAAGCCGAGCGCGCCCAACTCACCCCGCCCGCGCGCGTCGTCTACGACGGTGGGTGCTCCGATTTCCGCTACGTCCGCGTGACGCCCGAGACCCCCGACGAGGACGAGAAGATCGGACACATGGACTTTCCGGTGCTTAAGAACCTGCCCGCGGGGCAATACAGCGTGTGGCTGCGGACGCGCGGTTCGGGAAAGTGGTCCGTGTCCGCCGGCAGGCAGAGGGAGGCCAACGAGCCCCTCTATCTCCACGGCATGAGTCGCTTCTGCAGGATTTCGTCGCCTGACTGGCGATGGCAGTCACGGCCGGAGAGGTTCGCCCTTGGCGGCAAGGCACGCCTGGAGGTCCTGTTGGTGGGCGCCGATCTGTGTGTTGACGCTGTTGTTATTCAGCCCGCCGATGCGCCAGCACCGACCGGCGTCGATCCTCGCGACACCACCCCCCCACCGAAACCGGTGGGCCTGCGGGCACTCGTGCTCCCCGACGGCGCCGTGAAGCTCAACTGGAACCCGGGCGACCCGGCCGACCCCCACGCCGCCTCCGATTTCAGCCACTTCTCCGTCTACGCCGCGGCCTATCCCGGTTTCCTGCCCGCGAACGAGACACTCATCCGCTCGGTCAAGGGCACCGAGGTGACGGACACCGGTGTCGGCATCGGTCGCATGGTGTGGTACAAGGTGGTGGCCTACGACACGCGGATGAATGCATCGGCGCTGGCGGAGGTGATGGTCCGCGTGCCGGGGATTCCGTACGTCCGAACGTACCAGGTCGAAGCGCACCTCGCCGATCACCTCCAGACGGTCGCGGGCCCGCCGGGCACCACCTACGTCACCAGCAAAGAGAAGGGCGACGGCTTCTTCGAGATCCCGGTCGACGTGCCGTTTGACGGGTGGTATCGTCTGTGGCTCGACTACACGACGCCCTTCTACGCGAGTGCGCCGGTGCGGCTCAGCGTCGACGGGAAAGCGTTCGGAGAGCCGGGCGTCACGCACATCCGCGTGCACCCGCAGACGGTGAGCTTCCGCGAACTGAGCCCGAAGACCGCGCACCTCTTCAGCGATCCCGTGAGGCTCACGCTCGACGCGGACACGTTCCGCCTCACGAAGGGGAAGCACGTGCTGCGTCTGTCGTGGAAGTACCGGCAGGTGCTGTGGGACAAGGCGCACCTGACGAACGACCCGGCCTGGCGTCCGCCGGCCTACGACCCCTTTGTGCGTCCGAAACTCAAGGGCCGCGGGTGGTAGCGCACGCAGGCCGCCGTCGCGGTGTCAGGTGAGGGCGAAAAAAAGCCCCGCATTTCTGCGGGGCTTTTTTCAGTTGATGTCGAGGATCGGTTCGTCAGAGGCGCCTTCGGCGCATGATGCCGATGAATCCCAAAAGTCCCGTTCCCACCAGTGCCAGCGTCGCCGGCTCGGGAATCGGCGTGCCGATGGTCCCCGACTGGAGCGTCGCGGTGAAATCACTGTCGAACTCGAACTCACTGGGCAGG
>DATKVD010000224.1:0-4337 GCA_035530235.1 Planctomycetota bacterium | reverse complement strand
GGCGAGGTTCTCGTAGACACTGAGGTCGGAAAGGTTGGGCATGGGGACCCGGTCCTGGTAGGAGTGCTGGCACTTCTTCTCGCCGACGTCCTCCTGATCACACTTGCCGGCGTCGGAGTCGGCCTGTGTCCAGAGGGTGTTGGCGTCGCCGCGCATGTTGGAGGCCCCCACGATGTTCCACCCGGCGAAGATGCCCCCGTCGTCCTTGTAGCCGGTGAAGTCGGTCCCCTCGAGCCGGTCGAACCGTGGGAGGGCGTTCAAGGTGGCCTGGTAGCCGCCGCCGTCGAACTGCCCGTTCCCGCGGACGTTCCCGTTCGCGACGATCGTGTTGCCGTAGTACCAGCCCCAGTTATTTATGAAGTAGACATAGTCGAAAACCTCACTGCGTCCCACGGCAACACGGATGACCGCGTCGATGGTGCGGTGGACGGCCTGCGGGTGGTCCCAGGAGGGCACCCATCCGTTCACCTGCACGACGAGGTCGCGTGCCCAGGTGTCCACGACGTTGACCTGCGAGACCGAGACGTCGTACTGTCCGGCGCTCACGCCGTCCTTGGTCAGCCAGGTCCCGTCGCGCAGGGTCTTGCCGGCGAGCGAGTTGTACCAGACGAAGGGGTCGTCAACGGGACTGGCGCTTCGCATGTTCGACAGCTCGTGCACCAGGTCCTCGAGACCCGCCTGGGCCACGTAGAGGGCCTGGGTGCGGTGCACCAGGAAGGCGGCGTGACGACTGTCCGAGTGACTCATCAGGATCGAACTCAGACAGAACGCCGCCACGAGCACCACCATGAACAGCACGGCCACCAGAATGCTTCCACGCTCTCCGTTCACTGCGCGCTTCATTGTTCCGGCCTCCAGCCGATACGTTCAGCTCCCCCGACCGCTCCTTCGCGGGGAGTCGCTGCTCCCGTCACGACCGTGCCTGCCACCACTGTCGCCACTGCACGGGGTTGTCTCCGAAGCGCTGCCGGGTGACCTGTTGGAGGGTCTTGACGATGTCCCTGCGTTCACGGGCCCCGGCAACGTCGAGCCGGTCGATGAGGACGGGGACGCAGCGGTCGTCGCCGATGGCGGCGAGTGCATCGAGGGCGGCCCGCTTGAGGGAGGTCTTCTCGGTGAACAGCGTGTCGGCGAGGCCGTCGACGGCCTGGAGGTCCTTCAGTTGGCCCAGCGACCGGGCGGCGGCAACCTGCAGTGGCTCCGATTCCACCCTCAGGACCCTCCTGAGGACGTCGGCCGCCCGGCGGTCCCCGGCCCTTCCCATGCCGTCCACCAGGACGCGTCGGACCTTGTCACACTTGCCGTGCTCGATGTATTCGAGTGTCTTGGTGAGCGTCTGACGGTAGGGACTCCCGGAGCCCTTGGCCTCCTTGGCGGCTTTCAACTTGAGGAGGACCCGGATGACCCCGTCGGCCGAGACGGCGCTCACGGCACGGTCGGGACTGTCCAGTCCCGTCAGGAGCACGTCGACGGCACGCTCGTCGGCCAGCCGGCCCAGGGCCCGCAGCACCGTGGGACGCATCTCATCATCCGCACGCGGCAGAAGCTCCAGGAGCAGTCCCGCCGACGCCGTGCATTCCAGGTCCCCCAACGCCCTCACGACGTTGGGATGGACCGAGAGACGGTTCTTCTTGAGGTCCTCGTGGAGGGTCTCGACGGCCGGTGCGGACGGGTTCTTCATGCGGGCGAGCATCTCGGCGAGATACCCGCGACGCTCGTGGGATCCGTCACGGTAGCGTTCGAGGATCCGGTCGACGGCGTCGTCGCCCAGCTTGACGATCTGTGCGGCGGCGTAGTTGCGTCTGAGGGGCGTCTGGTCCTTGTCCTCGACGACGGCGAGGTAGGCGTCGACGGCTTCGGCCGGTTTCAGTGCCTCGGGTTTCCTGGGCAGCTCCGCGGCGGCGAGCATCGCTCCCGTCCACAGGACCGCGCACGTCAGGAGCCTACCAGGGAACCGTCTCAATCTGAACGTCGGCGGCATTGGGTTTCTTTTCCATGTAAAATAGTTTCTGAAACTTCGCCTGATCGGTGAGGGCCTGCTGGGCGTAGGAGAGCGCCTCCCGACTGTAGAAGATGTCCGCCGTGCCGCGCAGGTCCAGCACACTGGTGCTCTCCTCGGCCGGGTTGGCCGCGATGATGGACCCCATCACCAACGGGGTCCCCATCATCTCCAGGGAAACCGTGGCGTTGCCCCGGTTGGTGATGATGATGAGACCGGCGTAGTTGAACGTCCCGGTGAACTCCACCTCCGAGTCGATGATCAGCACGCCGACGCCCGTGAGACAGCCGGCGAGCTTGACCTTCGAACTGGTGGGGTCGCGAAGCACCACCACCTTCGGATCCGACGTCGTGCCGAAGCTCCCGTCCTCCACGACCTTGCCGTGACCGTTGAACCAGCAGTGGGAGTCATAGACGTAGTCGGCGACCGCTTCACACGCCTCGGCAAGATCACAGATGTCCGAGGCCGTCGAGTCATCAATCTGACCGGTGGGGTTCTCGACGGTGACGTTGTAGACCGAGCCGTCCTCGGAGGTGCCGTTGTCGGAGACGCCCGTCACACGGTCGGTCCTGCTCCCCAACGCCGCGAGGATATCGGTGACCGACTGGTCGTCGTGCACCCCGATGCCGACGGCGTGGGGACCGTCCCCGGAGCCGGGGGTGCAGTCCGAGGCCCGCACGTCGGGGAAGTTGATCCCGCTCGGGAGGTCGGTGTCCATGCCGCAGACGTTGGGCGGCACCCCACAGAACACGGACAGGGCGTTCGGGTTGTGGAGCGTGATGGCGGCCAACTGGTCCGGCACCGTGATCGGGGTGCGTCGAAGCACGACGTTGATCTGCCTTGTCGTCTGGCCGGAGGTGCCCTGGGAGACCACGAGGTATTGTCCTTCGATGCCCCCGTGGTCTTCGGTGACCTTGACGGCGTAGGTGCCGTAGAGGTCCCCGTCGGGGGCGTAGACCTCGTCATTCTGGACGGCCTGGTGACCGTGCACGTCGAACTGGCTCTCGAGGACGCCGTCGACGATGCTCGCCTTCGCCCGTTCGACGCCAATCTCGGCCGTCGTCAGCGCCACGGCGCGTCTCACGCCCGTCTGACTGGCGGTGGTGTTGGCCACGGAAAGGATTACCAGTGACGCACAAGCCGTTCCCAGCAGCAGGGAGACGATGAGTGCCGCCAACAGCGCCTGTCCGCGTTCTCCGCTTCGCGTCATGACCCGTGCTCCTTCCCTTCACCCCCTCTTCGTGACTGCTACTGGACCTCGAGATCCGTTGTGCTCGGCTTCCTCTCGGTGTAGAAGAGGGTCTCGAACTTTACATTCTTGGTCAATGCCTGCTGAGCGTATGCGAGTCCCTGCCGGCTGAAAAACACGTCGGCCGTCCCACGCAGATCCAGCGCACTGGCGCCGTTATCGGCCGGGTTGGCCGCCAGGATGCCCCCCATCACCAGGGGCGTTCCCATCATCTCGAGCGACACCGTGGCCTCCCCACGGCTGGTGATGACGATCAGACCGGCATAATTGAACGTCCCTTTGAACTCCACTTCGCAGTCGATGACCAGGAGTCCGGCCCCGGTCAGATTGCCCGACAGGATGAGCTTCTCCCCCGGCTCGCCACGGACCACCACAACCTCCGGCGTCGTCGTGGTCCCGAGGTTCCCGGTCCCGATGAGTTGCCCGTCACCGTTGTACCAGTTGCGTGAGTCGTAGATGTAGTCGGCGCATTGGGCGTAGTCCTCGGCGAGCGCGATGATATCCGGGGCCGTCAGGGGGTCGGTCTCGCCGGTCGGGTTCTCGCCCGTCACGTTGTAGACGGACGCCGACTCGGCATTGCCGCTGCCGTCGGTCCCGATCACCCGTGAGGTTCGACTGCCCAACGCCGCGACGATCTCCGTGACCGACTGGTCGTCGTGCACACCGATGCCGACGGCGTCGGGGCCGTCGCCCGAGCCGGGGGTGCAGTCCGACGCTCTCACGTCCGAGAACGGCATGTCGTCCGGCAGGTTGGTGTCGAGTCCGCAGACGTTGGGCGGCACGCCCCGGAACAACTCCAGTGCACTCGGGTTGTAGAGCATGATGGCGGCCAGGAGGTCGGGAATCTCGAGGGGCTTGCGCCGAAGCACCACGTCGACCTGCCGGATGGTCTGTCCCGTGGTCCCCTGGGATATCACCAGGTACTGTCCGTCAACGTCTCCATGGTTCTCGACCACACGCACCGTGTACGTCCCGTACAGGAGTCCGTCGGGGGCGTACACCTCGTCGGCGGCCGTGGCCTGGTGGTTGTGGGCGGCGAACTGCACGTCAAAGCTCGCGTCCACGATGTTCCCCTTCGCCCGCTCGACA
>DATKVD010000223.1:0-14888 GCA_035530235.1 Planctomycetota bacterium | reverse complement strand
CCCTCGAAAGCCCCTTGACAGTGTCCCTCAAGCAGGGCAGACTGGCGGACGTTGTGTGCTTGCCGGCCGACGCGTTCGGCTCTGAACGGACCCATTCAGTTTTGCTCAGGACACGGATGAATCGCCTTCACCGACCACTCCGGATCTCCTTGTGTGTCTGTCTGGCGGGTCTCGTGTCGTCGCCGGGACTCACGGCGCAATCGTCGGCGCCCCTCTGGCCCAGTGACCCCGTCGGCTGCATCATCCGTGTGCAGACGCCGCCGACCCTCACGGGGGACGACCCCCTCTCCGCGCCGGCCTGGCAGCAGGCCGCGCCGCTGGGACCTCTCTTTTCCGCGGGACAGCCGGAGCCGTCCGACCGCCGGACCGAGATTCGCCTCCTCCTCTGCCGGGGCACACTGTACGTGGGCGTGCAATGCGGTGAGCCGGCGCCCGACACGATCCGGACGGCCACCGATCCCGAGGAGGTCTGGCAGGCCGATTCCATCGAGCTTCTCCTGACCCGCACCGACACGTCGGCGTTTCCCTGGCTGCACGTGCAGATCGACGCCGGGGGTCTGCTGAACCTCCGACGGCTCATGCTCCCGTTCGGCATCTGGGCCGCGCCGCTCATCGAGAAGCCCGACCCCGCCCTCGTCCAGACGCGAACCGGCCGGGACGCCAAAGGATGGTGGGCGGTGCTCGCACTGCCGCTCGCCGAATGCGCCGTCACGGGACCGCCCATGCGGGGCAACATCGTCCGGAACCGGCAGGCCGACCGCTCCCACTACGCCTGGGTCGACCTCTGGGGCGGGCGGTTCCTCCGTGCGGAGCGGTTCGGACGGATGGTCGCCTTACCCGCCCCGCCCGGACCTCCCCCCCGTCTCCGTCTTCCGGCGGCCCTGGCCGTCGGCATCAACCCGCTTGAACTCACCGACTGGCAGCAGGGATGCACACTGCGGGCGAACGGCAAGCCCCTTCCCGTGGATGCACAGGGACGCACCTCGCTCCGCATCGAGCATCACGGACCCACGGAACTCGAACTCGTCCGTGCCGACGGGGCGACTCTCGCACGCTACGCCGCCGAGGTCCGCAGGGCACTCATCGTCTCCGCGGACGAGCCCTTCGCAAACGACCCGACGAAGCCCCTTCCCCTTCACCTCACCCTCAACGTCGTCGGCGGCGTGTCGGCGGCGGTGACGCTGGAGGTGGTGCAGGGAAAGAAGGTCGTCGGACGCAAAGACCTGACGCTGCCGGCGGGCACACACGCCCTTTCGGTCCCGCTGTCGGACGTCCAGCCCGGCGAGGTGCAGATCCTTGCCCGGGCGCAGGTGCCCGCCCCGCCCGGAGAACCCGTCCTGCTCACCGCACGGCACTGGTGTGTGCTCGGGACGGACCGTGACGCGTTCGACCGGTTCCGTGCGGGGATCGAGGAGCTGCCCACGCGTGCGATGTACCGAGCGGGCGTTGCGGACGCGGCCGCTTTCTACCGGCTCATCCAGGACGGCAACGGTGAGGTCCGCAGGGCGGGCCGGAACCGCTACGGCTTCACCTTCTGGAACCAGGGGTTCGTCTACCCGCTGGCACTCGCCTGGAAGACGGACTGGCCCGAGAACCCGCACCGCGGCGACAGGCGCTTCCTGGACGCCGCCTCACTCGGCATGGAAGCCGCACTCGAACCCGAACGCTGGCAGCAGATGCTCGACTTCCCCCCGAACCGCAACCTCCAGGCGTGGCTCCTGACGTACGAACTCCTGAAGGACGACGTCCCGTCCGAACAGGCCGAATACTGGCGACGGGGACTCACCCGGCTCGTCGAGGCCGTCGTCCGGTGCTGGGTCCACCCGGCGTCGTTCCGGGACACCTGCTACAGTGTGGACGTCGGCACCGGGACCAACCACTACGCCTATCACGCCTCGAACGTCTACACCGCCGGACGCATCTTCGGACGTGACGACTGGCTCTCCCTCGGTCGGGAGATGATGCGCCGTCTGGCCCGTCACGGGAAGGACGGACAGTTCCCCGAACGTCGTGACGTCCCCGCCAGTCGCTACACCTGGCTGACGATGAACGCCCTCGGTCAGTACTACTGGCAGAGCCGTGACGAAACGGTGAGGGACGCGCTCTTGAGGTGTGCCGACTACAGCTGTCACAGCTCGCTCCCGGACGGCGGTCCGACGGTCCTTCACGACGGCCGCGTGAACTCCCTGGGCGCCGACCACAACGGCGATTTCGTCCTGTCGCTCACGCCGGCGGGACGGGCACTGGCACGCGTGCGCGGGCTCACGTACATCCACTCGAACCGGACGCCGGGACGCACGGGACCCGAGCGGTGGTTCCGTGCGGCCGAGACCGCGGTGAACTTCGTCCCCGGCGACGAGACTCCGCTCCCGGAGGACACGGAGTTCACGTTCCTCGACGGCCGGGGACTCATCGCACGAAGAGACGGTTTCGTCTGCGGCCTGTCGGCGATCTCCGTGCCGCCGATCGAGGGGCTCTTCCGGCTCGACCCGCAGAACGCCGTCGAGTGGTGGCACGTCCGGGCCGGGCGCATCCTGAACGGGGCCAACTCACAGCAGCAGCCGGAGGCCGGGTCCTTCTTCCGGAAGCTCAAGGACCGCACCGTGTTCCTGCCGGACTCGGGTGACGTCCACCGGACACTCGACGGTCACGTCGCCCGTCTGCGGTTCCAGACGTTCGAGACCACCCTCGCCTGCCGGGTGCTCTCGCCGAGCGCCGCCGAGATGCGCGTCGAGGTGGTGAACATGGAAGGCGACGAGCCCGTGGTCTTCAACTTCTTCCCCGGCGTGACGGCGAACGACCCGCTTCAGCTCGCAGAGGACCAGCGGACGATACGCTTCCGCAACGTCACCCTCTCGTGCAGTCAGCCGGTGAAGATCGAACGTGACTTCCAGATCCTGAACCCGTACAACATGCAGCGGCGGATGCGGGTCAAGGCGGTCCGGGCCTTCGCCGAACTCGAACTCAAGAAGCCCCTGGTGCTGCACATCACCGTCAACGATACGCCGCGCTAGGCCCGGCGGAACGACCCCGCCATGATTCCCACATAAGGGGGCTTGCGTCATCCGCCGGAAGCGGTTATGCTGAAATGTGGACAGGACGAAATTCCCGAGGGATCCCAAGGGTGCCGAAATGCACGAGAAAAGGCGAGGGGGCTTCACCCTGGTCGAGATGCTGGTCGTGATCGCCATCATCGGCGTGTTGGCGGCCCTTCTGCTGCCGGCACTGCTCCAGGTGAAGGAATACGGCAAGCGCACCTACTGTCAGAACAACCTCCTGCAGTTCGGGAAAGCGGCGCGGATATACCTGTTGCGGTACGGCGGCTGGTGGCCGGTGAGCGGGGACAGCACGTGCTCACGGTCCACACGGGACCCGTCGGGACTGCCCTACTTCCCCGTGGACCTGATGTGCCAGTCGATGGGACGGCCGCTGGACGCACAGGCGCTCATCGGTTACAGCGGCGGCCTCATCAACCCTCAAGAGGTGCCCAAGGTCTGCTACTGTCCCTGCACGGACCTCGAGAACGCCGCCACCATCTACGACAACCGTGACCCCCTGAGACAGTACTGGTGGAACGGTCACGTGGACGGGGCCGCCGGACTGACCGACAAATGGAAGTGTCGTGCGAACCTGTGGGACGTGATGGGCTCCAGCTCATACTGGCCGGACGGGACCTGGGTCGACGGCTGGGTGAGGATCGTCTACTCCACCGAAGCCGCCGTCTCGCACACCAGCGACCTCGTCATCATGGGCGACACGGCCAACCATTCCGGACGCTACATCGAAGCCGGCAGTCCCTGGATGGACTTCGCGGGGCCCACACGCTACGGGGAATCGAGTGTCAGCAGACGACACCTCGGCGGCTCCAACCTGCTTTATGTGGACGGACACGTCGACTGGAGACACTGGAGCTACCTCGAACTCGAGGAAAACCTGAGATACTGGCTGCTCGTCTGCGACAAGAGCGACGACATCTTTTTCCCGCACGACTGAGACCGCTCATAGCGGACCGGAAAAATGACCCGAGACTTTCGACAAGCACCGGCCGTTGCGCTTCTTGGCGTGTTCCTTCTCAACGTGATCGGCTGCGGGGTGGACGTCGACGTCCCCAAAAGGGCCCCCACCGCGGCCGAAATCAAGGGGTGGTCCGACCGCAGACTCACCGCAATGGAGAAGGCCGTCCGGGACAAGGACTGGAAGCTTCCCAGCCGGGTCAGCGGACTCATCCGCTACCTCCGCGGACTCGAGATCAACGTCACCATCGGTCCGGGACAGGAGTTCAAGAACACCCAGGAGGCCGTCCAGGCACTCGACACGGTCATCGTCAGACTGGAGGGATGGTATAACGAGTCTCGGACCCGTCGCGAGGGCGACAGCGACGCCGACCGTGCAAAGCTCCAGGCCATCCTCGACGAGGCCAAGAAGGTCCTCAAAAACGTCAAGGTGCAGAACCCGCGGTAGCGGACACCCCGGCGCAGCCGAACCCTCCAAAGGCGGATGTTGCACGGCTGCTCCGGCTTGTGATACAATCCCCGACCGTATTCGGCGCCGTCTCTCCAAGACCCCCGCGGAAAGCTGGAAAGGAATCCGACATGCGCTTCGCCGCCAGACGACTCGACTTTCTCGACGAGCGGGAGATCGAGGCCATCGTGGACTACGCGCTCGGCATCCTCGACGAGGTGGGGATGCGGATCGAGAACACACGGATGTGCGAGACGCTCGCCGAAGCGGGCGTCCAATGGAACGGCGAATTCGGCGTGCGCTTTCCGCGCAAACTCATCGAGGCGCACATCGAGGCCGAAAGGTCCCATGAGCCGCTCGACGACCGGTTCTACTGCGAGGGCGGCATCAGCAGCTATCCCCTGCGCTGGGTCGACCCCGTGGACCTCCAGGTAAAGCGCCAGACCGTGCGCTCCGTCATCGACCTCACCCGGCTGTGCGATTACCTTCCGAACATCCACGGCATCGGCTCGGTGGGCGTCCCCTCGGACGTCCCCCCGCTTCTGAGGCCGTTCTGGATGCGCTTCATCGACTGGCGCTACGCGGGCGACACGCTCGCCAACAGCTACGTCATCTGGGACAAGCAGCTCTGTCCCTACATCCTGGAATTCGTCGAGGCGATGATCGAGTCCGAGCCCGACCGCGGCGGGATGGAGCGCTACTTCCGGGCGAACAACTACCTCGTCAGTCCGCTGCGCTACGCGAGGGAGGAAGCGGAGCAGTTCATGTGGTTTCACGACCACGGGGCACGCTGCACCATCGGGGACCTCATCTCCATCGGCGGCACGGCACCCGTCACCATCGCGGGCGCCATCGGACTGGGCCTCGCCGAGACGCTCGGCATCTCCTTCATCATGAAGACGTTCTACGGCGACCGGGGACTCTCCCTCTACTCGGGCCCGGCGCCCCTGGACATGCGCACGGGGGTGATGCCCTACGGCCGACCGGAAGAGACACTCGCCAAGGTCGCGATGACACAGGTGGTGGAATTTCTCGGCGCACCCAGCCGAGGCGCCGTCGGGCACGGCACCTGTGCGAAGGCGACCGATTTCGAAGCCGGGCTCACCGTCGGCATGGGTGCCGGGCTCGACATCGCACTCATGGGCAAGCTCGACGTCGGCTTCGTGCCGCTGTCCACCGACGAGATCCACGACCCGCGACTCATCGTCATCATGGACGAGTTCGCCGAGGGACTCAAGCGCCTCGCACGCGGGTTCGAGGTGAACGCGGAGACGCTGCCCCTCGACGTGGTCAAGGAGGTCGGCCCGGGCGGGACGTTCCTCTCACACCCGCACACCCTCGAACATTTCCGCGAGGAACTGTGGCTGCCCGAACTCTTCAGCGGCGAGAGCTACGAGGCGTGGAACACCGGCTCCCGCGACACCATCTTAGAGAAGGCCCGAAAGAAGGTGCTCGACATCCTCGAACGCCACCACCCGCGCGGGATGACCGACCAGACCGAGGAGAAACTGCTTGCGCTCATCGACCGGTTCGCGAAGGACCTCGGCATCACCGACTACAAGCGTCCGGAGCCCTACTGAGGGCGGGAAAGGCAGACCGTGACCCGGGATAATGAACGTGCGGCACTCCTCGAGCGCAACCGTCGGATGATCGCGTCGCTCAGGGACTTCGTGCCGGAGGGCTTCGACAGGAACGAGAAACTCTTCCGCGTCGAAAGCATCTGGCCGGGACGAAGCGGACTCTCCGTCGCACAGGGACCGCTCGCGTACGCCCTCGCCCTCCTCGAAACCGGCGGCGACGCCGGGACCGCTTCGGACATCGTCGAGAAGTGTCTCGAATACCAGGACCTCCGCGATCCCGACTCCCCCACCTGCGGGAACTTCTTCTGGTACACCCACTGGACGGAGGTGACCGACCCGAACGCGGTGAGCTTCATGGCCCCTTTCTTCGCGAGGATGTGGGACCGGCACCGGGACAAGCTCCGCCCGGCGGCCGCGCGCTCGCTCGAAGAACGATTCCCCCTCATCCTCAACGGCCTCATGAAGCAGCCCTGGTGTCACTGGGCCTACACCAACATCTTCCTCCTGACGACGGCGGGCCGGCTGATGGTCTCTCGTATCGTCGGCGACGACGCGGCGCTGAAGGAAACCGTCCGGCAGTGGGAGGAGTGGATCGACGAGACCGGTCGCTTCGGCATCCCGGAGTTCAACTCCCCCACCTACACGGCGGTGGACCTCTTCGCACTCCTGGACGTCCGTGAAGCGGCCCCGACGGAGGAATTCCGCGGCGAGGCCGAGCGGGCACTCGAATATTTCTTCCTCGAATTCTTCCTCCACTACCATCCGAAGACCGAACTGCTCACGGGGGCGTTTTCCCGGGCCTACCCGCACCCGACCATTGTCGACCTGCGGCACCGAGGCGGCGTGGAACTCCTGTGTCACCATCAGCTCGGCAGTCCCATCGACCTCCCGAACCTCTCCGCGCTGCACGTCGCCTACAGCGACTACCTCGCGCCGAG
Source organism: Planctomycetota bacterium (assembly GCA_035530235.1). Taxonomy (GTDB): domain Bacteria; phylum Planctomycetota; class DG-23; order DATKVD01; family DATKVD01; genus DATKVD01. The sequence continues at coordinate 7,909 of DATKVD010000223.1, read as the reverse complement.
GTGGATCCGCGACTTCGCACGCGAAAGACCGTATCCGATGACCATCGACGCCACCTCCGGGTGGGAGAAAGGATACTGGGTCCGCAGGAACTTCATGCAGCGGAAATACGCCGTGGGGACCTTCTCGAACAGCTTCTACTCGATCCTCCAGGTGCCGGTCTTCATCGCGTATGACGCGGCGCAGGAGCGGAAGACGGTCTACACGCGCGGCGAGCCGGAACTCGGGACGTGCTATGCGGACCAGGTGGAGGATTCCGTCCTGGCGGCCTTCTGCTATAATTTCGCCGACGGCAGACGCCGCTACGGGAACATCGGTCCCGAGACGCGCGACGCGAAGCTCTGTCTCAGCCTCGGCACACCCGACACCGTCACGGAGGTCCTCGTGGACGGCGCCCCCTGGGACGGAAAGACCGCTTCCTTCGCCCTGCCGGTCCGCATCGTCTTCGGGGCGGGAGCCGTTGTCGTCGGGGTCGTCCCCGTCATCGGCAGCGCCTCGATCGAGCCCGACGGCATGACCTCCGACGAGAAGCCCGTCGTGCTCGTCGCGGACGAGAGAGAGGTCCGGCTCGAACTCATCGTCTACCGAGGGAAAGAACCGGCGGAGACCGTCTCGCCGAGGCAGCAGGTCGGCTTCTACCTGCGCGTCGCGGAGTCCGACGACCTGATTGCCTTCGCCGCAAGGATGTCTGAAGTGACACTCGAGGGCACGTTCGAGGAGGACGCCTGGCGGCTTTCGGCCGTCGACGGCGGGCGACGGCTCGCGGTCCGTGCGCCGCTGTCGGCCGAGAACGTGTTCGCCGACGGCCCGAAGGTCGGCGCCAACCATCCCGAGCCCGGATGGCTCTTGCGCTCACCCCCGGCCGAACTGAAACTCGGAGAATTCGCCGAAATCGCACGCGGAAAACGGACCTGGAGGAGGACCCCATGGGAATGAAACCGAACGCAGGCGTCATCGGGTCGGTCGTCTCTGCCGTGCTGGCCGTCGCCTGGGGCGTGTCGGCCTGGGCCGCGGAACCCCCGCGCGCGAAGGTCCACGTCTACCTGCTCCTCGGACAGTCGAACATGGCGGGCCGGGGGAAGGTCGAAGCGCAGGACCGGGAAGTCCACCCGCGCGTCTTCATGCTGGACAGGGCCGGTCAGTGGGTCCCGGCGACGGAGCCGGTGCAGTTCGACCGCGGTCCCGCGACGGGTGTGGGGCCCGGTCTCTCGTTCGGCAAGGTGATGGCCGAACAGGACCCGTCGGTCCGCATCGCACTCGTGCCCTGCGCGGTCGGGGGCTCGCCCATCAGTCAATGGCGCAAGGGAGGCGGGCTCTACCGCACGATGCTTGCACGCGCGAAGATCGCCGCCCAATCCGGCGTGCTCAAGGGCATCCTCTGGCACCAGGGCGAAAACGACAGTCTCAAACAGGAGCAGGCGGACCAGTACGAGAGGAGCCTGCATGCCATGATCGCCGAGATGCGAGAAGACCTCGGCGTCTCGAAGGTCCCGTTCGTCGCGGCGGAACTCGGCGAGTTCTGGGTGCGTCGGACCCCCCACGCCCCGACGGTCAACGACGCACTGAGACGCCTGCCGGAGCGCGTGCCGAACACCGCCTGCGTCAGCTCGAAAGGGCTCGGCCACAAGGGCGACCAGGTGCACTTCAGCGCCGAAGCCGCCCGTGAACTCGGCCGACGCTACGCAAAGGCCCTCATCCAACTCCGGGAGAACGACAACAGCCGGAGGAAGACCGGACCATGAGAAAGATCCGTGCCGCCTCGGTGCAGTTCCAGCATGTGCCGCACGAGAGACCTGCGAACCTCGCGACCCTCCGACGGTTCGTCGAGGCCGCCGCCGATGAGAACGTCCAGCTCCTCTCGTTCCCCGAGTGCTGCATCACCGGCTACTGGACGCTCAGGAAGCTCGGCCGTGAGGAGCTGTCGTCGCTTGCCGAACCCGTCCCCGACGGACCGTCGTCACGGGAACTCGTGAGGCTCGCGAAAGAATTCGACATGACGATCGGCGCGGGGCTGGTGGAAGCGGCCGCGGGCGGCACCCTCTTCAACACCTACGTCGTCGCCATGCCCTCGGGCGAATGCAAGTGGCACCGGAAGCTCCACTGCTTCATCAGTGAGCACCTCGCGAGCGGGTCGGAGTTCACCGTCTTCGACACGGCGCTCGGGTGGAAGGTCGCGGTCTTGACCTGCTACGACAACAACATCATCGAGAACGTGCGGATGACGGCGCTGATGGGGGCGGACGTGCTGCTGGCGCCCCACCAGACGGGCGGGTGCAGGTCGAAGAGTCCCCATGCGATGGGACTGGTGGACCGGAAGCTGTGGGACGCCCGTGAGGCGGACCCCGAAGCCATCGAAGCGGAGCTGCGGGGGCCGAAGGGCCGCGGCTGGCTGATGCGGTGGCTCCCGGCCCGGGCCCACGACAACGGGATCTTCCTCGTCTTCTCGAACGGCGTCGGTCCGGACGACGACGAGATCCGCACCGGGAACGCGATGATCCTCGACCCCTACGGTCGGATCCTCGCCGAGACGTCGAAGGCGGGCGATGACATGGTCGTCGCCGATCTCGACCCCGCGCTCCTCGACAACTGCACCGGCCGACGGTGGATCACCACCCGCCGGCCCGAACTCTATGCGCCCCTCGCCCGGCCGACGGGCAGGGAAGTCGACACCCGCACCTCGCGCTTCGACGAGAAGGGCATCTGACCGAAAGGACGACCCATGCGCACCGGCGTCGCACTGTGGGGCTACGGGAAGGTGCCCCTGCCCGAGAACGTCGCGTTCTTCGCCGGCGCGCACTTTCACGCCGGGAGCATCCTCGGCACGGACGTCTGGAAGCACGACGAGGACACGGTCCGGCGGTTCGTCACGCTGCTCGAGCTGCACGACGTCGCCCTCACCGTGCACCACAAGCTGCCCGACCCGGAAGACCCCGAGGCGCCGGAGAGCTTCCGCCGGGAGATCGACCTCATCCGTACCTGGCACGACCGGCACGGCGTCCTGACCGGGCTCACGTTCGACGCCCCCGGGGACAAGGCACGGCTCATGCCGCACCTGCGCCGCGTGCTGGAAGCGTTCCGCGACACGGACGTCTTCATCTGCTGCGAGGACTTCCCGCTGAATGAAGAACAGCACCGCATCCTGGACGGCCTCGATGACGCGTTCCCAAACCTCGGCGTCCTCATCGACCTCGGACACCTGAACATGCGCGTCACGGTGGAGGATCCCGAGCAGGACCGCGCCGGGGCCGTCCGACGACACATCCGTGCGGTGCCGCTTCCCATCCGCGAGCTGCACGTCCACAACAACGACGGCGTCTCCGACCAGCACCGGCACCTGCTCGAAGGGACGCTTCCCGTGGACGCCGCCGGGGCCGCGCTCCGTGAGGTCGGCTTCGACGGGATCTCCACCCTCGAATTCATGCCGGAATGGAGCAACGTCCGCGGCCGCGAGGCCTACGACCTCGCCCTGGCGTCGCGGGACCTGTGGGAAAACGCCCTCGGGCCGGGACCGTGACGACGTCCGCCGCAAAGAAAGCACGTCACCTTCAGAGGAGAGGAACAGAGATGCACGAACACGAGTTCGTCGACAGCCGCACCGAGATGGAGGAGTTCCTTCAGGAAGAGGAACTGGGCTATCTGGGCCTGGTGGACGAGGAAGGGAAGCCGTACGTCGTGCCCTTGAACTACAGCTACCACGACGGCAGGATCCTCTTCCACTGCGCACTCGAGGGAAAGAAACTGGACTGCATCCGTGCGAATCCGAACGTCTCTTTCACGGTGTCACGCCAGGCGGGGGAGGTCCGCCGACACGCCGCGGGAGGCGCCTGTCACATCGACAGCGACAGTGTCATCTGCACCGGGACGGCGCGCGTCATCGAGGACCTCGACGAGCGTGCCGAGGCGCTCAACCGGTTCAACCGCGCGTTCCGGCCGAACGCCGATGACATCCCCATGAAACAGGTGAAGGGCTGCGGCGTCGTGGAGATCACCGTCTCCGAGATGACCGGCCGACGCGAGCGCGAGCGCAAGCGCACCCTGTGGCGATACGCGTTTTGAAACCACGCGTCCCCGGCCCCGACGCCTCGGGGTACGGAAAACGGTTGCACCACACATTCATAGGAGCCGACATGGAGAGTCAACTTTCCCGTGACGTGCAGATGCAGTTCATGCGACCGGGGCAACTTGAGGCCGCGATCCGGAAATTCCCCGTGGTCTACGTGCCTTTCGGTCTGATCGAATGGCACGGCCGACACCTGCCCCTGGGCAACGACGCACTCAAGGCGCACGGCATCCTCGTGAAGTGTGCCGAGAAGTTTGGCGGGGCCGTCTACCCGCCGGTTTACTTCCCGTCGAGCTTCGGCCGCGAGCGCATGGCTCCGGTTCTGACAAAGCTCTTCGAACGACTGAGGAAGACGGGGTTCCGGGTCATCATCGGCGTCTCGGGTCACAACGTCCAGGAGCAGATCGAGATGATCGATGAGGCGCTCAGGCCCGTCATCGCCGCCGGCGGTCTCGCAGGCGTCGGTCTCTGGGAAATCTCGCTGAGTCGCTGCGACGACTCCGGCACCGACCACGCCGCCAAGTGGGAGACCTCCAACATGATGTTCTTCTACCCGGAGCGGGTGGACATGTCGGAACTCGGTGAGGGCCCGATGAACCTGGACATGAAGCCGCCGTCGGGGATCGGCGGACTCGACCCGCGCGAGCACGCCTCCGCCGAGGTGGGAAAGCGCAACGTCGAGCTGGCCTCAGACGCCATCGGCAAAAAGGCGCAGGAGCTGCTGGCGTCGCTGCCCGAGGAGGAGCGGTCGTTTGATCTCGCGGAACTCGCACCGGGCTCGTGGTGGCAAGTCTGATCGCTCGGAGAAATTCGCAAATATCGGCCAGGTGCGAGCCCGACCGCCAGGGAAGTCGACACCCGCACGTCGCGGTTCGACCAAAAGGGAATCTAATAGGAGAGCCGTTCTAATGTTCCAACCGAAGTTTGGGGTCTCGCTCGTGGTCCTGACACACAACCTGACCGACGAGTGGATCGCGGCAATCACCGACTCGCACATCGAGACGCTCGAGATCACGCCCTACCTTTTCGGGGAAGACCGTCTGCCGACAAACCGTGAGGCGCTCAAGGCGCTGCTTCACCGGACGGGAATCAGAGTCGCATCGATCCACGCGAAATCCGCCGAGGAATATGATTTTTCCGCCATTGATGAGAGACATTGGCGCGAAGCGGTCGCCGGCTTCGCCGAGTCACTTGACGCCGCGGTCGACCTGGACGCGTCGATCATTGTCGTGCACGCGAGCGTCGAGCCGATCGACCCGGCCGAGCGCACACGCCGACTCGCCCAGGCAAAGCGCGCCTTGGTCGAGTTCCAGCCCCTCTGCAGGGAAGCAGGCAAGAAAATCGCCGTCGAGCTTCTCCCGCGCACGTGCCTTGCCAATACCGTCGAGGAAACTCTCGAACTCATCGACGGTCTCGACGAGGATACGTTCGGCGTCTGTCTCGACACCAATCACCTGATGGACCGGCACGCGACGCTTTCCGACGAGGTGCGCCGGCTCGACGGCAGACTGATCACGACGCACCTCAGCGATTACCACGGCGTGGACGAACAGCACCTCATGCCGGGCAAGGGCATACTCGACTGGGAGGCGTTCATGGCGACCCTCGCTGAGATCGACTACGCGGGGCCCTTCAACCTCGAAAGCCGGCCCGAAGCCGACACCCCCGCAGAGCGGGTGCGCTGCATGGAGGAATGCTTCGACCGGCTCCACTCTCTTCTGCACGAGGCGTAAGCATGAAGATCCATGGGGTCTGGAACGAATCGCAGCCCCTGGACGACCCGGTGACGGGTCGGCCGGTTCGCAGGCTGACGACGACCGGACGGATCAACCAGACGCCGACCTACCACACGAATTCCGGGTTCTCGGCGGACGGGCGGTTCCTGGTGTTCGCGTCGGTGCGTGAGGGGGCGACGTGGGTATTGCGGGCCGAGGTGGAGACGGGGGAGCTGAAAGCACTCTGGCGTGCGCCGGGCGTCGGCGACCGCAATTACATCCACCGTGGGATGGGCCTCACCTTCCCCGACGTGGACGGTCGCGGTATCTGTGGCAACCGTGTGTGCATCGCGCCGGAGTCGGGACTCGCCGTCTTCACCTGCGAACGGCAGGTCATCGCCGTCGATATCGAGACGTGTGACGCACGGGTGCTGCTCGACGATTGCGGCGAGGAATGGATCTTCGGGGCGCCGTGCGTCTCGCCCGACGAGGAATGGGTCGCGATCGCGCTCAGTTCGGCGCATCCGCAGGCACTTGCCGGCGAGCCGATCACCCGCAACTACAAGAGCTACCCGGATCACCGGCTGCGGCTGATCCGCATCCCGATGGACGGGTCGGGTGAAACGGAAATCCTCTACGAGCACGAACCCGCACAGTCGGCACACTGCGCCTTCTGCCCGACCGATGGGAACCTGCTCTACTTCGACCTCGACCTGCCCCCTCACTACTGGGGGGGCGGCGACGGGGTGACGCCGCGCATCTGGCTGCTCGATCTCGCGACGCGCGAAGCGCGACCGCTCAAGGAGAATTACCCGGGCCCGTTCCAGACGCATACCGCCTGGCTTTGGGACGGCTCGGCGCTCGCCTATCACGGATCGCTCCCCCGCGGCGGGGTCTACCTCGGCATCACCCGCACCGACGGCGAGACCGTCTGGGAACGCGAGTTCCCGGACGCGACGAGCTACGGCCACCTCACGCCCGATGCGAAACGCTCCGCGCTCATCCTCGACGGGGATTTTTCGACGGACCTGCTCCAGTGGCTCTACTATGATGAAGCGACGCCCAGACTCGAACCGATCTGCCGACACGCAACCGAGTGGCGCAGCATCCCCGGGCAGTACTCGCACCCGCACCCGCTCACCGATGCTTCCGGCCGGTGGGTCTCGTTCACCGCGGCCCACGACGGACGCTCGGACGTCTACGTCGTGGATACAAGCTGAGGAATAACGCATGATACGACCGGGTGCAGTGACCTCGTGTTCACGGGAAAGCCTTACGGCCACGCTCACCTGCGAGAATGGCTGCGTCCAACTGACGATTTGTCGTGCGAATGTCGTTCACGTCGCGTTCTTTCCGAGCGACCCGGTTGAACTCCCCAGGTGGGGAATCGAGGCGACGCCCGACGTGGGTGTCGACGTCGTCGCCTCCGAGACGGAAGACGCGTACCGCGTCGCCACGGGCGCAATGGTCATCGAAGTCGCCCGGTCATCCGGGCAGTTGACGTTTCTCGACGCGGCGGGTGGCGTGCTTCTGCGCTCCCGTGACTACGCACTCGAGCCGGCGCAGGTCTCGGGCGAGGCGACCCAGCACCTGCACCTCACGTTCGACGCCCCCGAGGACGAACACTACTACGGCCTCGGTCAGCACCAGTTAGGCTGGATGGACCACCGGGGCAAGGAGGTGCGTCTCTGGCACGATTACCAGGCCGAAGGCGGCGAGATCATCGCCGTCCCGATTCTCGTGACGAACCGCGGCTATGGCTTCGTCCTCGACAACCCGTCGCGTGCGAAGGTCGCACCGGGCGTCGACGGAAAGACGACGTGGTGGGCGGAGGTCGCCGACGCGGTCTCCTTCTTCGTCATCGCGGGAGAAACCGCGGACGAGGTTTACGAAGGCTACCGATTCCTCACCGGCGCCACGCCGCTGCCGCCCATGGCCGCACTGGGTTACATCCAGTGCAAGCAGCGTTACGGGACCCGCGACGAACTGATGCGGGTCGCCCGCGCCTATCGTGAGAAGGGCTGCCCCTGCGACGTCCTCGTCGTCGACTGGTTCCACTGGAAGGTCTTGGGCGACCTCGACCTCGACGAGGCGTTCTGGCCCGACGCGGCCGACATGAACCGCGAGCTCGCCGCG
>DATKVD010000222.1:0-2435 GCA_035530235.1 Planctomycetota bacterium | reverse complement strand
CGATGGCCTCGTCACGTCCGAGGAGCCGGTTGAAGAGGCTGGATTTTCCGGTGTTGGTGCGACCGACGAGGGCGACGCGGGCACGTTCGGTGAAGACGTACCGCCCCGTTCCCGACCGCAGCAGTTCCTCGACCCCGGCCGACGCGTCGGCAAGCTCGGCGGAGAGTTCCTCCCCACCGATAACGGTCACGTCGTCCTCGGAGAAATCGAGTGCCAGTTCGACGCGCGTGAGCGTCTCGACGAGGCGATCGGTGAGGGCGTCTATCCGCCCGGAGAACTCCCCGGTGAGCTCGTCGAGTGCGAGCCGGCGCTCAACGTCGGAGCGGGCGTGGATGAGCTTGAGGACGGCCTCGGCCTGGGAGAGGTCGATGCGACCGGAAAGGTAGGCCCGCTCGGTGAATTCACCGGGACGTGCCAGTCGGACGCCGCGGGCGGTCAGCTCCGCCAGGACGGTCGCGGTCACGGGCGGGGCGCCTGCGACGTGGAACTCGACGACGTCCTCACGGGTGTAGGAGCGCGGGGCGCGCATGAGGTAAAGGAGTGCCGGGACCGGCACACCGAACACGGACAGGTCGAGCGATCCGTGCACCACCGACCACGACGGGAGGTCCTCGACCGCCCCACCGTCGTCGGCCCGGAAGACCTCACCCGCCACGGCGACCGCCCGGGGTCCGCTCATCCGCACGATCCCACGTTCGGCCGCTCCCGCCGCCGACGACACCGCAACGATGGTCTCGTCGTCGGCACGTCGACGTGCCCGGCCGCTCATTTCTTCTTCTTCCTCTTCGGCTTCGCCGCGACGGACTTCCTCGACGTGAGTCTCTCCATGAACGAGGGGGCCGCGTCGGCGGGTTTCTCCGGCACCCCCGCCTCCTCCATCTCCTCCAGGTGCTTCTTGATGAAGTACTGCTCACCCATGCCCAGGACCGTGCTGGTGAACCAGTAGAGACACAACCCCGAGGGGAAGCGGTAGAAGAGAAACGCGAACAGGAACGGCAGCAGTCCCATGAACTTCTGCTGCTGCTGGGACTGCGGGTCGTCCGCCTTCGGCATCATCTTCTGCTGGAGGTACATCGCCACGGTCATCAGGAGCGGCAGGATGTTGAGGGGAGCGCCGCCGATGAGGGGAATGCCCGCCGGGAAGTGTCCCACCGTGTCCGGACGCGACAGGTCCGTAATCCACAGGGCGAACGGCGACTGTCTCAGTTCAAAGGTGAGTCGAAGCGCCCAGAACAGTGCAAACAGGATCGGCATCTGCAGAAGCATCGGCAGACACCCGCTCAGGGGACTGACGCCGTGCTTGCGGAACAGCGCCATCTGCTCCTGTCCGAGCTTCTGCTTGTCGTTCTTGTACTTCTTCTGGAGTTCCTGGATCTTGGGTTTCAGTCTCTGCATCTTGTGCATGGCGACCTGGCTCTTGCGGGTGAAGCCGTGGAGCGCCACACGGATCATGACGGTCAAGAGGATGATGGCGACACCGTAGTTGCGCACGACCGCGTAGAGCCCGCGGAGCACCCAGAGCAGCAGGTGGGAGATGATGCCGAACATCCCGAAATCGACCATCTGGGGAAATCCCAGGTTGGCGTATTGTTTGAGGACGACGTTCTGCTTGGGTCCGATGAAGAGCCGATAGGTGCGTATGTGAGGCGTCTCGGGGGCGACCGACGGCAGTCGGCTCGCGAGGGTGACGCGGGCGCTGGCCACGGGCTGGCCCTTCGGCACCAGGCGCACCTGGATGGGCTCCACCGTCGCCGAGTCCATCGTCTCACGGCCCTCCGCGAAGAGAAGCGCCGCAAAGTAGCGGTCGTCCAGACCCGCCCAGATGACGTTCCCCGTCCCCTCCCGCCAGGGCTTGTCCTTGAGCTTCGTCAGCGGCCTGTCCTTGAGCATCGGGTGGCCTTTCTCGCTCAGGAGTCCCACCCGTGCCGTTGCCCCCGACCCCCAGCCTTCCTCGACGGTGATCCCCTCGAGGATGCGGACGTCGTACCCGAGCGACATCGGCACCCCGGTGAGGTTCCGCAGCTCGACGTCCACCTCGAGTTCGTACCTTTCGGTCGACGCCCGCACGGTCTTGGTGACGCCGAGGAACGGGTGGGTCTGTCCGGTGGCGGGGTCGCGTCTGAGGATCGTCCCCCGGAAGACGAGACCGCCGTCGGGGGATTCGGTCGCCTGCATCTTCATGTTCGCCAGTGCCGCATCGAGTTCGGGGAATTCGAGGACCATGGCGAGGGGCTTCCGCTCGGGGGCGCCGACGGGCACCAGCGACTCGAACGCCCCCACCAGCTTCAGCCTCTTCTCGTGCGCGACGGTCTCGTAGAACTCGTTGAACGTGACGTCGAGACAGGCTCCGGTGAAGGCGTTGGTCCAGGTGGCAGTGATGAGCGGACTTTCGAGGGTATATTGCGCCGGGGCGATCTTGTCCTGGTCGGCGGCGA
>DATKVD010000221.1:0-9475 GCA_035530235.1 Planctomycetota bacterium | reverse complement strand
GAAATGACCTCAAAGCACACTTCGAGGCTGAGGGGAGATGCCATGAGACGCTGTCTGCCGGTGACCGTGGTGCTGGGACTGGTGCTCGCCGTGGGCTGTGCCGGAAAGGGCGCCGAAGAGGACACGATGTTCCCGGGACTGGGACTGGCGAGGGCCCCGCGTCCCGTCACCGTGCTGCCGCCCGACGAGCCGGAAGGATGGGAGGAAGCCATCCCCGACCACCCCATCAAGCTCTACGTCCGTGAGAACCTCTACCTCTACCTCGGACAGAAAGCCGACCGGTACAACGCCTACGGTCTGCGACGTCTCGCACACGGCATCTACCGCCCCAACCTCCTGGGCAAGCCCACGGTCACGGTGGACGCCTACTACATGGACCTGTCACTGCACGCCTACGGACTCTTCTCGGTGGAGCGGAACCGTGAGGACAAGATCGTCGAGATCGGGGGCGGCGGCCACCTGGGTGAGAAGGAGTGTGTGTTCTGGAAGGGCAATCATTTCATCCGTGTGAAACTCATCGAGGAGATCGAGAACGGTGAGGAGGTACTCAAGGCGTTCGCCGAGAGGACCGAGAGAAACATCCTGGGTCCCACAACGGTCCCGGAGCTCGCACTCTTCCCGGCGGAGAACCGCACCCCCGCCGGGGACACCTACGTCGTCGACGATCTCATGGGGTATGAATTTCTCGGCCGCGGCTTCACCGTCGAATATGACCTCGAGGGCTCCAAGGCCACGATGTTCCTGGCAATCTTTCCGCCCGACGTCCCCACGAAGCAGCCGAAAGGCGCTGCACCCGTCGTGGGCGTGACGACCACCGCGTTCCTCAAGCTGCGTCGTGCCCTCCTGAAGGGCAACGAGACCCCGCAGGTGCTCCCGGGACCGTGGCAGTACGGGTGTCGTGCGACCGAGCCGAAACTGGGCACGGGACTGGTGGCACGCAAGGGTCGGTGCATCGCGGGCATCTTCGGCGCACCGAGTGAAGAGGTCGCCCTCCGGATGACCGCGTCACTCGTCCAGAAGCTCCCGTAGGAGCATCGGGGGCCTTCCGATGGAGAGAGCAGGATCCGGGGCCGCCCCAGGCGGCCCCGACGTGTTTCCCCTCCCCTCCCACGGGGAACAGAACCTGAAGCGACGGCCACCGTCATGATCGAGCTGTTCGACTGCAACCTGCGTCTCGGGATGCCCACCCGGCCGGTGCCGGGCGAGCCCACCACGGTCCGTGGACTCCTCGATGAACTCGACCGGCTCTCCGTTTCCCACGCCCTCGTCCGACACCAGGGCGCCGTCGAACTCACCCCGCCCATCAGCAACCGTCGGGTCCTCCGGGAGGTCGAAGCCGCCGGGGGACTCCTGCCCACGTGGTCACTCCTGCCGGAATCGACCGGTGAGACGGGCCGGCCCGACGAGACCGTCGACGAGATGATCGGTCTCGGCGTCCGCGCGGTGTGGCTCCACCCGAAGACCCACGGGTACCCCCTGCGTGACTGGTGTGCCGGGAGCCTGCTCTCGGCGCTCGAAGACCGCCGCGTCCCGGTCCTTGTCCTCTGGACCGAGGTCGTCCTCGATGAACTGGTCGACGTGCTCGGGCGTCACCCGGCGCTTCCCGTGGTGCTGTGCAACATCAGCTACCGCATCAACCGTGTGCTGTTTCCGCTCTTCGAGCGTCACGCCGGTCTGCACGTGGACCTGGGCCCGCCGAACGCCCAGTGCGGGTTCATCGAAGAGGTGGTGGGACGTTTCGGCGCCGGTCGGCTGCTCTTCGGTTCGGGGTTTCCGGACCACGAGATGGGTCCGGCGATCTCATACCTGATGTACGCCGACGTCGGCGACGACGACCGGGAGCGCATCGGCTCGGGCAACCTGCGGACGCTCCTCGAAGGGGTGACGTGATGACGGGGAAACCGACACTCCTCGACCTCGGTCGGGCGGGCAGACGTCTCGACGGAGTCTTAGTCTTCGACGCCCACCAGCACATCGGAACGTGGCACCCGTTTCACATCCCGGCGCCGTCGGCGGCCGACGCGGTGCGCGTGATGGACCGCATCGGCATCGACGCCGCCTGCACCAGTTCCATCGCCGCCGTCCTCGGCTGCGACGTCCGGCGCGGTAACGACGAAGTCATCGCCGCCGTGAACGAATACCCCGGAAGGATCTTCGGCTACATCCGGGTCTCTCCCACCGATCCGGCCGTCGGCACGGGCGAGGAGGTGGAGCGCTGTGCCGGGGCGGGCCTGCGGGCGATCAAGATCCACAACTACCAGGGCGTCCCGTACGACGCCGAGGCGTACCGACCGGCGTATGAGATCGCCGACGAGCGCGGCTGGCCCATCCTTGCACACACGTGGGAGGGGGACATGACCGTCATCGACAAGCTCGCCGGGGAATATCCGAACGCGAAGTGGCTGCTGGCACACGCGGGCGTCTCCGGTCCGGAAGCCTACGGCGAGATCGCCCGGCGCCGCGACAACGTCTTCCTCGAGACCTGCTCCTCGGCATGCGCCTACGGCCTCGTCGAGCGTCTGGTCGAGGACGCCGGTGTCGACAAGGTCCTTTTCGGCACCGACATGACCTTTCTCACCGCCACCCAGCAGGTCGGCAAGGTGCTCTTCGCCCGCCTGTCGGACGGCGACAAGGAACGCGTCCTGGGGGGAAACGCCCGGGCCGTCTTCGGCCTGCCGGACGCCTAGGCGGCTCTGTCGCACCCGCGCCGCCAGGGTGTTGAAAAAACTCAACGGTGCGCAACCTATGAACCGGCAACGAGTTAGCGCCATTCCCGGTGGTCACGGCGGCTGCGGTGTCCTCTTTTTCCAACAGTGCCCCGTGCGCGGAGCGAACCGGTCCCACGCCGTCCGAAAAATCCCCCCGTCCTAACCCCTTTCCCGAAAAGGACTTGGAACCTCCGCCGACCGTCGTGCCCGGCTTTGACCCCACTTTGGCACGGAATTTGCATTCAAGCCACGCGGTAGATCAGCGTGCGTCTGCGGCTCGGGCCGTTCAGGGGGAGCGTATACCTTTTTCACTGGAGGTGTTTCCATGAAACGCCCAGCTGCGTTCGTCCTGGTCCTCGTCGCAACCGTGCTCTTCGCCGCGACACGCACCCACGCCCTCACCTACGCCGCCGGTGACGACAACATCGCCTATCTCTCCGTCCACCAACTGGGCTACGACGGAAGCGACGTCATCACGGCGGTCATCGACACGTCGTTTCCCCTCGATACCCACCGCACGTTCTACACGTCGGGGTCAGACACGACCACCCGGGTGACGCGGACGGACTGGTATGGCGGTGCACACGATGTCGGTCCCATCGGACACGCCAACTCGGTGGCGGGGATCATGGCGGGTCGGGGCAAGGGGGACGGGACGTACCTGGGGGTGGCGCCGGGTGCGGAGATCTGGGCGGCAAGCTGCGGCACCGTGGACAACATCGAGCGGGCGTTTCTCGATTTTTCCGCCCCCGACGGAGAAGATCGGAGCTGTCAGATTTTCACGATGGCCCTCGCGTTCAGTGAGGGGGGTCAGCCGGTGCCGGACGACGGGGAGAGTCAGTTCGTGAAGCTGATGGATTGGCTGGCGGTGGAACGGGACGTCCTGGTGGCGTTCGGGTCGGGCAACAGTCCGGACCGGATCAGGATTCCGGGAGGGGCTTACAACCACCTGACCGTCGGCGGACTCAAGGAGAACCTGACCGAGGTGGGGGACGACAGTGGTCGCGGTCCCACCGCCGACGGACGGTGTAAGCCCGACGTCGTCGCCCCCGGCACCAACCTGTACCTCCCCGGGTACAGCGGTGACGACACCTGGATGCATGACACCAGCGGCAAGACCTACACGAGCAACGCGGCCCCGTTCGCGGCCGGGGTGGCGGCGCTGGTGCGTCAGTACGGTGACGACCAGGGATGGACCTGGGACCCGCGCGTGGCCAAGTCGGTCATCATGAACGGCGCGGTGAAGCTGCCCGGGTGGTCCCACACCGACGTGCTTCCCCTGGACAACGAGCAGGGCGCCGGACGCCTCGACGCCGCCAGGACCTACTACCAGTACGCCGCCGGTGAATACGACCCCGGCACCGTCGACATGGTCGGCTGGGACCTCGACAACGTCAACAGCCTCCTCAACAACCTCTACCATCTCACCGACACCGTCCAGAAGGGCGACTGGATCGGGGCAACACTCAACTGGTACCGATACACCAGTGCCACCGACGACAACCTCCTCGGTCCCAACTGGACCACCGACCGGTTCGAGAACCTCGACCTCTTCCTCTACCGTGAGTCGGACAACGTCCTCGTGGCACAGTCGGTCAGCGCCCTGGACAGTGTCGAGCACATCTGGTATCACGTGGGGCAGACCGATACCTACCGGCTCGAGGTGGACCTGCTGGGTGCGGGCGACTTCGACGAGACCTACGCCCTGAGCTGGGCCACGCACGTTCCCGAGCCGGCGACGCTGACACTCGTTGGGTTGGGTTTCGTGGGCGCGGCGTGGCTGCGTCGACGCAGGAAATAATCGCTCGCCGATGAGGAGGTGGGCGATAACATAAGCGGCCCCGGGACACCCTCCCGGGGCCGCGTTTCTTTACCGGCGCGCGGCGTCCTGTCGCGGACGACGCACATTCACCGTCCGGGGGCAGGCCTTCGGATGGGCTCGTCGGACACCTCAAGCTCGGCGAAGGTGAACTCCCCGCCACCCGCGGTCGTCTCCATGTGTCCCGAGCCCCAGTACCGTCCCGGCCCTTGCGACCCCTCCAGGAGTTCCGCTTCGTACTTCCGGCCGTTGACCTCGATGTGGAGCGTTCGGCCGACGCGTTCCCAGTGCCAGTCCACCTCGACCCACTTGTCCGGCTCGAAGCGCCAGGGCAGCCGGCCCAGGTCCGTCGCCCCGCCTTTGCGCTCGCCGTCGGTGTAGGAGTAGTTGTGGAGGACAAGTCGCGGACTCGAGTCCTGGCCGCGGCCGCCCGGGTTGGCGATCTCGAGACGTGTGGAGGTCCCGCGGCGCTCGCGCCGCCCCAGGGCCCCGGGGTCCGTCATCACGTTGACCAAGTGCTTGCCGCCCCCTTCGGGCACCAGCCCCGCCGCGTTGATCTTCACCCGGAAGTGGAGGTATCCCTTGTCGAGGAACGCGTCCGGGTCATCGACCCCCGCAATCGCCGCCAGCGCACGGAAGGTCGCGTTGTGCTCACGGTTGATGCCGTTCCCGTCGGCGTCATCGGTCAGCTTCTCAAGGTACCGGGTGAAGAAGCGGTCCCACCACCCGCCGCGTTTGAGCCTGGCGTTCCGGGGGTCGATGAGTCCCGGGGGATCGAGCTTGCGTTCCGCGGGTGCGGGCGCGGCGGCCGGCGCGGAACGTCCGAGATAGTTGGCAAGCCCCCCCACGACCACGAAGCAGAGGAAGATGATGAGACCCCACAGGACCTTCCGCATCGGCGGCTCCTTTCCTGAGGGATGAGCGCGCACACGCCCCGCTCGGGATACGCCACTCTACTATACCATGCGCGCGTCAAGATGTCTCGGCCTTTTCTGTCCGACTGGGTGCAGGAAAGCGGCTCTCGTCAGAGCGGGCTTGCGTCGAGCGTCCCGTCGCCCCTATAATGGTCAGGCAGCATGCAGCGCGGAGAGTCAAGAGCCATGGCAGCCGATGCGAGACGTCCAATCCTGACCGGACTCGTCGCGGGACTCGCCGCGGCGGGGCTCTTGTTTGCGGCCAACTGCCGGATGGCCTCGCTGCCCGCCGTCACCGACGTCTCCATCTGCTGGTTGTTCCGTCCGTGGTGGCGGTGGAGCAACTGGTGCTCGGCGCTCGTCGTCGGGGCGGCGTTCGGGCTCATCATCGGCGCCCTGGCGGCAATCAGACCGAAAGGGCAGCCGTAGGCCGTCGTGGAGGGCCGAGATGACGCTCACGCCGGTGGTGCTGGCACAGCTCGATCCGAGCGACCACTTCCAGGTCCTCGTGGGACTCATCTTTATCACGACGCTCGAGGGGTTCCTGGGCGTGGGGGCGATCCTCTTTGCACTCACGAGAGACGGCCTCGAGACCTGGGTGCAACGGGTCCTCGTGGTCTTCGGACTGCTGCTCGTCGCCCACGCGGCGCTGATGTGGTTTCTGTAATCGCAAGAGCTTGACCCTCTGGAACGGACAAAGGAGGAACAATGTCACGACGCATTGTGCGGTGGACGGTTGCGGTAACGGTTTCGGCGGTGCTGTTCGCAGGCGTGGGGGAGTCGCGTGCCGACGTCAAGCTGCACTCGCTCTTCAACGACGACATGGTCCTGCAGCGGGAGATGCCCGTGTCCGTGTGGGGCACGGCCGATGCGGGCGAACGGGTGACGGTGGAGTTGGGCGGCCGGAGCGTGGCGGCCGTCGCCGACGCCGAGGGCGGCTGGACGGTGAAGCTCGCGTCGATGAAGGCGGGCGGGCCGTTCGTGATGACCGTCACCGGGAAGAACACCGTGAAGCTCGCGAACGTTCTCGTGGGCGACGTGTGGCTCTGCGGCGGACAGTCGAACATGGCGATGTCGGTGGGGTCGTCGATGAACGCCGCGGAGGAGTCGGCCGCCGCCGACCACCCGAAGATCCGGCTCTTCCGTGTCGTCAACCGCACCGCGGCCGAACCCCAGACCCGCGTCACCGGCCGGTGGTACGTGTGCACCCCGCAGACGGTCCGCAGCTTCACCGCCGTCGGCTACTTCTTCGGACGCGAACTCCAGAGAGACCTCGACGTCCCCATCGGACTCATCCACTCCAACTGGGGCGGCACACCCGCACAGACCTGGACGAGCTGGAAGGCCCTGTCGGCCGACGACACCCTGAGAAAGGAGATCGTCGAGCCCGCGCAGAAGACGTCGGCGGAATACCCCCGGAAGAAGGAGGAGTACGAGGCGTCACTCCTCAAGTGGCGGGTCGAGGCCGAGAAGGCCCGCACCGAGGGCAAGGCTCCGCCCGCGGCGCCCCGAGCCCCCTACGGACCCGAAAGCCCCCACTTCCCCTCGGCCCTCTACAACGCCATGATCCACCCGCTCATCCCCTTTGGCATCAAGGGAGCCATCTGGTACCAGGGCGAGTCCGACGCCAGCCGCGCAAAGCAGTACCAGGCCCTGCTCCCGGTGATGATCCGCTGCTGGCGAACCGGATGGAACCAGGGCGACTTCCCGTTCTACATCGTCCAGCTCGCCAACTACATGGCCGTGAGACCCGCACCCGCCGACACGGGCTGGGCGAGACTCCGTGAGGCACAGACGATGACCGCGACGAACGTCCCCCACTGCGGCATCGCCTGCATCATCGACCTCGGAGAGGAAAAGGACATTCACCCGCGGAACAAGCAGGAGGTCGGCCGGCGTCTCGCACTCGCCGCACTCGCAGAGACCTACGGCCGGAAAATCGTCTGCTCCGGGCCGGCCTTCGAATCGATGCAGGTCGAGGGCGACAGGGTGCGGCTGAAATTCCGGCACGTCGGAAGCGGTCTCACCACGCGCACGAGCGACATGCCGAGTGCGTCCAACCAGGCGAAGGAAGGCTACCGCTTCACGCTCGGCGACGGGCCGCTTCAGGGCTTCGCCGTCGCCGACGACGACAGGAAGTTCGTCTGGGCCGAGGCCCGCATCGAAGGCGATTCCGTCGTCGTCCGGTCGAAGGACGTCGCCGGGCCCGTCGCCGTCCGATACGCCTGGGCCGACAACCCCGTCTGCAACCTCTACAACAAGGAGGGGCTGCCCGCACTTCCCTTCCGGACGGACGACTGGTGAGACGACGCGCCGCGACAGACGCACCGACGGGAACACGGACGCGCTGAGTGGACACGCGTCAGGGACAAATCGTCATGACCGAATACGTTCACGGCTATTCGGAGCGCGAGACCCAGCGGCTGTTCGACCAGGCCGCGTCGGTGAGGGATCTGCTGCATCACGACACGCGGTATGACGCGGGCGCACGCGTGCTGGAGGCCGGGTGCGGCGTGGGCGCGCAGACGGTCACGCTGGCGAGGAACAGCCCCGACGCGCACTTCGTCTCGATCGACATCGCCGAGGACTCGCTCGCCGAGGCCGCGGCGCTCATCGAGCGCGAGCACCTCACCAACGTTGCGTTCCGCCGGGCCGACGTCTATGACCTCCCGTTCGACGAGGCGTCGTTCGACCACGTGTTCGTGTGCTATCTCCTGGAGCACGTGCCGGACCCGGACGGCGCACTCACGGCACTGGCGCGCGTGCTGAAGCCCGGCGGCACCATGACCGTCATCGAAGGCGACCACGGCTCGTGCCGGTGGCACCCCGAGACCGACGCCGCCCGACGCGCGTGGCAGTGTCTCATCGACGTCCAGGCCGCGCTCGGCGGCGATTCACTCATCGGCCGACGGCTCTATCCGCTGCTCGCGGGCGCCGGGCTCACCGACGTCCGCGTCTCGCCCCGGATGGTCTACGGCGACCACTCGCGGCCCACGGTCGTCGATGCGTTCTGGGGCCGCACTATCATCCCGATGGTCCAGGGCGTGCGTGACCGCGCGATCGAGATGGGACTCATCGACGCCGAGACCTGGACGCGCGGCGTCCGTGAACTCCACCTCCCCATCGACCGCACGGACGGCACCTTTACCTACACGTTCTTCAACGCGGTCGGCGTGAAGGGGTAGACTGACGGCGAAACCCGGAGTGCGCCATGGCCCGGAACATCGAGATCAAGGCGAGGGTCGGTAACCTCGACGCGTTGAGGGCGCGCGTCGCGGCCATCAGCGACACGCCCGGCGAGGTCATCCTTCAGGAGGACGTCTTCTTTCACACTCCCCGGGGCCGGCTGAAGCTTCGGGTCCTGGGCCCGTCGGACGGTCAGCTCATCGGGTACGTCCGGGAGGACGCGCCGGGACCGAGGCCGTCGGAATATCACCTTATCCCGACGACCGATCCCGACCGTCTGAGGCGTGCGCTGAAAGCCACCCTCGGGGTGCGGGGCACCGTGCGAAAGAAGCGGCTGCTCTACCGGGTCGGGAGGAGTCGCATCCACCTCGACGAGGTGGAGGGTCTGGGCACCTTCGTCGAGATCGAGGTCGTGCTCGGCCCCGACGAGACCGCGGAAGCGGGCAAGGCCGCCGCTGAGGAGTTGATGAAAACACTCGGCATCCACGCGACCGACCTGGTTGACGTTGCGTATATCGATCTCATCGGGTAGAAATGGGGACGGTCCCTGTTCTTCGGGGAGGGTGCGCCGATGCGTGTTGTGGGAGGGTTCTGGGTCGTGGTGGGTCTGGTGCTGGTGGGCATGACCGCCGTCACGCTGACGCGTGTCATCTCGGAGTTCTCCGGGGCCGAAGGCACGGTTTCTCCGGGAGAGCTTGGGATGCGCATCCGCCTGTCGCGCGGGTATTCTTTCTCGGGCCTCGCCGCCCTTGTCGTCGGGCTGCCGCTCCTGATCGTCGGTATCGTCCGTACGGCGGGCACACGCCGAAATGGGGCCAACACTCCAGCTGGGGCGTAGAGATGCCCAA
>DATKVD010000220.1:0-2475 GCA_035530235.1 Planctomycetota bacterium | reverse complement strand
CGACGGACCTTGTCAAGCCGCTCGGCCAGTGAGGCGTCACGGATGCCTCCTTCACCCACCCACGAGTTCCGCTGCATGTCGGTCAGGACGTAGACCTGGATGCGCGGGGCGGAGAACCGCTCCAGGGCGGCGGCCACGCCCGACAGGACCGCCGGCAGGTTGACGTCACGGTGTGCGGCCTCCACGGTCTCCAGGTGCTCGCGAAGACGTCCCGTCTCCGAGGTCGGCTCACCCAGACGGTCCACCGACTCCGAGCCCCCCACCACCAGCACGGCCGTGTCCCCCGCAGGGGCCTTGGCGAGGATATCGTCGGCGGCCCGTCTGGCCTCATCCAGTGGGGTCGTCCCATCCGTGCTGACGGTCATGCTGTAGGAGTTGTCGATGACGAGGATGCGGCAGACGCGTGCGGCGCCCGCCAGCCCCAGCGCCCCGTCCGACTGGAGGATGGGCTGCGCCAGTGCGAGGGCCAGGAGGACGACCACCGCCACGCGCACGATGAGCAGGATGAGGTTTTCGACGCGCATTCGGCGTCGGTTGCGTTCGAGGGCCTTCAGCAGCCACGCCATCGCCGCCCACATCACCCGTCTGAACCGCTGACGGTTCAGGAAGTGGATGATGATGGGACCGGCTCCCGCAAGCGTCCCCAAGAGCCACCACGGTGCACCGAACATCGGGACCCCCTACACATCACATGTTGCGAAGACAACGTTCCGGTCGACCTCTCAACGCCCCCCCCGCGGTGCGAGCAGTGAGGCTCCACGCCCATAGGGCGTGGAGCCTCACTCCGCCGCGGATGCGGCGGTCACAGCCCTTTGCCCCGCTTCGTGCGCGACGCCAGGTATGCCGAGAGCGCCACGTCGAGCGGTGCGGCGGTCGACAACTGCACGTAATCGATCTCGTGCTGCCGGCAGCCCCGCTTCATCGTCTTCACGAAATCGTCCACCTGCTGGAGGTAGGTGTCCCTCAGCGACCGCGGCTCCGTCAGCACCTCGCCTGTGGCCTCCAGTCCGTCGAACATCGTCGTGTCGTCGAACGGGAACGTCAGCTCATACGCGTCCAGCACGTGAAACACGATCACCTCGTGACGGTTGTGCCGGAAGTGTCTCAGGCCCATCAGGATGGTCTCGGGGTCGTCGAAGAGGTCGGAGATGACCACCACGAGTCCCCTCCTGCGGATGCGTTCGGCCACGTCGCGGAAGATGGGGTCCATGGAGGTCTTCTGCCGCGGGACGATCTGGTTCATCTCGTGCAGCAGCAGCTTGAGATGTGCGGCACTGGTCCTGGGGGGAACGAACCGGTGCACCGTCTCGTCGAAAAGGGCCAGTCCCACCGAGTCCTGCTGCTGGACGAGCATGTAGGCCAGTGACGCCGCCACGAAGCACCCGTACTCGAGCTTCGACACCTCCCCGGAGGCGTATTTCATCGACTCCGACGTGTCCAGGAGGATGGTGCTGCGAAGGTTGGTCTCTTCCTCGTACTGCTTGATGTAGTAGCGGTCGGTCTTGGCGAGGGTCCGCCAGTCGAGGTGCTTGATGTCGTCGCCCGGGACGTACTCCCGGTGGTCGGCGAACTCGACACTGAAGCCGTGATAGGGACTCCTGTGACGTCCGGAGATGTATCCTTCGACCACCAGTCGGGCGATCAGGTCAAGCCGGCCGATCTTCACCAGTGTCTTCGGGTCCAGGTATTTCTGGTATTCGGTGGTTCGTTCAGCCATGACTTTCCAACAGCGAAATGTCTAATGACGAATGACGGAATGACGATTCAATCACGAAGTCCGAATGACCGAGCCCTGCGGCCGCGGTCGTCCGTCATTGAGTCATTCGGGCTTGAATCGTCATTCGTCATTCGTCATTCGTCATTCCGAAGCCTGCACGGCTTCGGTCTTTTCGGGAACTTCCGCCAGCAGCCGGTCCACCAGGTCGTCGGGACTCATCCCTTCGGCCTCGGCGTTGAAGTTGGTGATGATGCGGTGTCGGAGGACCGGATGGGCCACGGCACGCACGTCGTCGCACGACACGTAGTACCGGCCGTCGAGCACCGCGAGGGCCTTGCCCCCGAGGATGAGGTACTGAGACGCCCGGGGACCCGCCCCCCACGACACCCAGTCCCGGATGAACTGCGGGGCCTCGGGCTTCGTCGGCCGACTCCACCGCGCCAGACGCATGGCGTACCGGATCACGTGGTCCGCCACCGGCACCTCACGCACGATGCTTTGAAGTCTCACGATCTCCTCGCCCGACAGGGCCTTCTCCAGCTGCACGTCGAAGCGCGCCGTCGTCGTCCGGACGATCTCGAACTCCTCGTCCTCCGTCGGGTAGTCCACCAGGATCATGAACATGAACCGGTCGAGCTGTGCCTCGGGCAGGGGGTACGTCCCTTCCTGCTCGATGGGGTTCTGCGTGGCCATCACGAAGAAGGGCTGGTCCAGGTCGTAGGTGATCCCGCGCGCGGTCACCTGGTATTCCTGCATGG
>DATKVD010000219.1:0-3400 GCA_035530235.1 Planctomycetota bacterium | reverse complement strand
TACGTGATGGTACGGAACACCCCGGCAAACCAGGCGGTCATCCAGAAGGCGAGACGGAGTCTGGAGCACCCGCAGTTCGTGGACTTCGCCGAGGCCTACGGGGAACTGGCCCGGTGTCTGCCGGCGGTGCCGTCCTATCGTCAGTTCGTCGGCTACCAGGACAGGATCTGGCGTCTGGTGAGGATCCTGTGTGCGGACCCGCACCTGGGCGAGGAGGCCCGACGGGTGAGTGACACGCCCGGACAGGTGCAGTTCGACCGTCGCACCATGGCCAACGGCTACGACCGGTTCCGGGAGCACATCGGTCTGCTGCCGCAGAGGGTGATCTCACCGGGCGAGATGGTGGGACGTGCCGGGTTTGCACTCCGTGCGAACTATCCGGAACTCGCCGACGCCATCCTCTACGGACTCATGCAGCTATCGCCCGAGGTGCCCGAGTTTTACGTCCAGCGTGCCAACATCTACCTCGGGTGGGGAGAGACCTGGATCAGGCAGGAACAGCCGGAGAAAGGCCAGGACAGTCTGAAGTCCGCACTGCAATACTTCAGGAAAGCGCAGGAGCTGCAGTCCGACTACCCGGGTCTGACCCTGCAGCTGATGCGTGTCGCCGACATGATGGGGGACGCCCGGCTCAGTGCCTATTACCTCGAGCGTGCCCTTGACGAGACCTACCTGTCGGTCAATTCCACGAGCTTCATCGCCGTGACCTGCGTCAGACACAGGAGGTACCGTGAGGCCCTGAAGCTCTACAGCGACGTCCTCGACAAGATCCCCGAGGGGGAGACCTCGGGCGTCTACGAGAGGATCGCCTTCTGCTACCTGAACCTGCGAGACCCCCGTCGGGCCCTGACCAACGTCAACCGGGCCCTGCGTCTGGACGACCGGAACGCCGCTGCCTGGTTGACCCTGGGTCTCATCCAGAAGACCCTGGGCGACCGGAAGGCCGCGATAGAGGCCCTCGGCAAGTGCCTCGCAATCAATCCGGATTTCACGGCCGCCCGAAAGATCCTTGACGACCTTCAGAACCCGACACCACGCCCCACCGTTCCGCCGCGGGGCGTCCTCCCGGGCACCCGCTGACCACGACACGACCCCTCCACTTCCCGTCGTGTCTCACCCCTCGCCGTGGGGCATCAGCTCCTTCAGCACCGACCGCAGACGTCTCATGATGTTCGCCCGCAGTTTCCCCAGTCGAAGGGCCTCCCGTGACTGAATGGCCCGCTGGTTGTTGACCAGTTCCATGTCCAGCTGGGTCTCGATGGCGGCGCGCACCCTGTCGGCCAGCACGTCCGGCGGGAGGGCCTCCAGTTCCACCGGGACCGTCGCGTGGTCGGCGGTGCCGTGGGACTTGCGTGACCG
This sequence comes from Planctomycetota bacterium, assembly GCA_035530235.1. Classification (GTDB taxonomy): domain Bacteria; phylum Planctomycetota; class DG-23; order DATKVD01; family DATKVD01; genus DATKVD01. The sequence goes on along the minus strand of DATKVD010000219.1, from coordinate 2,041 downwards.
TGTCACCACACTCTCCGGGAGGGCGTATTTCACCACGTCGTCCGCCGTGAGTGCCTCGTGACGGAATTCCATCTCCCACAGGTTCCCGTCGGTCCGCAGGCTCTCCTGCACCCGTGAAAGGAAGCCGGCCCCTTCGGGCGTGTAGTCCCCGAAGAACAGGATGACCGCCGGCTGCGAGCGGCTTCGCTCTTCCCCCAGACGTGTCCTCAGCTCGTGCATGAACCGCACCGTCGGAAGATGCCGGCAGCACGCCGTCGTCACGCAATACGCCACCGCCACTTCCCCGATCTGGTCCAGAAGGTCCGGCTTCTGCACCCACACCTCCACGTGCCGGTCCTGTCCCTGCAGCAGGTCACGTCGGTACCCCCACAGGAACGATTCGATCTCCGAGTGCACGAACTCCTCCGTGTCTTCCCACGCCCCGCCCTCACGGAGGTCGTCGCTCTGCTCGGTGAGTGCCACCAGCGGCAGCAGTCCGTCGATGAGGGCCGTCCGGATCGTCCCGGCGAATCCCGCGAACTCGTCCATCCACAGCCCGGCCCCGCCTTCCCTCACCACCTGGTAGTAGACCTGCCTCGGCGGCAGCGGCCAGTAATGCCGGTAACGCTCAAGCACCGGACGAATGATGGTCAGTTGATGCTCGTCCACCTCGTGTCGCTGCCATTCCGACCCGCTCATCCGCACTCCTCCGCTGTCCACAGCCCTTCCTTCTCTATTCTGATTCTACCCGTGGATCGGCCGAAGGCAAACGGCCGTCCCGCCCGGCGGCCCCTCCGTCGCCGCCGTGCAGTCTGGACCCGTCAGTAGCCGAGGGACAGTCTTTCCGCAAGGAATGCGGGAAGTCCGGCGTCGAGGATCTTCTTCGCCGTGGTCCGGACGTCATAGTCGATGCGCTTCAGGTGCACACGTTCCTCTTCGAGGTCCAGCACCGTGTAGCCGGCCGCCGGGTTGGAGTCCCGGGGCTGTCCGACGCTCCCGGCGTTGACGAGCACTTTCCCGGGCGGCTCGAGCGGGATCACCCGCTGGATGGAGTGTCTTACCGGCTCACCGTCGAAGAAGACCATCGGCCAGTGGGTGTGTCCGAAAAACGCCACTGGGGCCTTCTGACGGGCGAAGCTCGGCCCGGCCTCCTCCGGGTTGAAAATGTACCGGAATTCCCCGGGCTGAAACAACGACGCATGCACTAATTCATACTCGTTACACTCATGGACCAGTGGCAGCCCCGACAGCCACCCCCGGTCCTCTTCCGAAAGACGCTTCGCCGTCCAGTGGATGGCCGTACGGGCCGCCGGGTTGAAGTAGTCCAGGGCCTGCTTCCCCACCACGCCGTAGTCGTGGTTCCCCGCCACCACCGCACTCGCACGTTCCCGCACCAGCGCGATGCACGCCTCCGGGTCGGCACCGTAGCCCACGATGTCCCCCACGCAGACGATCGTGTCCACCTTCTCCCCGTCCAGTGCCTCCAGCACCGACGTCAGTGCTTCAAGGTTGCCGTGGATGTCGCCGATGACCCCGACCTTCAATCCCTCTCCTTCCCTCCGACGTCCCGTGTCTCTCAGATCACCTCACGGTTGCGGAACAGCAGCAGTGCCACGAGCACCCCCGCCCCACAGTACATCAGGGCATACGCCAGCCCCCAGCCCAGCACCCCCGTGTGGACGAGGTCGTCGGCCCCCAGCACCTCCTGCGAGTAGTTGAGTCCCTCGAGGTCCGGTATCACCGCCGTCAGCACCCACGCGACGGCACCCCCGAGGACCGTCCCGGCCTCGCGGGCCGCACGCGACAGCACCTCCACGAAGTGTCCCACCACGAATACCGTGAAGAAAATCACCACACTGATGATCATCGGTGCACGCACACAGCACGCCACCGCAACCGCCGACAGCACCAGCACCTGCAGCAGGCTCAGCACCATTCCCCGCCACATCTGGTCCGCCGCCTTCGCCGCGATCTTCGAGAAGTCCCTCACCATCTCCGGGTAGATCCCACGGTAGTCCCAGATGCTCGTCCACATCCCCCACCACAGAAGCAGCGTGTAGAC
>DATKVD010000218.1:0-5722 GCA_035530235.1 Planctomycetota bacterium | reverse complement strand
TCCAGGCCAAGCAGAGCGTCCTTTACGCCTGTGAAACCGGCCAGGAGCCGGTCGGATACGTCGAGCCCAACCTCCCGTTCTTCGACCGGCTCGACGCCCTGGTGGGGCACACCATCGACATCCTGAAGGACGTGCAAGGCGCCGACATCGCGCGACTCGAGCGGTTCAGGACGCTCGCGGCCCAGCTCCGCACCATCGCCGGAAAACAACTTGCCGGAAAGCCGCTCGTGGGCAACGAGACCCGACTGCTGCAAAGCTACGGCCCCACCATCGCCGGGCTCACCTATTTCGAGGGAAATTCCTGGGTGTCGGACATGCGGCTGCCGTGGATGTGTCTGGTGGCCGACGTCCACACCGAGCACGCCGTCGGGAAGACGCTCCAGGTGGGCACCGGCGGCGCGATGCCGATCTACGTGGTGGTGCCCTCGGGTGGCAAGCAGTATCTCATGGTCGGCGGGGTGTATTCCTACCACGAGTTCCTCCAGCCCATCGGCGAGCGTCTGACGGATGAGGCGTGGTGTCGCTGGTGGTCGCGGGGGAAGGTGCCCGCGATGCCGGCGTGGACGGCGTCGTTCGTGCCGGGTCACGATGTCGAGGCGATGCTCGAACGGCTGCGCAGGGGCCGGCAGGTGGAGGCCCTGCTTTACGTGGACGACCCGCGCATCGTGGAGGTCCTGAAGAAGGAACTCGCTCCCGGCGGGCACTTCGCCCTAGGCAAGAATCGCCAGTGGGCCATGCGGATGTACGGGCTCAAAGCGGGCCGCGACGCGATGCCGCTTCTGCTGGAGGTCCTCAGGACCGGGCCGTGGCAGGAAAAGGCCACCGCAGCCGATGTCCTGTCGACGGTGGCCGAGCCGGGCGACGTGCCGACCTTCCGGGAGATCGCCATGACCGCGAGGGATTCGGCCGCGCTCTATGGCATCCGGGCCATGTCGGGCATGAGCGGACGCGAGGTGCAGGACGCGCTCACCGACGTCGCCCTCGCGGCGGCCTATGCCGACGCGAGAGGGGAGGCCCTCGGCAGGCTCGCGAGTCGCACGGCCAGGGACGTCACGCCCAGGCTGCTCGGGATCTACCCGGAACGCACCGACCCGGAGCGGGCCAGGATCGTCAACGCACTCGCTCACATGTGGTCGCTCAGCCCGCCGCGCGGCGCGACCGAGCCGCCTCTTCCCGCCGTGCTCTCCGAAGACCAGGAGAAGGCCTGCCGCAAACAGGTCGGCACGCTCGTCCTGGATGCGCTGAAGTCCACCAACCTTGACCTGCTGCGGGCGGCGCTGCGTGCCGTGCCGATGCTCGGGCTCGACGAAGCGGTGCCGCGGCTTGAGGAGGTGCGTCTCCGCGAGCAGTGGGCCTCCCCCGACGCCCTTCGTGCGCTCGAGCAGCTCGACTCGGACGAGGCCTGTGCGGCACTCGTGCGCATCCTCCGGAAGCCCACGGGGGAGACCGGTCATTACTACAGCATCGTCACGACGCTGATGCGGAAAAACTACACCCCCGCCGCGCCGGCGATGATCGAGCTGCTCGACGACACGCGCGACACCCGAACCAACGACCGACGCGTCTGCGACCTGGCGATGGAGGCGCTGGCGAAGTTCGACCCGGCGGGGCCCGGGTTCTGGAAGTCCCGCGACGACCTCATCGGCAACTGGGACCTCCAGCGCGCCGCCTGGAAGACCTATCTGACCCTCAAGGATCGGGAGGGTCCGTACGAGGCCCCGGCGGAGGTCCGGGAGCTGATCCGCACGCTCATCACCCTGGCGGATAACCACCAGAAGTCGCGCTGGAGCTTCAACGTCGACCAGCCCATCCGGTGGCTCCAGCAGGCCAAGGCGTATCTGCGCGGACTCGCCGAGACGACCCACGGTGAGTTCTCGCCGAAGATCGACGGGATGCTCAAACAACTCACCCTCAGGGAGATCCGACACTTCCTCGGGGTGATGGAAACGTATTACAGGCGTGACTTCGGCGAGTTCCCGCCCGAGACGCCCGGCTATTGGGAGAAGGTCATCTGGGAGAAGCGTTACACCCGCGCGGACCCGACCCGCCTGGATGAGAAGGGGCGTCTGTGCGACGCGTGGGGCAGCCCTTACCGCTACCTCAACCCGGCACGACACACGAAGGCCGCGGTCGAGATGTATTCCTTCGGCCCCAACCGCACCGACGAGGACGGCAAGGGCGACGACATCGCCAGTTGGCACGAAGAAGGGGTCTGACCCGTTTTCCCGGGCGGCATCTTTCGGCCGAAGAATTCCGTTTCCCCGAGTGGAAACGGCGTTGACGCCCGATATAATACGATGGCAATGGTAAGTTCCCACGGGGCCGCTCCTGCGGGGCGGCCCGGCCGCGCGGTATCGTAAGTCCTGGGTTTGGAAGCAGTTAGGGAAAGGAGGGACCTCATGAGCCCCCCGGTTAAGCGTCTCTGCTTCGTGGGGACGGTGCTGTGCTGCCTGGCGTTGGTGACGGACGGTGCGTTCGGTCAGTCGGCGGTGCGCGGCTGGCGTGACCGGCTGGTCGTCTCGGCGCCGCTGCCCGGCACGACCGCCGCCGAGCGCGCGGTTTATCTGCGGCTCGACACCACCGTCGTCTCATTCACCTTCAACGACCAGCCGCTCGAGGAGGCACTCGACTTCCTCTCCACGCTCGGGGGCGTCAACATCGTCCTCGACCGGCGGAAGGTCGAAGAGGGAAAGACCGTCACGCTCAAGCTCACCAACGTCACGCTCGCCACCGCCGTCAAGCTCATCACCGAGCAGCTGGAGCTGAAGTGGATCGTCCGTGACGGGGTGGTCTACATCAGTGACGAGGAGGGCACGCGTCGCGAGCCGGTCACCATCGTCTACGACGTGGCGGACCTCCTCGCCATGCCGCCCAACTTCCAGGGCCCGAACATCGAGCTGCAGTCCATCACCGGCGGTCGCGGCGGCAGCGGCACCGGCACCAACACCGGCAGCATCAGCCCTTGGGGTGAGACCGAGGACAACCCCGAGGCCGACGAGCACAAGACGCGCGAGGAGCTGCTCCAGGAACTCGTCGACCTGATCCGCAGCGTCATCGAGCCGGGCAGCTGGGACGAGACCGGACGCTGAGTGCGGCTGAGCGGTTTCCGACGCACCCGAGCCCCGGGGGCGCACCGCCCCCGGGGCTTTTTCTCTGCCGGTGTGTTTGCACTGCGTCCCGCACCGTGGTAAGATGTCCCCGTCGCCCGTCGTGCCGCGCACCAACATTCACCCCCCGACGGACCGGGCCGCATGACCTTCAACGACATCATCCGCGGACGCATCCGACCACTCAAGGTCGCGCTTCGCGCCCTCCGTCACCCCAACTACCGGCTCTTCTTCTTCGGACAGGGCGTCTCGCTCATCGGCACGTGGATGCAGCGCACGGCCATGGCGTGGCTCGTCTACCGTCTCACCGGCTCGAAGGTGCTCCTCGGCGTCGTCGCCTTCGCCGGCATGCTTCCCATGTCGCTCTTGACCCCGCTCGCCGGCGTCATCTCCGACCGTGTCAGTCGGCGTCCCGTCCTCATCCTCACCCAGTCCCTGGCCATGCTCCAGGCGTTCGTCCTCGCCGCACTCGTCGTCGCCGACGTCATCCGTCCCTCGCACATCATCGCCCTCGGCGTCTTCCTCGGTCTCACCACCGCCTTCGACATGCCGGTCCGTCACGCGTTCGTCGTGGAGATGATCGACGACCGGCGGGACCTCGGCAACGCCATCGCCCTCAACTCGCTCATGTTCAACGCCGCCCGGTTCATCGGTCCCGCGCTCGCCGGGCTGCTCATCAGGCTCTTCGGCGAGGGCCCCGTCTTCGCCGTCAACGGCCTCTCCTTCCTCGCCGTCATCTTCTCCTATTTTGCCATGCGCACACGTGCAAGGGAACGGCGTGCCGCCGGGTCGCATCTCCTCGGCGAGCTGGCCGAGGGCGTGCTCTACGTCTTCCGCTCGAAGCCCATGCGCGCCGTGCTCATGCTCATGGCGGTGATGAGCCTCGTGTCGATGCCCTACCTGACGCTGATGCCGGTGTTCGCACGGGACGTGCTGGGGGGAGGCGCCGGGACGCTCGGGTGGCTGATGACCGCGACGGGTTTCGGGGCGATCGTGGGGGCGGCGTATCTGGCGAGTCGCACCGACATGAGCCGCTTCGCCCGCAGGATCCCGGCCGCCGCCGTACTCCTCGGGATCTCCCTCGCCGCCTTCGCCTTCTCGCGCGCCTTCTGGCTCTCCATCCTCCTGCTCCTCGTCGTCGGCTTCAGCATGATGGTGCTCATCGCCGCCTCCAACACCGTCGTGCAGCTGATGGTCTCGGACGACAAGCGCGGCCGCGTGATGGGACTCTTCGCGCTGTGCTTTCAGGGGGTGGCGCCGTTCGGGCATCTCCTGGCCGGCGGACTCGCCCAGCGCATCGGCGCCCCCACCACGCTCTTCATCGACGGCATCGCCTGCGTGCTCGGCGCCATGGTCTTCCTCGCCGCCGTCCGGTCCGTCACCCGGACGATCTCACCCCCCGCACCCACGGGAGCGTTGCCCACCGAGGTCGCCGAGGGCATCGAAGCCGCCTCCACCGGCCCCCCCTCCGACCCGCTTAATTCGGGACAGTCACCTATTAAATGACAGCGGGACGGCGATGGTGTCCGGCGGAACGACGGCACTTATGCCCGCATCCCGGGGCGGTTTGGCCGGATTTCGGGTCGAGCGCCATGCCGGAAAAATAAAGGGTGACTGTCCCGAATTAAATGGCCCCCGATCCCGACCGGAAAAGACGTTGACACCCGGACGCTTGCAGGGGACGATATGACCGGACGCGCAAGACTGTCATCCCGTCGCATTCCGGGGAGGAAGCCATGAAGATCGTCCGGACCGTCGGTTCACTGGCGTTCGTGCTGGGGCTGTTCGTCGCGATATTCGCAGGCATTCCGTGGGCGGTGATCGTCGCCCACGACCCGCCCGTGCCGTGGTGGCTTCGCACCGCGGTCTTCTGCCTCCTGGGCGGCATCCTCGTGGTGCTGGCGACGGTGGCGCTGGAGCAGAAGAAGGCGAAGCCGTCGGCGCAGGCACCCGGCACCCCGGCGCCCGACCGTCCCGTGATCCTGCTCAATTCCGACAGGCTCCCCGGTCGTGAGGTCACCGAGGTCCTCGGACTCGTCCAGGGCCACACCGTCTTCGCCATCTGGCTCGGCAAGGACCTGTCGGCGCTCGTCCGGCTGATCGTGGGCGGCGAGCTGACCGAGTATACCGAGATGATGGGCCGGGCCCGCTCGACCGCCACCGACCGGATGGTGGCCGAGGCCGCCGCGATGGGCGCCGACGCGATCATCAACGTCCGCTACATGACCACGAGCGTCGTCGCCAGCGCCGCCGAACTCCTCGCCTACGGCACCGCCGTCAGGCTGAGTGAATGACCGGCCTTTTCTCCCCTCTCCCCTTGTTCATCCCGAACTAACGGGAGGGAGAGGGTGAGGGGTAATGTCAGGCTGCAGGCTGAAGGCTGTAGGCTGAAGGTAAGGCACCACCGTCCCCCTCGCCGTTGGTCGTTGCTGCTTGCCGCTTGGTAGTTGGTTCCTGGTCATTGGTCATTGGCGGTTGGTGCTTGGTCATTTCCCTTCGGGACCTGTCCCCATTTTTCAGGTGTCCCTCCCGCCCCCGCGCGCTTCCCCTCACCGCACGCGCAAAAACCTGTTGACTCCCCGATGTCTGAGAAGGACAATATCATCGGCCGCCGG
>DATKVD010000217.1:0-9527 GCA_035530235.1 Planctomycetota bacterium | reverse complement strand
GGTGCCGCTGGATGAAGAGTTCCCGGTCCTGCACGGCGTCCCCCTTCCCCGTCCACCGGTCGCCGGTGTTGAGTTCGGCCACGTAGGCCTCGCCGTGGTTCCGGGTCTCCTCGTCCAGTTTCTCGAGGGCGTCGGCCTCGTCCCCACGGAGGGGGAAAACGACGCGCATCCGCCGGGGCCGCAGCACGTCCCCGGTGATGCGACTGCGCGCGGCGTGTCCCATCAGCACCAGCGACCCCTTCGGCGTGTGACCGAACAGCTGGTCACGGAAATACGCCGAACGGTCCATGGACCGCTGGTGCACCACGGTGATGACGCAATCGCCCGCAAACAGTCCGGCGACGCCCAAGACGAACGGGACCCAGAACACCTTCCCGAGACGTCCGGCCAGTCGATGGAGCACCGAGGCGTAGGCGAGGACCATGAGGGGAAGGATGGCGGCGAAGTAGCGGGGCCCGATGACGAGTCGCTCGGGCCAGCGGAAGCTCGCATGCGCGTCCGCCCCCAGTCCCCAGGCCAGGTACATCAGGTAGCCCGGGGCCGCCACCAGAAGCGACACCGTGATCGGCCACTTCAGCGGCCCGCGATAGCAGAAGAACAGCACCAGCATCAACGGATAGACCAGGTTCAGCACGACCCCGTAGAAGAGCAGGTTCCTCGGGACGTTGGCCAGTGAGAACGCCCCCGCCTCGGGTATCCTTCCCGCAACGAACCCGCTCAGACCGTGCAGGACGTTCAGGTTGTAGAGGAGAATGGGCACCAGCACGGGGATGCCCCCCGCCAGCAGCAGCACGAGCTTGCGGCCCGGCTGACGGTACTCGTCGCCGCCTGGAGCAAAAAAGGGGTCAGACCCCTTTTGCCTGTAGGCCCGGGGGGTGCTGCGCACAAAAGGGGTCTGACCCCTTTTTTGACCGACCGCCAGGATGAGCCACGTCAGCAGCATGGGGACGGCGAAGACGGCGGACGACGGCCGGATGAAGACCGCCAGTCCCCACAGGACGCCCGCGGCGAGCACCGCCCACCCCCCCACGAGCAGGAAGTACGCCCCCGTCAGCAGACACACCCCCACCGACGGGTCGTCGACGATGCCGCGACTGAAATACCAGAGTGTCGGGTGAAGCAGGTAGAGCAGACAGAACGCCGGGTGGAGTCCGAGCCGACGCAGCAGCAGCCAGAACACCACGAATCCCGCCGCGTGCACCAGCATGTTGAATGCAAAGAGGGCACGGTCGCCGAGCCACGTCAGCGGCACCATCAGCAGCGGCAGACCCGGGTCCTGAACACTCACCAGACGTCCGTCCACCCGCCGGTAGTGCTCGAAGTTCATGTCGTCGATGGCCTCGGCGGTGACGTGTCCCCTGGCGAACATGAAGGCCATGCCCACGTAGCACCCCTCGTCGGCGGCGGCGTAGTAACTGGGAAAGAACACCGCCTGAACGACACCGTAGGCCAGGAGCCCGACGACCAGAAACGTCAATCCCCGGTGTCCGGCGGCCGCCTCAGCGCCCGGCGGGTGCGGGACCTCCGACGCCGTTTCCTTCATGGCCCTGCACTCCTGTAGGAGCCCGTCGCGTTCGCGTCTGACCGTCTAATCCACGAGCCTGTACTTCAACAGATAGTACACCGCCTTCACACCGTCCGTCCAGCACATCTTCTTGCCCTGTCGACGGGTGCGGGGGTGATATCGGATGGGGACCTCACGGATGCGGTATCCGTGTCGGAGGGCCCTGGCGGTGAGTTCGGCACAGAACTCGAAGCCCGTGCACGTCAGTCTGAGGCTGTCGAGCAGTCGTCGCGGGAAGACCTTGTAGCAGGTCGGCTCGTCACTGATGTGGGTCCTGAAGATCAGACTGGCGGCCAGTGAGACCGCGATGCCGCCCACGTAGAACGCCGGGTGGCCGTGTCGTGAGTGACCGAGTATGCGTGAGCCGTAGATGATGTCCACGTCGGGCTTTTCCAGTTCCGCCAGAAGTGCCGGGTAGTCGTCCGGGTCGTATTCGAGGTCGGCGTCCTGAACGATGATGACGTCCCCGGTGGCGTGGGCGAACCCGGCCCGGAGTGCCGCCCCCTTGCCACGGTTCACCGGCTGCGTCACCACCTTCATCTCGGGGTGTCGTGAGGCCAGCTCCCGGAGCACCGTGCGGGTGTCGTCCGTGGAGCCGTCGTCCACCGTGATGAGTTCCTTCTCGACCGGCACGGCCAGCACGCGTTCGATGATCTTGGCGACGGTCGCGGCTTCGTTGTAGATCGGGATGACGACCGAGAGCTTTCCGCCCATCAGGGGACTCCGTGCGATGTGACGAGGAGCGGCCGAGACGCCGGCATGGGTCGACGGCTACGCCAGTGGACCGGCCTTGAGGACCGGTCGGACCAGTGAGGTCGCCTCGTCCGGACCGACCTCTTCCTCCGGAAGCGTCTCGGTCTCCTCCTCGAGGAACGTGGCCCGGAGTGTGATCGCCGAGGTCAGAAGAAGCGTACAGCTCCCGTGCGCGATCCCGAAGTGTGCCAGAGCGTTGGCGGATTCAATGGCCAGAAGACACGCACCGAAAACCGCGATGCCATAAAGCCCCGTGCCGGGTTCGCCGGTCCGCAGGATACGCCAGACCCGACGGATCACCAGGGCCCACAGTGCGAGGACCAGTCCCAGTCCCACCAGCCCGTTCTCAACGGCGGCTTCCACGAACATGTTATGGGGGAAGATGTAGACGTCGAGTCCCCGCTCGAGCAGTGGCCAGCCGCCGGTTCCGTGTCCGATAATGGGGGCCGTCACGAAGTGTGCGGGGGCGTGCAGGAGGTACTGGAGACGCACGTACCCACCGTAACCGGCCTGCGTTTCCTCCTCCACCCACGACGAGAAGAACCGGTCACGGACCTCCTGGGGGGCATACGTCACCAGGAGTGCCCCCGTGACCGCCAGCACCAGGAGCGCCACGACGAACGGCTTGCGGTGTCCCTTGTAGGCGAAGAAGAAACCGACGGAGATCACGAAGAGGAAGGAGACGAGGTTGCTGCGGGTGCCGGCCAGCATGACGTAGAGGGCCACGACGGGCAGGACAAGCACCGGAACCGCCTTCCACCGAACACTGCGTCTCCCGGACGACAGGGCCAGCAGTCCCGCCATGCTCATCACCAGTGCACTGGAAAGCTGGAGGTGTCCCGGGATCTCGATGCCCCGTGCACCGCCCACGGGCTCCCAGCCGGTGAGCTGGGCGAAAATGGTGCCCTGGGTGACAAACGTGTAGGCGGAGGTGAGGAGCACCGAGCCCGCCGTCACGACGACCACCCAGATGAGGAACCGACGCACGGCGACACGGTCCCGCAGGAAGACAAAACCGAGGAACATGGGGGCCAGACCGAACATGAAGTACTCGGCGGTCTTGCGCGGCCCGTAGAAGTTGGAGTCCGAGTAGGCCAGTCCGACGAGCAGCCAGATGCCCAGGATGATGGCGACGCTGATAAAGGGGAGATTGGGTCGACCGATGATGGGCTCCCGCTCACCCGCCTGCACCATCCTGGCCACAAGAAACAGCAGAACCAGCGGGATGAAGATCACGCCCCCCGCCGCCGCGAACTGCTGACGCGTCACGGGATAGCCCACGATCCACAGCACCGCCTGGACGTAACTGGGTCCCACCAGAAGGACGGCCACCAGCAGTTCCGGGGCCTTGGCGAGCACCAGCACCCCCGCCACACCGCCCACCAGCATCACCGCCCATATGAATTCCGTCGTCAGGATCTGATCCATCACCACACCTCTCGACCACTTGTCCCCGAACGTGATCCGTGCGTCAGTCGAAGAGCTGGAAGTAAACGATGCACGCCACGGCCTTCAGACCGTCCCGCCAGCCGACCTTTTTTCCCTCGGAATAGTCACGCCCGTCGTAGCTGACGGGCACCTCGTAGATGCGCACTCTTTTGCGTGCGATCTTCGCCGTGATCTCCGGCTCGAAACCGAACCGGTTCGAGCGGATCCGAATCCCCTTCAGCACCTCCCGTTTGAAGACCTTGTAGCACACCTCCATGTCGGTCAGGTTGAGGTTCGAGAACAGGTTGGACAGGGTGGTCAGGAAGCGGTTCCCGACGTAGTGCCAGAAGAAAAGCACCCGGTGCGTCTGACCCGCGAAGCGGGAGCCGTAGACCACGTCGGCCCGACCGTCCAGGATGGGTTCGAGCAGTCGGCTGTAGTCCTTCGGACTGTACTCGAGGTCGGCGTCCTGAACGATCACGACGTCGCCCCGAACCTCCGCGAAGGCGGTCCTCAGTGCCGCCCCCTTGCCGCGGTTGCGCCGGTGACGGAACACACGGACGCTGTCCGGATACCGCTCACGGATCGCCTCCAGTCGGGCCGCCGTCCCGTCGGTGGAGCCGTCGTCGACGATGACCAGCTCCTTCCGCAGAGGCACCGCCTCGGCCATCACCCGTCGGACGGCCTCGGTGACCCATCCTTCCTCATTATACACCGGCATGACGATGCTCAAAAGCTTCATCAGTGCGTCTCCGGCAGAAACCGGCGGCCGTCGGTGTGTCGTGCTTCGACCGACGTCACGTCCGGGTGCATTCGGCGAAGAACTCCCGTGTCCGTCGTGCGGTGCGCTCCCAGTTGAACTCCCGGGCGCGTTCGAGCCCCTTCTCCCTGAGTCGTGCGTGCAGGCCGTCGTCTCCGACGAGCGACGCGACCGCCGTCGAGAGCCCGTCGACGTCGTGCGGGTCGACCAGGAGCGCCGCCCCACCCGCCACCTCGGGCATCGACGACACGTTCGAGGTGACCACCGGCGTCCCCAGGGCCATCGACTCGACGATAGGAAACCCGAACCCCTCGTAGAACGACGGGAACACGGTCAGTCGTGCCCCGACGTAGAGTCGTCTCAGGTCCTCGTCGGACACGCGTCCGGGAAACGTCACACGGTCGGACATGCGCAGCTCCGTGATGAGCGTCGTCAGGGCCCGGAGGTCGTACCGGGGTCTTCCCGCACTCACCAGGGAGACGTTCCGCATGTCGGCCGGCAGTGCGGCCATCGCCCGCACGATGCCCTCGAGGTTCTTCTTCGGTCCGTGGTCGCCCGCGACGGTCAACACGTAAGGCGGACGGACCCCGAGCCGCTCGAGCGTGTCGGCGACCGCCGGCTCCCCCGGACGCGTCCGGAACCCCTCCGGGATGCCCAGATGGATCGCCCGGACACGTCCCTCGGGCAGTCCGGTCGCCTCGACGATATCACGTCGACTCGCCTCACTGTCCGTGATGACCCCGGCACACGTCCTCACCACCCGTCGGAAGCTCAGCCACCGCAGCCACACCGAGTGCCTCGGGAAAAGGTGCGGGAAGTTGAGCCACATCAGGTCGTGCATCACGACGACCGCTCTCGCACGGGTCGGGACCCCCGGCAGTCCCGGCGAGAAACAAAGGTCGTGCTCCCCGATCCACCTCTCGATGCACGGTCTTCCCGTCACGAGCCACATCAGCAGGAGGACCCGTCGTCGGTGCGGCAGCACCCTCTCGGTCACGCGTTCCGACGGCAGACCCGGCACGCCGGGATCGTCTGCGTGACTCCGACTGCGAAAGAGCGTGAAGCGGTCGTCCCCTGTCAGTCGCGTCAGTGCCGGGAGGATCCCCTCGATGTACCGTCCGACCCCGGCACGGTTCCGGAAGAACTGTTCGAGGTCAACCGCGATCCTCACAGGGACGTCCTCCCGACCGTCGTTCCGTCAGCCACGCCCGCACGAACGTGACCGTGTTGGGTCCGATGACCCACGGACGACGCCAGCCCTCGACCAGCACCCGGTAGAAGAAAGCCCTCACGGCGACGGCGAAGCGTTCGTGCCGATCGGCGTGCTTGCCCAGAAAATAGAACAGGTTCCGGAAGAAACTCAGCGGCCAGAGTGCCCGCATGCGCACCCCGCCCGACGCATACCTCAGGTGAACCACCCACGCCTTCGGGTCGTGTACGATCTTCCCGCCCGTCTTCGCCACCCTCACCGCCAGGTCCTGTCCCCACAGGTAGGCGTTCTCCCGGAAGTGCTCGTCGATGGGTCCCACCTCGAGGAGTGTCCGTCGTCGGAAGGACATGTTGCACTCGATGGGGTTGGGCACCCGCACCCGTCTGGCGTAATCGTGCCGGAAGAAGAAATATCCCACACGCGACTGTCGGCACACCGCCGGCAGTCGCTCGACGGGCGGCCGACCGGGGGCCAGCACCATTCCCGCCACGCCCACCAGTGACGCGTCCGCATAGTTCCTGACGTGCGCCTCGATGAGTCCCGGCTCGAACCGGACGTCGTCGTCGAGAAAGAGCACGATCTCACCCGTCGCCTCGCGGATGCCCAGGTTCTCCGCCTCGGTCACACTCGGGTGGTCCATACGGATATATCGGATGGAGTCCTTCACCGACTCAAGGAACTTCCGGGTCTCCCCGGTGTGTTCTTCGGTCTGGTCGATCACCAGAACTTCTTTGTTGTCATAGGGTTCCGACAGAACTTGACGGACGGTGTCACACAGCACCTGCTCGCGCCGGTAGGTCGCAATCACCACCGATACCCTGAGACGTCCGGCGTCCGTCATATGTCCTCCGATTCGGGCGGACGAAGCCGCGGTGTCTTGACGGCCTGGAAGCAAGCCGTGGACCCGGGTGCGACTGCTCAGGGACCGTCGGAATTCAGCAGGTCCTCGAGCTTGCGCCAGAGCCACGCCGGATCGAGACACCCCCAGAACACGAACAGTGTCCAGCAGCGCAAGGCTTCCAGTCGTCCCCCGCCCAGCCAGTAGCAGTATCCGGCAACGTAGGCGTGTATCGCCAGGCCGCCGAAGCCCGCGTGACGGACCATGGGCCAGAAGTGTTTCCGGACAATCCGCTCGTAGGCCCGACCGCCCTTCGTGTGGGTCTTGGTCATCCGGTCCGTGCCCGCACAGTCGTAGATGAACGTCGGCATCGGGAGAAAGGAGAATTCGTGGTGTCGTGCCAGACGGATGCTCGTCTCCCATTCCTGAAACCGCTCGATCTTCTCGTCCAGTCCCCCGATCATCTCCAGGGCCTCCCGGGCCACCAGCAGTCCCTGGAACATCGGTCCCTGACGTCGCAGCAGTTCCGGGTAGATGTCTCCGGACAGTCTCAGCACCTTCATCGCCCTGGGAAGACGGTCCGGCTCGACGACGTAGCAGTCGGAATAGACCACCCGGACGTTCTCGCGTCGGGCGGTGTCCAGTCGTATCTCCAGGCTGTTGGCGAGGTACTGGTCGTCGGAGTCGAGAAAGGCGATCCACGGGCCGCGGGAGGCACGGATCCCGGTGTTGCGGGCGGCCTGGGCCCCACGGTTGGTCTTGTGTCGCACCAGCCGGATGCGCGGATCCGACGCCGCCAGACGCTCGACCACCTCGGGGGTGCCGTCGGTCGAGCCGTCATCCACCACCACCGCCTCCCAGTTCGTGTAGGTCTGCTCCTGCACGCTATCCAGGGCTTCCACAATCTTCACGGCACGATTGTAGGCCGGGATGACGATGCTGATCAGGGGCTGCGTCCGCTCAGACATCTCACTCCTGTCCACTCGCTTCTCGTCTCTCCGTACGACGCGGTCCCGTCACGTCCGTCGCGCCGCTTCAGATAACGCCGGGGCCCTCCTTCATTTTATCGACCGGTGCCGCTTCGGACCAGGCCAATTCGTTTTTCCGACCCGACAGACCGTGCGAAACGTCGTTGTTCGCGGAACGGACATTTCATCAGCCATAGCACCGGAGGGGCTCAGGCCCGGTCGCTGTCGCGTGCACCCTTGCCCCTCACCAGCGACCTGACGGCCAGGTAGAGACGGTACATCCACCGCGGGCCGATCTGAATCGAACGTATCCTAATATGCCTCCACATTCTCCCGAGACGCGTCACCCCCCTGGGCAGGGGCTTCCGGGAGAGCAGGGCCACGAACCCCCGGCCACACCCCCGGTACGCCACGTGGTACTTTCGGAAGTCCCGCTTGGACCACCCGGAGACGTGACGCTCGGCCTCGTTGTCGAAGATGGCATCCTGTTCGGCGTACCCCCGCGGGGAACTCACGATGACATACGACGACCGTGACAGCATCTGGTCGAGAAAGGCCTTCCCCACCTCCTTCGGCATGTGTTCCAGGACGTCACACAGGAGGACCAGATCGAACGCACCGAGTTTCGGTGCCACCTCGACCGCGTCACCGATCAGGACCTGGTCGTAGACGAAATCCCAAATCGGGTTGCGGTAGGCCTCGAACACCTCGACGCCGATGATCTCCGTCTGCCAGTGTTCCTTCTCGTACCGCCGGGGATTGGTCATGTCCAGCTGCGTCCGACAGAGCATCCCATGGACGCCACAACCCGGACCGACGTCCAGGATGCGCTTCGGCTGGGGCGTTATCCCCACCACGAACGTCATCACGGCACTCAGTTTCTCAGGCGCGCTGATCGGCATCGGTGCCTCCTCTTCCGCCCGCACACGTCATCAACCTGTACTGCCGTCACTTCCCCGGTACGGACACCAGCCGACGGACGTGTGCCAGGAACACTCCGGCCACGACCTCGGCACGGAAGGTCCGGACGAGTTCTTCCGAAGGCTTCCGGGCGTCGAGACCTCCCTGTCGATAGGCCTCGAAGAACCCGGTGACGGCGTCGGCGACCGCGGCGGCGTCCCCCACCCCCGCACGCACGAGACCCGCATCCGGGAGCATGTCCGCGATCGTCCCGACGGCGGGACTCAGTGCGAGCACGGGTTTCCCCGCCGCTAGGTAATCCGCGACCTTGGAGGGGAGGTAGATCCCTTCACTCATGTCCGTCTCGACCAGCACGCAGACACTCGCCGAAGCGATCCACCTCAGACTTTCCTCGTAACTCGTCTGTCCGGTGCAGGCGGCCGACTCCTCCAGTCCCAGTTCGGTGATGAGTGATCGGGTCCCCGGGTCCTCCTGACCGACAAAGGTCAGTCGGGTGAGTTTGCGGGCCTCGGGCCGTTCCTGGAGGAAGCGTGCGAGTCCCATGAGCAGTCCCCGGGAGGAGCGTCCTCCCGTGAGTTCCCGGGCCCCCAGTTTGCCGGCGTGGACGAGGTGGAATCGCGTCTCTCGGTCATCCGCCGGCAGTGAAAGTCCGACGTGGGGGATGACCTCGCCTGCCCGCTCGACCCCCGCTAGACGACAGGTGAACGCCGCCAGCCGACGACACGGATAGGTCACGAGATCCGCCTCCCGCAGCGTCTTCCTGAGCCAGTATCTCGACAGACATGCGCGCGTCCACGAGACCTTCTCCTTCGCACCCCCCGGAAACAGGTGCACGTCCCACGGGTCGTTGATGTTGGCGACCCAGGGGAGGTGGAGTCCGCGTGCACACCAGTAGGCCGCGACGTGGGCCTGGGGCGGCAGTGAGCGTGAGTAGATCAGGTCGAACGGTTTCTCCGCGTGAAGTTCACGGGCCCGGTTCACCGCCGCGTCGGTCCACCTCGTATAGGCCCGGTACCGGATGAGATGCCAGAACGCCCGGAGCGGCGCCCGCGACACCGGCCCCATCCCGGCAACCGTCCCCAGGG
>DATKVD010000216.1:0-7058 GCA_035530235.1 Planctomycetota bacterium | reverse complement strand
CGTGACGGTGGACCATCTCGTGATGCCGCTTTTCGTGCGGCCGGGCAAGGGCGTGCGCAAACCCATCGACGCCATGCCCGGGAACTTCCAGCTCTCCGTCGATGAACTGACGAAGGAGGCGGCGGAACTCGACCGGCTCGGCGTGCCCGCCGTGCTCCTCTTCGGCATCCCCGAGACCAAGGACCCCGCCGCCACCGGCGCCTATGACGACGCGGGCATCGTCCAGCAGGCCCTCCGCGCCGTCAAGAAGGCCGCATGCGACCTCCTCGTCATCACCGACGTGTGCCTGTGCGAGTACACCGACCACGGTCACTGTGGGATGATCGTCGAGCGCCGCGGCAGGAAGGTGGTCGATAACGATAAGACGCTTGAGCTGCTAGCCAAGCAGGCGGTCTCGCACGTGCGTGCGGGAGCGGACATGGTGGCCCCGTCGGACATGATGGACGGTCGCATCGGCGCGGTGCGCAACGCGCTGGATGAGGCGGGCTTCACGGACGTGCCCATCATGTCGTACGCGGCGAAATACGCCTCGTCGTTCTACGGGCCGTTCCGTGAGGCGGCGGAGTCGGCGCCGCGGTTCGGCGACCGCCGGGCCTACCAGATGGACCCACCGAACGCCCGCGAGGCGCTCGCCGAGATTCAACTCGACATCGACGAGGGCGCGGACATCGTCATGGTGAAGCCGGCCCTCGCCTACCTCGATGTCATCCGCCGGGTGCGTGAGCGTTTCGACGTGCCGATCGCCGCTTACAGTGTCAGCGGCGAGTTTGCGGCGGTGAAGGCCGCCGCCGAGCGCGGCTGGCTCGACGAGAAGAAGGTCGTCATGGAGATCCTGACCGGCATCCGTCGTGCGGGCGCCGACGTCATCATCACCTACTGGGCCGCCGACGTCGCACGGTGGACCAAAGAGGGATAGAGCGCAGTGCGTGTCATTCTGAGGAGCGAAGCGACGAAGAATCTGGCCGTGAATCCCTTTGGGCCTTCGGCTGATGCAGAGGTCTTTCGAGCACTGGCGCCAGATTCTTCGTCCCGATAAATCGGGACTCAGAATGACACGTTTTTCTTGCCGGAGCGAACTACAGGTGCCTGGCTTCCCCCAGAGAGAGCAGCCGAAGACCCGTTTGAACTCCAGAGGCCGCGGTCGTCGGTTCCTCCGCCGACTGTGGAAGTGCTTCGTCGTCTACGTGATGGTGAGCATGGCCGTGAGCCTCATCCCGGAGGGCTCACTCGACGTGGAGGTGCTGGGGGAGCCGGAGCGGGTGGAGTTCAGCGGGGCGCTCGTCGCGGGCACGGGCAGGGCCGTCATCACGCCTCCGAAAGAGCTGTGGGGCGGGATGAACCTGTACGCCGAGCGGCCTCCCATCACGGGGGCGCTCGAGGACCTTCACGTCCGGGCACTCACGCTGGGCGCCGCGGGTTCACGTGAGGTCCTCTCGATCGTCGGCGTCGAACTCATCATCATCACGTCGGAGATGCGGGACGCACTCCAGGCCGAACTTGTCCGTCGGGGACTCGACCACGTCCATTTCCTGCTGAACGCGACGCACAACCACTCGGGACCGGCGAACTTCTACGAGGCCAGACTCTTTGGCCGACGCGTTATGGGACCCTACAACCGTGCGTGGTTCGATTTCCTCATCACCCGTTTCGCCGATGCGATTGAGGCATCAACGAAGACAATGCGTCCGGCACGCATCGGTTTCGGAAGCACCCCCACGCGGCAGCTCATCAAGCACCGGCGGTTCGAAGACCCCGTGAGCGGCCTCCGGCCGCCGGTGGACGAGGATCTGGAAGTCATCCGTGTGGACGGACAAGCCGACGGCAAGCCGATCGCCTACGTGCTCAACCTCGGGGTGCACCCCATCAACCTGCTTCACAAGACCGACGGACGGATTGCGGCCGATTTCCCCGAGACCGTCTGCCGTCGGCTGGAGGAGACGTATCCGGGCGCGGCGGCGCTCTTCCTTCAGGGGGCCCCGGGCAGCGTGCGGGGCACCGGTCCCCGACCGTCCGGGACCTTCGGAGACCCGGGTCGCGGCGAGAAGTTCGGACGCATCGCGATGCAGAGCGACATGCTCCTGGGGTTCGTGCGTGAGGCGGAGGCGGCGATGTCGTTCGACGACCGGATCGACCTGTCCGCGGCGCTCGTCCACGTGCGGCTTCCCGGTCCCGACGTCCACCTCTTCCCCGAGGAGAAGCCGTGGCTGGGCCTGAGGATCCTCACGCTCATCCCGAACCGTCTCTTCAACTGGGTGTGGGACTGGATCGAACTCCCGGACGAGACGGTCTTCCAGGCGGTGCGCATCAACCACGCGTATCTCCTGACGTTTCCGTGCGACCTGAGCAACCCCCTGGGGTGGGAGATCAAGCAGCACGTCCGGCGCGGACACGTCCTGGTGCTGGGACAGTCGAACGACTATTCGATGGGGTACGTGATGTCGCGCGAGGCGTATGACCTGGGGGGCATCGGGGGTCGGGGCGGCCCTGCACGGGTGCAGAACTTCTACGGCAAGCGTGCCGGGCCCTTCTGCGTGAAGACGGCCGGCATGCTCGCCAACATGGTGCGGGAAGCCGACGCCGACGATGTCCTGCAATATGATGTCGGCGACGGCCCGGGGAGAATCCCGCGAGAGGAACCGAGATGACGACCCCGCCGAAGCCCGAAGGGCGTTTGCGCCGGTGGCTCCGCCGATTGTGGCGGTGGTTCGTCGTCTACTGCATGGCGAGCCTGGCGCTGAGCTTCATTCCGGAGATGCCGCTCGACGTGAAGGTGCTCGGCGAGCCGGAGCGCGTCGCCGTCTCCGGGGAACTTCTTGCGGGGGCGGCGAAGACGGTCATCACGCCTCCCGAGGCCCTGTGGGACCGGGTCAACCTCTACGGCGAGTCCCGTCCCATCAGGGGGGTGCTCCAGGACGTGCACGCCCGTGCACTCACGCTGGGGGCGGCCGGCGCCGACGGGCTCGTGTCGCTGGTAAGCGTCGAGCTGATCGTCATTCCACCGGCGATGCGTCCGGCCGTCAAGGCGGAACTCACCCGACGCGGTCTCGGTCACGTGCACGTCGTGCTGGGCGCGACGCACACGCACACCGGTCCCGGCAACTTCTGGGACCTCCCGTTCGGCCGGCTCTACATGGGCCGGTACAGCGAGGAGTATTTCGACTTCCTCGTGACACGGGTGGCCGACGCGGTCGAGGCGTCGACGAAGACGATGCGTCCGGCACGCATCGGTTTCGGAAGCACGCGCACACGGCATCTCGTCAAGCAGCGCCGCTCCATCGAGCCCGTCACGGGACTGCGTCCCCCGGTCGACGAGACGCTCGAGGTGATGCGTGTGGACGCGAAGGCGGATGGCCGGGTCATCGCCTACGTGCTGAACCTCGGGGCACACCCGACGACGCTCCTCCATCGCACCGACCGGAAGGTCTCGGGGGACTATCCGGGTGCGGTCTCGCAGCTCCTCGAGGAGGTGCACCCGGGGGCCGTGGCGCTTTTCCTGCAGGGGGCGGCGGGCAGCGTGCGCGCCACCAGTCCCAGACCCTACCGCAACTACCGCGGAATTCCCGACGACGCACAGGCCCGCGTGGCCATGCAGGGCGACCTGCTGCTCACGTTCGTGCGTGAGGCCGAGAGACGCATGCGCTTCGACGACCGGATCGACCTCGCCGCGGCGTTCGTCACCGTGGCGCTTCCGACACCCGACGTGCATTTCTTCCCCGAGGAGAGACCTTACGCCGCCGTGCGCGTCCTCGCCCGCATCCCGGGGTGGCTCATGGACTTCGCCGTCGACGCCATCGGTCTGCCCGAGCGGGCCTCCTTCCAGGCCGTCCGCCTGGGTCACGCCTATCTCCTCACCTTCCCCGGCGACCTCAGCAACCGTCTGGGGTGGGACGTCAGGCGTCACCTCCGTCGCGACCACGTCATGGTGCTCGGCGTGTCCAACGACTACGCCCTGGGCTACACGCTCACGCGCGAGGAGTACGACATGGGGGGTGTGGCCAGTCTGGGGGGCAGTGAGCGTGTGCAGTGCTTCTACGGCAAGCGTGCGGGGCCGTTCTGCGTTGCCGCGGCACACCTGCTGGCCAACATGGTGAGGGAGAAAGACGCCGACGACGTGATGCTCTACCGACTGGGCGACGGCCCGGCCAGGATCCCCGGACAGTAGACTGTCCGCATTTCCGTACAAAAAAGGGACGTCTTCAAGTGTCCGCCTTTTTGCCCCATCGGACGTGAAGGTTCTCACGCATGGGGCTCGCGTTGGCTGCGGCGCGCCTGAAAACGTCCCTGGTTTCCCTCCGTCTGCCTCTCGTCTAGTGTCTGGGCATCCTCCTTATGTGGTGGACCAGCTTGCCCATTTTCCCGGCGGGTGCAGGCTCGGGGTGCTTTCTCTTTTCGCCGCCACTCTTGTCAAACGCGTGTCTGCGAGCGATTCCGTCCCTCTTCGACAGTCTCATACCTGCTCCTTAAAAGGGTTCCGGCGCCTGCTCCACAGTACTATACCCGATGATCGCGGGAAGTCAAATGGACCGTCGAGGCGAAGCACGCCCGAAGGTCCCTTTCACTTCCCGTCCACCTTTTCCAGCTCGTCATAGTCCAGCTTCATCGGCAGCAGGGGGGTCCCGATGGACCCGAACCACGCGAACATGTCGGTATGGAGGGCGTGGCTGAGGTAGAACACGACGTTCCGGGTGGACATGTCGTTTTCGAGGCGACCGGCGACGGCGTAGGTCTTGAGGGTCCGGCGCAGCCGGGACAGAAGGTTCTTCCCGTGCGTCTTCTCCAGGGTCTCGAGGGTCCACTGTGCCTTGCCGATGTAGTCCCACCGGGTGCCCGCGCGGCTGACCGAGAGGTCGATGCCGTCGGGGGTGCCCGGTGCCGGGGGAGACCAGGCGTTGAGGTACCGGCGTCGGACGTCCTCGGCCTCGCGCTTGAACCCCAGCTTGTAGCAGAAGCGCAGGGCCACCAGGTCGCACCACCCGTGGGTGACCCACGGGGGATAGCTGATCCACGTGCCGGTCGGAAAGAGTCCGTAGAGGGTGCAGGCCCGGGTGAGATCCCGTGCGACGTCGGCGGGCTCCTGGAGCGCTCCCGGAGCGAACGCCACGCCCCCCACCCAGCCCGAGTAATCCCGCGGCAGCACCCGGACCGTCATCCCCTTCGGCAGCGGCTCACGGTACAGCATCTGCACGTGCTCGATCACCTTCACCAGCACCTCCGCCGTCTTCCGTGCCGACGGCTCCAGTCTCCCCGAATACTGAATCGTCACGAAGCCGATCTCCTCCTCCTTCTCGGGGAGGACGTGGTCGTCGACGGTGCTGGTGCCGAGAGACTCGTACGGCATGCACCTCTTGAACACCTCGACCACTTCCTGTCGACTCTCGGTGGGGTCGGCCAGACGTCCGGAGGCGAAGAGTCCCGTGTTGTCGAAGAACGTGACCTTGCCGCGGCCGTAATCCGCCCGGGCGTCCGGCGCCCGCAGGGGACAGCCGAACGCTGCCAGCAGACGTCTCAAGGGGTACTGTCCCTGCGGCTGCGTCGTCCCGATGACCAGCAGTCGCCCTCCCTCCTTCACGTACTCCTTCAGCATCGTGATCTCGACGTCGGTGAACGATACGCCCTTCGTCTGCTGCCAGATGAGGATCACCTCGTAGTCGACGAGCCGGTCGGCGATGTGTTCGAGCGAGGCGTCACTGAGCGTGACGCCGATGCCGGCCTCCTTGAGGTACCGTCCAAGGATGGCGGTCTCGTGACGGCACTCGTGCGAGCGGTCGACGAGCACCTCGAGTGACGCGAGTCTGGCGAGCAGACGCTGGGCCTCGTCGGCTTCGGGGGTCTTGGGGAAGAGCTTCTGGAGTTCCTTGAGGATCTCGACGGCTTCGCCGCCGGCCCCCCGACGGACGGCCTGGTTGGCCTGGTAGAGAAGCTTGGCGGCGGGACCCTCGGGGGGCAGTGGGGCCGCCGTCGCCGTCGTCAGCACCACGACGAGAATCACACACACGGACATCCCGACGTGCCGAGGGGACACCGCCATGCCGTTCTCCTCCGTCTCCGTTGAAATATACCGCCGTGCGGCGCATCGTCAACCGGGTTTCCGCCCGGATGGAACCCCGCGCTTCACCGTCCAGGTCGCGTGCCGGGCCCCAATTGCGGCCAATACCCGCCCAAACGCCCTGTGGCGGCGCACGACCCTCGACGGCCGAGCGTGACAAGATTCACGGTCTTTTTTCCGTAACAGCGGTGCACATCGAGATAACAGATAGTGCTGATAGCGTTGGGCCGTGCGGTCCCACGGGACGGGAGGGGGACATGGACGCGAACCGGGGGCGTCTGGCCTATCGTCGGCCGAAATCCGGTGCCAGCTGGCCTCTCTGGGTTATCCTGGCGGTGTTTGCCGTCGGCCTCATCGGTTTCTTCGCGTCTTCGGGACGGAGGGGGCCGGAGCGGGTCACGCACCCCGCGGCCCCGCGGGCCGCCGTGCCGTCGTGTGACAAACTGCCGGTCGGGGGATGCTACTGCATTTCCCGGGACACGCCCTTGTGTGAGGGGTGCGGCAAGACGTATCTGGAGAGTGAGACGGCGAAGCGCATCGTGCTGCCCGCCGGGACACAGATCGGCATCATCGACGCGAGGTGGGCGGAGAAGGACAGGTGGTACCAGGTGCAGGCGGTGGCGTCGGACGGGAGGACACATCTGGGGACGGGGTGGATATCGAGTGTGTCCCTGACCGGTCAGCACCTGAAGCTGTTGAAATAGTGCAGGACAGTGGATGATCCATTCGTTCGGGCCGGGGGACCTGAACGAAGCCGGGCGTCCCGACGGGAGTCGGGACGCCCGGTGTTTTTTCTGGTGCCGAGGACAGGATTTGAACCTGCACAGGCTTTTGGCCCACTAGGTCCTGAACCTAGCGCGTCTGCCAGTTCCGCCACCTCGGCGTGGCAGGGGCATTCTACACCAGGGGGCCGAGGTCTGTCAAGTGCATTCGCGGCGCACGGGACCCCGCCGCTACCGTCGCTGGTGGGCCCAGCATTCGGGGCGGTGCCACGGCTGGCTCGTCCAGCCGT
>DATKVD010000215.1:0-14070 GCA_035530235.1 Planctomycetota bacterium | reverse complement strand
CAGCTGTCCCGAACTCTCACGGTCGTGATACGACAGACTCATCCGCTGAAGCGAGTCGTACAGCCTGATCTGCATGTCCCACTCGGCCCGACCACAGGCCTTCACGTTCAGCATCGACCGCACGAACGTGATCCCGAACTGAAGCACCGCCGTCACCACCATGATGACGGCGTAGAGCCACACGTGTCCGTAATCGTCGGCCTTCACGTCGTTGACGAAACGTCCCGTCAGGTCGGCCGGGACGAACATCATCAACAGACCCACCGCCTGCACCGCCCACGTGAGGACCACGGTCTTCCAGTACGGACGCAGAAACCCCGTCAGCCGGCGACCGACCTTCCACGCACTGACGGTCTCCTGTCGCTCCTTCAGGTCCTGGAAATGGTCGTGTACACTCATCTCATCCGTCCTGAGACCGCTGAGTTCCCTCTCCCCCGGGAAGAGGGAGCCGTCGTCATCAGAGGGTTCTGCCGACCGCTTCCGCCACCGGTCGGATCTGCCCCATCATCGCCTCGAACTCGTCGAAGGTGAGTGACTGGGCCCCGTCACTGAGTGCCCGTTCGGGCTCCGGGTGCACCTCCACCAGGAGTCCGTCCGCCCCCGCCGCCACCGCCGCCCGACACAATGCCGTCACCAGCGACCGCTTCCCCGTCGCGTGGGACGGGTCCACCACCACCGGCAGGTGTGTCTGCTCCTGGAGTGCCGGCACCGCCGCCAGGTCCATGGTGAACCGTGTGTACGTCTCGAACGACCGGATCCCCCGCACGCACAGGATCACGTTCGGGTTCCCCTGGCTCAGGACGTATTCCGCCGCCAGAAGCAGTTCCTGGAGCGTGGCGGAGAACCCACGCTTCAGGAGCACCGGTTTGGGGCCCTGTCCCACGGCCCTGAGCAGCCGGTAGTTCTGCATGTTGCGTGCGCCGATCTGAAGCACGTCGGCGTACCGTCCCACCAGCTCCACGGTGTTCTCGCCGATGACCTCGGTCACGACGGCGAGTCCCGTGCGGTCGCCCGCCTCGCGCAGGTACTTCAGTCCCTCCTCTTCCAGTCCCTGGAAGGCGTAGGGACTGGTGCGCGGCTTGAAGGCTCCACCCCTCAGTCCGACGGCCCCGGCCTTCTTCACGACCGCCGCCGTCCGCAGCAGGTCGTCACGGTTCTCCACCGAGCAGGGCCCCGCGATGACCCCGATGCGCCGGCCGCCGATGGAACCCGTTCCCACCGGGACCTCGGTCTTTTCCTTCTTCGCCTCGAGACTCGCGATCTTGAACGGGGCCAGGATGGGCATCGCCCGCTCCACGCCCGGGGCCGCCGTGAAAAAGGCGATATCCACGCCCCGCTTGTCGCCGATGGCCGCGATGACCGTCCGTTCCGTCCCGTAGATGGGGTGACTCTTCAGCCCCATCTCCTCCACACGGTCGATGACGTGCTGGATCTCCTCCGGCGTCGCTCCTTTCTTCATCACGATGATCATCTCTCCTCCTTTCCGGCCCGGTGGGGTCCCGTCTCAGCGTGGGACCTCACGAGCTCGAGGAGCTGGCCGTCTCGACACCGGTCTTCAGACCAAAAAAAAATCCCTGAAACCTTCAGGTTCCAGGGAGCGTGAAGACCGGATGTCGAAACGTCCTAGGTCCTCCGATCCCTGAAACCGGTAAACCAGCCGTAAAAGTACGAAAAAAAGGCCCGACCCGACCGTGCGCGAACGTCAGAATTCCGCAAACGGGAAGTCCGGGTCATTGGCCTCTTCCATTGCCCACAGGTCCGCTGAAATCACACGTTTAACGGTCCGAACGTCGACGCCTGGTCCATTCATAACACCTATCCGGGACGTGTCAACGGCATTTTCGGGATTCTCCCACTTTTTTCGCCAATCCCCGTGAAGCAGACCCCCGCCGACATCCCCATCCCCGCCGGAAGGCAGATTTGGCTTGAAAACATCCGCACCGCCGGTAGACTGCTTCTGAGGAGGACTCCCCATGCGGACGGCAGGGCAGATCATCCTGTTGGCGTGCGCGGCGGCACTGCTGTCGTGCGAAGGCGAGACCTACAACGTCGCCGAGATGGTGGACCCGAAGGTGACGGAGATTTCGGCGGACGGTCGCGAGGCGAAGGTCAACATCGGGATGTTCGACGAGGTCCACGTGGGACAGAGACTGTGGGTGGTGAGGGGCAACCGTCCGGTGGGCATCCTGGTGGTCCGCGACGCCAAGGACTATTCGAGCGACTGTGTGGTGGTGGCGTCGAAGAAGGTGAGCGAGATGCCGGTGGTGGACGGTGTGGAGCTGGCGAACATCCACCCCGGGGACCTCGTGGTCCGGACGTTCAAGGGGATCACCCAGGCGGGGGCACTGCGTGAGAAGGTCCCGCGCATGGTCCCCGTGCCGTACGAGGTCCCGGAGGAAACCGTGGCCGAGGTGGACAAGGAACTCGGCGGACCCGAGGCAAGAAGAGAGGCCTGGAAGAAGATCCCACGTGACCAGGTCGAAGCCTGGCGACGAAGACACCCCTACGTGGGAAAGGTTCGTCCGTGATGCCGGCCCGCACGCCATGAACGGGACCAGGTCCCGTCGCAAAAAGGGACCTGGTCCCTTTTTCATCGAACGGGAGCAACCGTGAAACCCGTCAAGATTGTCATCGCCGGTGCGGGGGGCCGGGGCCAGGGCTACGCCCGCTACGTCGCCGAACACACGGACGACGCGCAGGTGGCGGGTGTGGCCGAGCCCATCGACTACCGTCGACGGGTCGTCGCCGACGCCCACCACATCCCCCCCGGGCACGTCTTCACCGACTGGAAGGACATGGCCCGGGTGCCGAAGTTCGCCGACGCGGTCCTCATCTGCACCCAGGACGCCATGCACGCCGAACCCGCCGTCGCCTTTGCAAAAAAGGGCTATCACCTCCTCCTCGAAAAACCCATGGCCCCCACGGCCGACGACTGCAAACGCATCGTCCGGGCGGTCAAGAAGGCCGGCGTCATCTTCGCCGTCTGTCACGTCCTTCGCTACACCCGCTACACGCAGCAGCTCAAGGCGCTCGTCACCTCGGGCGCCGTCGGCGAGGTGATGAGTCTCGACCACCTCGAACCGGTCGGCTACTGGCACCAGGCACACGCGTTCGTCCGTGGGCACTGGCGCAACGAGACCGAGTCGTCCCCGATGCTGCTCTCGAAATCCTGCCATGACCTCGACTGGATCCGGTACATCCTGGGGACAAGGTGCACGTCCGTCTCGTCGTTCGGAAGTCTCAGGCACTTCCGCAGGGACCAGAAACCCAAGGGCGCCGGAAAACGCTGCACCCAGTGCAAGGTCGAGCCGACGTGTCCCTACTCGACGCTCAAGATCTACCTGCGCGACCGGTTCGAAAAGGGCGCCACGGGCTGGCCGGTCGGCACGCTCGTGGACGGCGAGGTCACCCGTGAGAAGCTCACCAAGGCCCTCCGCACCGGTCCCTACGGACGCTGCGTCTACGCCTGCGACAATGACGTCGTCGACCACCAGGTGGTCAACATGCTGTTCGAGAACGAGGCCACGGCGAGCTTCACGATGACCGCGTTCAACCGGGCACGCAGCCGCGAGACGCGCATCTTCGGAACACGGGGGGAACTCTTCGGCAACGGCTCGGTCATCCGACACTTCGACTTCCTCACCGACGAGACGAAGGAGATCGACACGCGGGCGTCGGCGGGGGACATCACGGGCGGTCATGGCGGCGGCGACGAAGGGCTGATGCACGGCTTCATCGAGGCCGTGGCGGCCGGGGACGCGACGAAGGTCCTCTCCGGCCCCGACGAAACCCTCGAGACCCACCTCATGGTCTTCGCCGCCGAGGAAGCCCGACGGAAAAACCGCGTGGTCAATCTGTGATGACCGCTGCGAAAGGGCCCGTTCTTCGCGGCCCGGAAGAGGCAATGCCCCGCTTCGCCTCCCGCCCAATCGCCCTAAACGGCAAACAGCACCGACAGCACCAGCAGCGCGGATGACGTGATGATCGCCGCCTTCCCGAAAGGGGACGACCGGCTCAGTATCCCCAGCCCAAGGGCGGCGACCTGCCCGACCACGAGAAGGAAGAAGGGAAGTCGGGTGTCCGCCAGGACCGCCAGCAAACCGGCCGCCAGGAGACTCCCCAGAGACGTGCACAGGGCCGCGATGCCTATCGTCCTTCGGTCGGAACCCGCTGCTCCCTCGACGTCCCCCTGCGGCGCGTAAGACTCGGGCGGGTCCATTTCCGCCAGGACCTGCTCGAGGTCCGCAAGCGTCGGCTCCCTTTCCGAGACGCGGCTCGCCAGTGCCTCGTGAATGTGCGACGCCAGGTCCGTGAGGATCTCCCGCTTCTCATCCTCCGGGACCGCTCCCAGATGCTCGGCGACACGGTCCAGAAAATCCCGCACCCCTCTCTCAACGTGT
Organism: Planctomycetota bacterium; assembly: GCA_035530235.1. GTDB lineage: Bacteria > Planctomycetota > DG-23 > DATKVD01 > DATKVD01 > DATKVD01. Next base: position 9,670 of record DATKVD010000215.1, on the reverse strand, counting down.
GTCTCGGTGTTCACGAATCTCCCTCCTCCTCTTTCCTTCGCAGACGCCCGACGGAAACACACAGGTCATCCCAGTAGGCCTTCATTTCGCGAACGCGGCGGCTGCCCAGGGCCGTCAACGAGAAGTAGCGTCTGGGCGGCCCGCTGGCCGAGCCGGCCAGGCGGACCTTGACGTAGCCGTCCTTCCGCAGCCTGTTCAGTATGGGGTAGACCGTGCTCTCCGTAATGGCAAGCTCCTCCAACATCTCCAGCCGCCGGACAAGCTGATACCCGTAGCTCTCCCCGGTTGAGAGCACGTTCAGCACGCAGAATTCAAGCAGTCCCTTGCGAAGCTGCGTGACCCACGATCTCATGGAGATCCCCCTCACGGCCCACCGAGCCCCCCGGCGAACGACCCCACGGCGTGATGTATCGCATGGCTCCGTCCAAGTATAATGCAATACATAGTAGCGTCAAGGGTAATTCGCGATTTTTCGGGGCTGTAGCAAGACCGCAGCGTGAATGTCATTCCGAGCCCCTCCCGATTTATCGGGAGGGCGAGGAATCTGGCCACGTTGCCGGAAAGACCTTCGAGCCAGCCGAAGCCGCTCGATCTTCCGGTGCCAGATCCTTCGACTCCCCCGACAGGTCGGGGTCGCTCAGGATGACATCAGTGCGGATCTTTCCCGCTGTAATGGCGATACAGTCTCGATTTTTTCCGGGGTGGCCCCGCGCCGTCGGTGCGTCAGCCACGAACCGAACGAAGCACGGACGGACGAACTCTCTCATCCCGACGAGTCGGGGTTCGGGATGAACGTCCATGCCGCGGCGTCGGCCCCGGGTTTTCCCACTTGTCGGCCTCCCATTCACGGATAGAATTCAATGGGTGCCAGGAGCGTTTCCTGTGTTATCCCGGGGGTCTCTCACCTTCACGGAAGGGGGACGTCATGGGGACGCACACAGAGAGAAGCGGCTTCTCGCTCATCGAGCTGTTGATCGTCATGACCCTCATTCTGATCCTCACCGGGTTCCTGATGACCCACATAACCTCGATGAGGATCGCCGCCAAGCGTGCCGAGACGAAGGTCGAAATGGCCAAGATGACCCTGGCCCTGGAGCAGCACTTCCTCGATTTCGACGCCTACCCCCCGGGCGGCGTCGATCTCAACGACGACGGGGACCTGGACGACCCGGGCGAGGACCTGGGCTCGGGCAAGCCCCCGGCGGACCCGCAGCACCCCACCCCGGCCGAGCTTCAGCTTCGGGCCATCTGCACGAAACTCCGCCTCGACGGCGAGCGCGTCGTCGGGCCCTACTACGTCCCCCACGCCATCTTTATCCGTGACGGTGCCATGACCGATGTCTTCGGCAGCCCGTTCCGCTATCTCGGCGACGGCCGACGCACCACCCTCGACCCGGCGACCCGCGAACGCATGCCTGGCCGCGTCCACCGATGGCAGCCGGTGATCTGGAGCGTCGGCCCCGACTGCACCCAGGACCCTCAGAACGACCACCTCGACAACAACGGCGACGGCAAGGTGGACGACAGATACGAGAGGACGGACGACGTCGTGACCTGGGACTGAGACGCCTGCCCGGCCGCCTGTTCCCCGGCGTGACTTCAGCCTTCGGTCTTCAGCCTGTGCTTGCCATCTGCGCCTCCGCCTGCTAAGATGGCACGCGGAAGTCTTCCCGCCCATCGATGCAGGGGACGCGTCCATGGAAAACTACGCGCTGGTCCGTCCGGAGCACCTGAACCACTACGGACACCTCTTCGGCGGGGTGCTGCTGAAGTGGGTGGACGAATACGCCTGGCTGGCGGCCAGCCGCGACTACCCGGGGTGCAGGTTCGTCACCGTCGGCATGGACCGGGTGGAGTTCAAGCACCCCGTCGGGCCGGGCGCCATCCTCCGCTTCCACATCACCCGCGCCAAGGAGGGCACCACCTCCGTCACCTACGCCGTCGAGGTCCTCTCACGCGGCGTCGACGCCCCCGACGAGACGAGCATCTTCACCACCCACGTCACCTTCGTGAGCGTCGATGAACAGGGCAAGAAATGCGCCTGCCGGGGCGAGAAGCCCTAGGGGCAAAGGTTTAGGCTGGTTCGCATTGCCTCCCTTATTCATAACTCCCCTAAGACCTAAGCTTCTCGGTGATAATGTTTTTTGTGGACTTTGGAGCGTATTATCTGAAATAGTCCTCATTTTCTGCTTGACTAATTACGTATCATTACGGTATAATAAAGGGTGTCGTTTACGTTACATTCCGTCCGGCAGTCATTGGAGAACGCTCAGATGGACTACAGAGAGCAGTTTCTGAAGATCATCCTCGAGAAGGGGATGGTGGCGGCAAAGGCGGAAAGGGATCGGATTGTGCGTGCCGTCGACGAAGGGCTGTCCGCAGCCTGTCGGGGAGCCGCCGAGACGGCAGGCATTGCCACGGCCGAGGGCGGGCGCACCGCCGAAGCATCCCGCCGGCGCCCATCCGTCAGAGAGATGGTGATCTTGGCCCTCGAAGACCAAGGTGGGGAGATGCGTAGCCCGGACCTCTACGACCTTGCTGAGACGGAGGGAAGACAGCGCACAACAGTGTACGTGGCTGTCTCCAAACTCATTAAGGAGGGCCGCATAAGGAAGGGCGCACTTCCCGACACGGGGCGCGGAAGCCTCCTGACCCTCGTCCACCCAGTCAGACGTGAGTGCCCCCGTGAAGAGGTCGATGCCTTGATTGCCGAGGTGTTAGCCTACTTGCCGATGGATCCCTTCCTCAGCGGCTTTGGCGAAAAGCTTCGGAAGGATTTGGACAGCTCCGACTATGCGTGGCTCACACTCAAGGGATACGAACGACTGGCCCATTGGTGTCATCCAGAACCAGACAGAGAGCGAGAGCAATACGTCCAGCCGCGTGCGCGCAAGATGAGCCTTCTGCTATTTGGCCGGGTGATTGAACGAGTGTGAAGTGGAAGAGGCGGATGAGATGGTTGCGCCAGTAAATGATCGCAGCAACTACGTCGCGCAATTCGCCCGGCGCTTGAAACTGATGGACTACCGCGTGCACGAGTTATGTATGGGTGGCGCGTTTATGGTCTTCGACACCCGCACCCGCGAGCCAACTCATGGACGCTATTCTGCATTCCAAGGGCGAATTCTGTATCGTCGGTTCGTTGGCACAAGTCCTCCAAGCACGCCTCTTCCGCTTCCGCGTGTGCCTTGGATTCTAAGGCCTCGATTTGTGCAGTTCTGCTTTGAGAAGGCGTGGTTTGCTCTGGACTTACCCAACACAATTATCACGTCAGAAGAAGCTTGGCAACTTGTCGATGAGGGTGGCGGATTCTTCTGGAATGCGGACAGGCCCGACTACCGGATCAGTTCCTACAGCCAGATCAAGAAGTTCGACCCCGTATGCAAGTACTACAGCTATGACGACGAACGCGAGGCGGCCGAGGATGTAGCCCACATTTTCTTCGACATCTGGCGACTGCCGCCTGGCACCAGTTTCCGTGTGAAGTCAGCGCCTTTTCATTGACACAGGAGGATTTGAGATGGCCATGCAAGAAGCAGTCAGGGCAATTGTTGAGCAGATCCAGCCCGGCGAGATGTTTGATTCTCACCTCGTGATTGATCTGCTCATTCGCGACTTTTCGGATGACTACCTCCGGTTCGCTTCGGAGTGCCCCAGCGATCGGTTGACACTCACAACACATCAGCGGATAGGCCAAGTCATCGCCTCTTTGGAAGGGGAACTGGTCGAGCGGCAGAACCGACAGTCACGCTCTCTGACTATTCACAATACGCTCGGGAAATGCGCGCTGTGGCTACGTGTTTGACGGACGTTCGCTGAAGCGTTACAGTCTGGGGAAGCCCATTTTTCCATTGACTTTGGGGCCATTCGGCGCTAAAAGGGGTGGTTTGATGCGTCCGTTGAGCGTGTCGGCACGCGGCGGGCGGCGTGCCACCAGACCTTAGAGGACGGCGATGACCGAAGACCCCGAGAAGCAGAAGGAAGAGGAGGTCGCGAAGGCGACGGAAGCCGTCGCGGCGGCCGAGGCGGAAGAAGAGGAAGTCCCGAAGATCGAAGGTCTCGAAGCGGAGGTCGATGAAACCGGTCCGTGCAAGGTGTCGGTGAAGGTGCGCGTGCCGAAGACGGCCCTGGACGCCGAGTGTGCGAAGACCTTCGACGAGCTGACCCCCAACGCCGCCATCCCGGGCTTCCGAAAGGGTCACGCCCCACGGAAGCTCGTCGAGCGACACTACCACGACGTCGTCTTCGAGGACGTGAAGCGTCTGCTCGTCGCCCGCTCGTGGGACCAGGTGAGGAAAGAGCACGAGATCCGTCCCGTGGGCGACCCCGACCTCGCCGACGACAAGATCCAGTACGACGAGGAGCAGGGACTCAGCTACGACCTGGACCTCGAGATCGCCCCGAAGTTCGACGTCACCGACTACAAGGGCCTCGAACTGACGAAGCCCCCCGTCGAGGTCGACGAGGAGGAGGTCGTCCAGATCCTCGAGAGCCTCCGCAAGCGCAACGCCGTCCTCGAACCCGTCGAGAAGGGCAACACGAAGCAGGACGACGTCCCCGTGGTGGACTGCGACATCACCGTCGCCGGTGAGGTCATCCAGAGCGTCTCGGACCAGGAGATCCGTCTGAGTGAGGACAACTGGCTGCGGGGTCTCGACCCGGAGCTGTGGAAGGACCTGCTGGGCAAGAAGCCGGGAGAGGCCGCCACCCGGACCGTCACGCTTCCGAAGACCTACCAGAAGGAAGAGTACCGTGAGAAGGAAGCCGAGGTGACGGTGACGATCAAGGACGTGAAGCGTCCCCGGCTGCCGGAACTGGACGACGAGTTCGCGAAGAACCTTCTGTTCGAGAACCTCGAGGACCTGAGGACGAACGTTCGCGAGCAGGTGGCCGGCCGGAAGGAGCAGGACGCCCAGGCGGGGCTGGCACGTCAGGTGGAGGAGAAGCTCCTGGAGCGGGTGGATTTCGGACTCCCCGAGGGGCTGGTGAAGCGGATGTCCGAGCGGACGGCCAACCGTCAGCGACTGGGCCTGGCGTACCAGGGCGTGCCCCGTGACGAGATCGAGAAAGCGGGCCAGCAGATTGCCAAGGGCGCCGCACAGAAAACCGAGCGTGACATGCGCATCTACTTCATCATGCAGCAGATCGCCGAGAAGGAGGACATCTCGGTCAGCGAGAGCGAGGTGGAACGTCGCATCCAGCTGATCGCACAGCACCAGGGGATGCGTCCCGGACGTCTGCGGGAGGAACTCCGACGCGAGGGTCGACTGGAGCTCCTGCAATCGGAAATCCAGGACGAAAAGACGATGGCGTTCCTGATCGCCGAGGCTAAAATTGAAGGGGCGGCCGCAGAGACCCGCCCCCCCGTGAAACCGAAGAAACCGAAGGGCACCGCCCGGAAGCGCAAAACGTCCCCAAAGACCGATGAGAGCGAGGAGAAGACATGACCAAGGGCGCCACGATAACCGTCCCGTACGTCATCGAGAAGGCCGGTCGGGAGGAGAAGGTCTACGACCTCTTCTCGAGACTCCTGAAGGACCGCATCGTCTTCCTGGGCAGTGAGATCAACGACCTCGTCTCGAACATCGTGGTCGCACAGTTCCTGTTCCTCCAGATGGAGAACAAGAGTCAGGACATCTCGCTGTACATCAACAGTCCGGGAGGCAGTGTGACGGCGGGTCTGGCGATCTACGACACGGTCCAGTTCGTGGAGTGCAACGTGGCGACGTACTGCATCGGTCAGGCCTCCTCGATGGCGGCGGTGCTGCTGGCGGCGGGGACCAAGGGCAAGCGGTACATGCTGCCCCATGCCCGCACCATGCTGCACCAGCCGTGGGGAGGGATGCAGGGGTCGGCCACCGACATCAGCATCCACGCCGAGGAGATCCTCCGGGCCAAGAAGGCCATCAACGAGATCCTCGCCAAGCACACCGGTCAGACGCTCGAGGTCATCGAGCGCGACACCGACCGTGATTTCTTCATGGGGGCCGACCAGTCCAGGGAATACGGTCTGGTGGACGAGGTGCTGCAGACGCTGAAGGAAAAGAAGTGAGGTCGGAACGGGACCACCCGAACACCCCCGGTCCGCGGATGCGGGGGTGTTCGTTTGACCGGCCGGAGCGGCCGGCAAGGAGACGAGAGTGAGCAGTCCGTCACGACGTCACTTCAGTGAAGGTGACCGACTGTTCCGCAAGCAGGCCTACGAGGCCGCCGCCCGTGAGTACGAGGACGGACTGCGTCTCGACCCGGACAGCACCGTCGCACAACTTCGACTGGCACGGGTCTACCACCTCATCGGTCTCGTCGGACGTGCACTGGGACTCCTGGCGCGACTCCTGGAGCGTCACCCGACCGACGAGGCGGCACTCCTCCTCCAGGCCACCATCCTCCTCGAACACGACCGTCCCCCGGAGTCGCTCGTCGCACTGGGCAAGGTCCTGAAGCTCAACCCCGTGAACGTGGAGGCCATGTGTCTCTCGGCACGCGCGAAGGCGTCTCTGGGTCACACCGACGAGGCCCGACGGGATCTGTGCCGGGCCGTCGAGATCGACCCCCGACATCACGCCGCCTACGTGCAGCTTGCCGAACTGGCCACGGCCGCCGGTGACTTCGAAGCCGCACACGACCGACTCCTGACGGCCCTTGAGATCAGACCCGACGACTTCGACACGCACCTGATGCTGGGACGTGTCAAGGGAGAGCTGGAGCGGCCCGACGAGGCCGAGGTGCACCTGAACGAGGCGGCACGTCTCGTGCCCGAGAGTGTGGAGCCCCTCCTGGCACTGGCACACGTCCGTGAGCACGAGGGGAGACTCAAGGATGCGGTCCCGCTCTACCTGGAGATCCTCCGTCGTGACCCGGCGTTCGCCGACGCACGTGTGGACCTCGCCGAATGCCTGGCCGACCTCGGCAACCTCGACGAGGCCGCCCGACAGTACGAACTCCTCGTCGGACAGCACCCCGACGACGCCTCCCTCCACGCCGGTCTCGGACAGGTCCGTTACTCCATGGGCGACCTCTCCGAGTCGGCCGGGTGCTACCGGCGGGCGACGTCACTCAAGCCCGACAACCCCGACTACGCCTGTGACCTCGCCAACCTCTACCAGCGCATGGGAATGACCCCCGAGGCCGAGACCGAATACCGTCGGACACTGACCCTCGCACCCGACTACGCCCCCGCATACAACGGTCTCGGGATGCTCTACCACCAGGAGGGGAGACTGACCGAGGCGGCCGAGCAGTATGCGAGTGCCGTCCGGCTGGAACCCGGGCTCGACTGGCCCCACTTCAACCTCGGACTGGCACTCCAGGAGGCCGGGAACGCCCTCGAGGCCGAGACCTGCTTCCGTCGCGTGGTCGAACTGGACGGCGAGGACGTCGAGGCACGGTGCTGTCTGGCCGGGGCACTGCGTGAGCAGTCCCGCTACGACGAGGCACTCCTCCAGCTTCAGAAGGCCGTCGAGCTGGCCGGCGACTCCCCCTGGCCCTACGGGGAGCTGTGTCTGTTCTACCACGAATGTCTTCTGGACAACGAGCGGGCCGTGTTCTTCGGACGGAAATTCCAGGCCCTCGGCGGGAGGGACCCGGACGTGGAGGCCGTCCTCGAGATGCTCGGCACCGGCTTCTCCGGGGAGGCGGCGGAGCCGCTCGATGACTGACCACTGCCCCGGCGAGACCGAACCCGGCCAGGAACGAGACGCATGACGGATAAGACGACCGACGGCGGTGGGGTCAACCGAAGGGGGAATTTCGGCGTCCGTGCCGGGGCGGTCATCGTGGCGGCGTGCTTCTTTCTGCCGTGGGTGAGAGTGGACTATTCCTCGGCCATGGAGATCTCGGGCGACCCGGAGAAGGCGGCCGTCGCACTGACCTACCTGCGCATCCCCAGGGCAAGCGTGCTGGGCCGGGTGGAGGCCCTCTTCATGATACCGATGATCGCCCTGTCGACGCTCATGGTGGAGCTGGTGGTCCCGCCCGGACACGTGGGACGTCGACTCGCACGCATCGGGGTGCACGCCGGGGCCGCCACACTCACCAGCTTCTTCGTGGCCTTCGGGTACCTTTTCGGCACCCGACTGGCCTACGGCTTCTGGGGGTCACTGACCGGGGCACTCTTCATCTCGGTGGGGGGACTCTTGAATGAGATCCGCAACGAATGACGCATCCATGCGGACGTGGCTTGGGGCGTCGGCTGTCCTGCTGGCGGTGCTTGTGACGGCGTCTCTCGCGTTGGCACAGGCGCCGACGACCGACGACACCGCCGTCCGAACGGCCGAGGACGACGAGACGGCGGTGGGACCCGCCACCGCCGCCGATGCCCGTCAGGCCAGGGAAGCCGACCGACGTGCCGCCATGCGCAAGGTCGCCTGGGCCTCGCTCGGCATGATTCTTCTCTTGATTATCTTCGTCGTCGTCGTCATGATACTGAACCGGCGGATGCGCATGCGCTATCTCGGGTGGGACCGGAAGATCACGTTCAACAAGCTCTGGGACGTGTGGTGGACCAAGACCGACGACAAGTCCCGGGACAAGCCCGGGAAGCCCGACGCCGGGCGCTGAAGGGGTAACACAGCACGGAAACGCGGGAGTCGTGATGCGAGCGACGTCGATCATCCTGCCGGCGGTCCTCGCCGTCCTCGTCGTGGGGTGTGTGGACTACGACGAGCGCATCGAGCTGAACACCGACGGCTCGGGTCTCGTCCGCATGCACCTCACCGTCAGTGAGCAGGTGCTCCGCACGTCGACCCCCGGGAAGATCGAGAAGGAAGCCGACCTGCTGCCGATCCCGCAGAAGGACCTCACCCGGGACATCGAGAAGGAGGGGTTCCGGGTGACGAGTCTGCGGGCGTCGTCCTCGCGCGGACACCGTCATTTCTACCTCGTCCTCGAGTTCGACCGTCTCGAGACCCTGACGAAGAGTCAGCTCTTCGGCAACCGCCAGGCCTCGCTCAAGCGTGACGGACCCCGGTGGGAGTTCCGTCAGGAGATCATCGTCTCGGAGGAGACCCTCACCAACCGTGCCGGACCCGCCGGCGCACCGGAGCCCGACGCGGCCGCACCCGAGAACAAGCCCGAGAAGAAACCCGATGAGAACGAGAGCATCCTGAAGCAGCTCGAGAAGCGCTTCGGCAAGGCCCGCGTCCGGCAGATGCTGAGCGGCTACCAGATCAGCTTCAGTCTCAGACTCAACGGCGCCGGACTCATCCGCACCAACGGACGCAGTCACCGTGACACCACCGCCGTCTGGGAGATCCCGCTCGACCAGCTCATCGAGAAGAAACCCACACTCCGCATGGAAGCCGCCTTCGCCGTCGTCGAGCCGCCTCAAGCCGACAAGTGACCCGGCCGCCGCCGGCAGACCGCCCACACCGTTTTCCGAAGGGGGACCGTCATGGGTATGCTGACCCGACGCATCCACGTCCCGGCGCTCGCACTGGCGGGGGGCATCACCTGGGGGTTCGCCGCAGCGGTGCTCGCCGTCTGGGTGATGATCACCGACCACGGCACCGCCGTCTTGGACTTCATCGCCGACCTCTACCCCTGGTACGACGCCACGGTCGCAGGCTGCCTCTGGGGGGCGCTCTGGGGATTCATCGATATGTTCGGCGGGCTCTTCCTCTTCGGACTGCTCTACAACCTGTTCGCGGGGAAACCGAAGAACACCTGAAGC
>DATKVD010000214.1:0-6521 GCA_035530235.1 Planctomycetota bacterium | reverse complement strand
CCCGGCCCTCACGCCACACGCCCTCGCAACACGCACCACACACGGCATCCCATGACGGGCGAGCGCGGCACGCCTCTGCGCGGGCAGGCGGGCGCGAGGAGCGGCACACGACGGGCAGTCCCCCGTTACCTCCCCTGCACGGCGCGGCGGGAGTCCCTTCCCCGCCCCGATATTCGATGGAATTCGTCGATTTGGGGGCAGTTGTGGCGAAGTGCGCCCATGGTCCGTGCGACGAGCCAGGGCGAGGATTTTGGCTCAGATGACGTGTACACGGAGCGTGTCGCGGGCTGCTAGCGGGTGTTGTTGTGGTGTGTCGGTTCGAGCGTGGAACGCGCACTGTTCCACGTGGAACACAGTTTTCTGAAGACGCAGAACTGCATTCTCGCCCGAGCTAGTACCGCGAATTCTGCGGAATCGGTATTTTTGGGCGTGAAAAAGCCCCCGGAGCGTCGGAGGCCTGACGTTCCGGGGGCGGGAGAGAGGAGGAGCGGCGGTGCTGGGGATGTCGGGCGCTGGCTCCGGGATGGGGATGTGGAGCGCCAGTGCCTGCCCCCAGATTCAGGCGTGTCCTCCTGGTGGTTGGAAGCTGCAGGTGATGGTCTCGGAGCCGGGCGTTGTACCGACGGCGGTGATGACCCATGCGGGTTCCAGTCCGACGGGGACTGGCGTCTTCAGGTCACCGATGGCGAGCTGCCCGAACCCCTTCCACATGACCGCGTAGTTGGGCGATGCGACGACTGGCCCAGATGCGCTAGTAAAGGCAGGCACCCCGACTGCTAGCAGCGCGGCGGCGGCCCCGAGCCCGAAAATAAAGCTCCGTCGTGACAGGACCTTCACGCAGTCGCCGTCACACTCGAGGGAGTCACACCGTGCGTGATGAATGGACATCAGGCTTCGCTCGTGGGGTCGTGGTAGTCATACGGGTTTCCGAGGTCGCAGTCAGCGCTGTCGCGCTGGTGTTCGACGGCCCAGAGGGCCAGTCGGATGACTTCCTTCGCCCACTCGGGGTCGATGAGGACTCCGAACTGGATGAACCGGGCTCGGTCCAGGATGTCTTCCTCCGTCAGTCGCTTCACTCTCCACCTCCATCCGTGGGCGGGGCGCTCTCGCGGAGGAGGGCGCTGAGCCTCTCGACCTCGGCCTCGGCCCGCTCCCGCCGCCCCTGCTCCGTGACGAGCATCTGGAACGCGAGCCTCGCTGCCTCTTCCTCCCCCGGCGACGGGGCGGGGGGCAGGTGCATCGCCTCATCGCAGAGTCGGTCGTATTCTCTGCTGCATGCGGTGAGCGAGTTTCGGAGTTTGACGACCTCGGCCGCGTCCAGCGCACGCAGGGCGTGGAGCGCGTCGGCCTCTCGACCGTAGGCGCAGTCTCCCCCGCATGGCGCAGGGGCGGGGGACGCGCACGACTTGCACTTGGGCCAGCCCTTCGACTCCGACGTGTCGAGCCCCATGGCTGCGACGGCCTCGCGCCGGTCGTACTCCCTGGCCGCGAGCCTCCGGCAGTCAGCGCATGACGACAGCAGCCCCTCCCCCGTGGGGGAGCAGGGCGCGGTGCCCGAGAGGGCCGAGCGGAGGATCGCCTGGGCGCTCCGCATCTTGATGCTCGCGTCGAACGCGCTGCCGTCCGGCGGCGAGAGCATGATGTCGGCCCGCCGCGCCGCCTCTCTGACCGCTCCGTCCCCGCACGTCGAGCACCGGGGGGTACTGCTGTTCATGAGTCGCTCTCCTTACGAGCCTCCGCCCTCGCTGAGGTTCTTCACCTTCACCAGGAGTCCGTTCAGTCGGGTGCAGCGCTCCTGCGCCATCTTGGTCTTCTCCCGCTCGGTGGCGAGAGCCACAGCCATCTCCTGGGTCTCGTCGTCAGCGGACTTCACGCGCGCATCGCACTCGAGAATCAGGGCCTCCCTCTCGTCCTTCCAGATGAGCACCGACAGACGCTCCAGGTCGTCCGCCGTCTTCTGAGTGAACTCCTTGATCTGGTCGTCGATGGCGGCACTGATCATCTTGCGGCGGTCGTTCGGTGTCATATCAGCTCCTTCATTGTTCTGGTAGCTCATCGCACACGGGGACGAAGACATCGTTGGGACCGAAGTCACCATCGGTGATGCCAGCGCATCGGCCGCAACGGATGGGCCACCGGTCGCCGACACCTGCGGCGTCGATGACCTCATCGCGGAATCCGCCCATCTGCATGCTGACGATCATCGACGAGAACGACGTGTGTGACAGCAAGAACTCGATGCCGCACTCCTGGCATGTGACTCGGTGCATCATCACGGCTTCTCGCTGATATGCCAGTCGTCGACCAGGACCGGGAGGCCCTGGGGTACCGACATGAATTGTCCACTGGGTGGCTTGTTGTGGATGATCGCGACATCTCTCGGGCGGACCGCGTAGTTGTAGCTGCGCTTGTAGGTGAGCTCAACTTCGCGGTACAAGAAGCCTCCGTCGGAGGTGTACCTGTGGGTCGGACTCCGCTGGCAGAAAGGCACCAGGGCGGGGTGCTGGCGCATCTCGTTCGGCTTCTTGTTCAGCCTGTACTGCCGAGGGTTAGGCTGGGGGTACACCAGCATCCGAATGTGCTCCTCGGCACGCTCCGGGGACCACATCTCGGGGGCCATCACCTTCTGCGTCTCCGCCTCGAGACGCTCCATTGCCTTTACAGCAGCGGCCCGTTGCTTTCTTGCCGGCGCATCCTTCGCCGTCTGCATCCTCCGCTTCCACCACTCCATTGAGCATCTCCTCCAGAAGGCGGGCCTTCTTCTCGAGCTTCTCCACCTTCTTGGCATGGAACTCGACAGACTTCTGGTGCTGGAGGGCGGTGGCCTCCCAGGCCCTGCCGTAGTACCTGGCGGCGTCAAGGTCCAGCGAGTTCCAGTCAGTCATAACGTGCACCACAGGAGAGTAATACCAGGGGGGATGTTCGTCAACTGCGGCATCAGTTGTCCACCAGGAGCAAGTCGAAGCCCGCATGAACGTCGCCGGCCTTCGTGAGGCAGAGCGCCGATATTTTGATGTCGCTCATCTCCGTGATCTTCAGGTACGGCCTGAACGTGTAAATGAACGGAGCTGTCGAGGACGGCATGCCGATGGAGTGCTTGAGCTGGAACTCGTAGGTATTCGCCCGGTCGGCAACCCACATCGTCACGTCGGTGCCCGTCGGATCGTTCGCCGTGGACCTCGCCACGCTGACGTAGTACTGCGTCATGTAAGCCGTCGTGTCGGCGGGCACGGTGTAGAGCGCCATGAGCGTCTGGTTGTTCCCGGCCGTGATGACGGCGTAGGTCGTCCCGCCGCCAACGTTCCGCAGCTCGATGTCCTGATTCGCGACGACGTTCGCCATGACCTTCATGCGGAAGACGCGGCGCAGGGCGGGCGCGAGCACCACGGGCGTGGTCGTGTTGACGGCGTCGAGCGTCACGTCCTGGACAGCCAGGTCCCAGTTCGTGTCGAGGCCCTGGATCTCGATGGTCTGGCCGCGCATCGCCGCCTGGTCCACGGCCTGCCGTAGGTGCGTGATGTCGGCCGTCGTCGGCCACGAGTAGGTGCCGCCGCCGCCCCAAACGTCCTCGGTCGTGCCTGCTGTCGAGGTGGGGTTCTGCCCGAACTTGTTCACGCTGGAGATGCTGGTGACGTTGCCCCTCGGGACCTCGAGCATGAAGTCCTGGACCGGCATCGTGAGGATGTCGAGCCCAGGCATGCTAGCAATGTCGAGCGGCACTGAGCTCGTGATGTCGACGTCGCGGGAGCCGTCGTCGGGTGTCTCTCCCGTGAAGTACGAGACGGTGAGCTGGAGCTCACCGTTGTGGTCCAGGTGGTTCAGGACCTCGATCTGGATGTGCGAGTACGGGAAGAGAATCTCCTGGACGGAGCCAACAGCCGTGAGCGTTGCCACGTCTGTCCACGGCCCAGAGATGGAGAACGCTCCGCGCACGACGACAGAAGTTGGGGCAGTCCAAGGGCCGGTGTACGGAAGAAGGGCTGCCGTGAGCGAAAGGTAGTCCGCGGCGGGCGCTTCCATTTGGTGGTGGATGGCCGACACCGTCAGATTCAGGTGGAAGACCTCGGAGGTCGTCAGCTTTGCCATTGCGCGCAGCCCCGCTTGACGGGATATATGACCCCGGTGTACATTTTCTGCATGAACGCCGTAACCCCAGAGCGCCCCTCCGATGAGGAGCAGCTGAACAAGCTCCTTGGGGAGCTCTTCGAGAGCCACGACTGCGGCAGTGTCGACTGCTGCTTCCCCGCGCACACGGGCCGGCTCATGGAGCTGCTCCGCCGGAAGGACTCTCGTCCGGCACATCCTCGGCGAGGCGTTTTTCCCACCGGACGCGCAGCCGGTTGACTCGGCCGTGTAGCCCCTGAAGGACCTGCAGGTCCTGCCGGTCGTCCCAGTTGTCGTACCGCCTGAGACCGCATCCGGTGCAGACAGAGGCGTTCACGTCAGGGAAGAGGTCTCTGGTCTGATCGAGTAGCGCGATGATCGCGTCCGAGAACGCGATACGTGCTTTCAGGTTGGACTCGTGCGTCGTCACCTGCGTCCCCTTTCGGCTTCCTCCATTGTGCCACGCGGGTGTAATCTACTGCTAGCACGATGGGGGCGATGCGCCAACAACTGTTACCCCGAGCCGTATCCAACCGGCCAGGAAGGGAACGAACATGGCGATCATCAACAGTCACATCGACAGGAAGCGCGGGAAGGCGACCAACCTCGGCTGCCCGTTCCAGTGGACGATCTACAACTCGGTCGGGCCGGACTCCGGCTATGACCTTGACCTCATCGTCGTTGCCGCGGCGCCCGCCCTGGCGTCCGGCGGAACCCTGGACGCGACGATCGCCGCCCAGCCCGACGTCCCTCGGACCCTGAAGTACAGCGTCAGCGTCGACGCGGACTCTGACGTCGTCCTCGCGTTCAATGTGAAGGGCGTCAACTTCTGGGGCGAGAACGCTCAGGAGAACGTAACCGGCGTGACGAAGGCTGCGCCCGTCATCGGGACCGTCGTCTTCAGGTCGGTCGCCTCCATCGTGGTGACGACCAAGTCCCCGGCAGCCATCGACGCGGCCGACCGGTTCACCGTCGGCGTCTCCCCTCGACTGGGCCTTCCTTTCAAGATCCGCCACTACACCGACATCTGGTCCATCAAGCAGGGCGAGATCGAGGGCGGATCCGGCGCGGCTGTCGATGCTCTTGCCGCACTCACCCGCCAGGCCGTCTACGCGTCCCTGGCGACGACCGAGTACTACCTCGACCCCGTCAACTGGTGGTTCGAGCCCCATGCCGACCAGAACTCGAACGGGGTCCTGGACTACGTCATCGAGGGGATGTCGACCTACGGCATCCAGTGGACCAACCCGGCCTGGAACGTCTAGCTACGCTAGGGGTGCCCCGGTTTGACACACCTTCCGGGTAGTGATATCATATGCCGACAGAAAGTGAGGCGGCGGATGATGCATTACAGGAAGATGAAGGCAGACCGGGACATGCCGCGACGTGGCGGGGCGTGGACCCCTGACAAGATCAAGGCCCTCTGGGAGGCGTTCGACGCGCGTGCTTCAGAGAAGGTCATCGAGCTGATGAAGATGAAGGGCGAGAAGTCCAAGGGCGTGATGACGCTCATCAGCAAGTTCCGATACTGGCCTGGCTCCACACTTGCCCGGCTCGGTCTGTAGAGGTACGATGAGAGCACAGGACGTCGTTGGTGGGAACCTCGCGACGTCCTCGTCCGGTTACACTCCGACGGCGGTCTCAGGCGTAGTGAACCTGAGGCCGCCGTCCCCTCGTTAGGCCCATGGCGTGCTGCATTCGTAGGACCGACCCGAGATGGCAGGAGGGTCTCGAGCTGCTCAGAGGGCAGCTGGATTCCCAACTCCCGCCTCGCCACGGTCGCTACTGCCCGGTCTCGGGGTGCACCAGCAAGGTGGCGAAGAGGTACGTCCACAACGGCGGCATCAAGGTCCCGTACTTCGAGTGCGCGACAGGACATCTGAGTGCGAAAATGAGGTGACCCGTGGCCTGTCCTGGATGTGGCGCGAAGCGGAGACACAACAAGAGCCAGGCGAAGAAGGCTTTCAGTGACTTCTTGCTGTCCGACAGGCGCTCGACGGGTGGCTCTGGCTGTTGCTCTGGTCTCGGGAAATGGTGCGCCATCGAGGACTGCAAGCAGCGGGTGCGTCGGAAGTGGTTCAGCTCGTCCGGTGTCAGGTTCGGATACCACGAGTGCAAGGTCGGCCACACGATGAGGATCGGATGAACGACATCCTGTTGCTAGCAGGCCGAGTCTTCTTCGTAGGTCTAGTCACGGAGGCTGTCGTCGAGGGGTTCATCGACTCGGAGCCACTCGCTGGTATCAGGACGTGGCTTGCCGGCCTGTGCGAGTTCCTGGACGGGATGCTGGCGTGCGGGAAGTGCACCGCGTTCTGGGTGTCGGGTGCCGTGACCCTGGTCTTGGTCCCAGTCGGGTGGGCGTCAGTCGTCGTGTGGCTCGCCGGCTGGAGATTCTCGAGCTTCATCCACGAGGTCTA
>DATKVD010000213.1:0-2877 GCA_035530235.1 Planctomycetota bacterium | reverse complement strand
GGTGGTGTCGCAGCAGCGTGAGGGTCCCGGGGAAGGGCAGTGGGGCTACAGCCTGCTTTCGCCCACGGCCAACATGCAGCCGGGAGACATCCCGCCGCTGCCCGCCGGCTACGCCGATCACTCCAACGGGCAGTTCGGGGTGCTCGCCCTCTGGTACGCCCAGCGTTCGGGATACCAGGTGCCGAAGAAGTGCTGGGAGCGTGTCAAGCAACACTACGAGAGCACGCAGATGGCGGACGGCGGGTGGACCTACGCCGTCACCCCGGGCAGACCCGCCACCGTGTCCATGACCCCCGCCAGCACCGTGAGTCTCTACTTGGCCGATGAAGCCCTCGCCGCTTACGAGAAGACCCATCAGTGCCGGATGCTTCCCGAGAACCCGGCGGTCGAACGCGGGATGAAGTGGGTGGGCGACCAGAAGATCACGTGGCCTGCGCCCTACACGTGGTACGCCATCGAGCGGCTCGGCATCCTCACCGGCCGCAGTGAGTTCGGCGGTCACGACTGGATGGAGGACGGGACGAAGTCGCTGCTCTCCGTGGATTGGACCGAGGGGCCGGAGGCCTCACCGGTCAACGCCGCGTTCGCCGTGCTCTTCCTCGCACGGGCACTCGAACCCATCGTCTTCAACAAGCTCAAGCGCGAGGGCGACTGGAACAACGACCGGTACGACATGAAGAAGCTCACCGAGTATCTCTCCGTCAAGTTCCAGTACCCCAAGCAGTGGCGCGTCGTCACGCTCGAAGCTCCGGTGGAGGAACTCCTCAAGGTGCCCATCCTCTACATCAACGGACACGAGGCACTGACGTTCACGGATGCGGAGAAGGCAAAGCTCAAGGCCTACGTCGATCGCGGGGGGACGATCTTCGCGATGGCGTGCTGTGGGAGGAAGCCCTTCGACAAATCGTTCCGGGCGCTCCTGGCGGAACTGTGGCCCGAGGGGAAGCTCAGGGCACTCCCCCCCAATCACCTCATCTTCACGACCCCGAGACCGCTCGCCGTCAAGCAGCGGCTTCTGGCCATGGCCGACGCGAAGGGACGTCTCGGCGTCATCTACTCCCCCTACGACATGTGCTGCCGGTGGCACAAGGGCGGTGACGCCGCGAAGGCCGTCTACGACGTGGGGGCCAACCTCTACTTCTACGTGGCCAAAGAAGGGGTGAAGTTGGGCGGCGTCCGGGAGGGATACCACGTCGACACGGCGAAAGGGGAATAGCGTGGGCCTCATCCGCAAGGTGCTCAGCCTGTTTCTGGTCACATCGGTCGTCGCCATCGGTGCGGCGCCGACGGCTGCCGCCGTCTCGGCCGACGAGGTGAAGGGAGCCATCGACAAGGCGGTGGGACATCTGGTCTCGCTGCAGCAGGAGGACGGCTCCTGGAAGCGGCCGGATGGGGCGCCCGGGGGTGCGGGCTACGATGTGGGTCGCACGGCGCTCGTCACGCTTGCACTGGCACGGAGCGGCTCGCCCACGGCCGCGCGTGCGGTTCACGGCGGTCTCGCCTTTGTCACGCGTCACGCCCCCGAGCCGAAGACCTACACCGCCGGACTGGTGGTGACGCTCCTTTCCGAGGAAGACCCGGGACGGTACAGGAAGCTGATCGAGCGGTATGCCTCGATGACGGTCAGAGCCCAGGCACGCCGGGGAGCGGAAGCGGGCGGCTGGGGGTACGGGATCGCCGATGCGACGCGCGGTCGACCCGACAACTCCAACAGTCAATTCGCGGTCATGGCCCTCCACGGGACGGAGAGGGCGGGCCTCCGGATTCCCAAGACGTCCTGGAAACTCGTCAAGAAACACTACGAGGTCAACCAGAGCCCTGACGGGGGATGGTCCTACCTTGGTGCGGCGTGTGAACGAGCCCGGGGTAAGCAGCCGAGCGGCTCTACGCTTTCCATGACCGCCGCCTGTGCGGTCAGTCTTCACCTTGCCGAGCAGGCGCTCAACCCCGTCAAGCCGGAGCCCGGCCGGGAGGCCAAGGTGAGTCCGGCCGTCCGGGCGGCGATCGCGTGGATCTCCCGCAGCAGACCCCAGGGCCCGGCTTACACCTGGGTAACGCTTCAGAGACTGGGGAGGCACACCGGACGTGACCAGTTCGGAGACACGGATTGGCGCCAAGTCGGTGCCGACAGCATGGTCACCTTGATCAACCGGGGGCCGACCGACGCCGCCGATGAAGCACTGGCACTGCTCTTCCTGACGCGACTGCAGTCGCCGGCCGTCGACGCCGAGCCCGAACGCGCGGGTGACTGAGCGACCGCATCTCGCGTCCTGCCCGGTCCGGGTCCTTTTTCCGTGACGGCTTCCGCAGAGGACGCCGCAGGCTCTTCCACGCGTGGGGTGACATGACTTCCAGACGGGTCAAACCGGGTGTGGTGCTGATGCTCGTCGGGGCGATGGCGCTGGGCTGCGGGGGCCGGGTGCCGGTCTCTCCGACGCGACTCACCGAAGACGCCGGGGACGAGACCTCGCCCGCCTTCAGTCCCGACGGGAAATCCGTCGCGTATGAATGGCAGGAGAGCGAGGGCGAAAGCGACGTCTGGGTCGTCGACCTCGAGACGAGGAAGAAGCGCCGGGTCACCTGGGGTCCCGGCAGGGCCGGCGGTCCGGCGTGGTCCCCCGACGGCAGGTGGATGGTGTTCGAGTCCAACCGGGACGGCCGGAGCAACCTCTACGTCGTGGACGCGCAGACGGGGGAAGGGAAGGCCCCGGACGAGCGTGCGCGTGCCGTCACCTCGGGTGCCGCCATGAACGGGTCGCCGAGCTGGCGTCCCGACGGGAAGTCCATCGCGTTCGAGTCCGACCGGAACGGACGCTTCGACGTCTGGGTGATGGACGCCGACGGCTCGAACCCACGGGTCCTCACCCGGAGCACCTC
>DATKVD010000212.1:0-18178 GCA_035530235.1 Planctomycetota bacterium | reverse complement strand
TCCCGCAGGGGCAGGACGGGCAGCTCACGGGGCAGGTGCAGTTCCCCGGGAAGCGGCTCCATGGGAGGCGTCTGTGACGTCTGGTCGTCGGACATGACGGTCTCCTGTCAAGGGGTGCGACGGACATCGGTGCTCGACTACTCGACCTTGATGTCAACCTTCCTGTGACGACGTGCGTCCGACCGGGGCAGACAGATCTCCAGGAACCCCCCGGCATAGCCGGCGGTGATGTTGTCCCCGTCGACGTTCCTGGAGATGAAAACCGTGCGTCTGAAGTGTCCGTAGGGGATCTCCATCTGACGACAGCTCACCCTGGCCTCCGGACTGAACTCGTGACGACATCCCTCGATGGTGAGCTGTCCGTCCTCGAACTCCACGTTGACGTCCTCACGGGCGATCCCGGCCACCTCCACCTTGACGATGTAGCAGCTCTGTGTCTCGAAGACGTCAACGGGGGGATTCCAGGACGGCTCCCCTCCCGGGGAGGGCGCGCGTCCGGCGTGAAACGCATGACTGAAAAGGTGCTGCATCTGACGGTGCATGCCGAGGAAACTGCGGAGGAAGTCCTTTTCGTATCCGGCCATGGCACTCCCCTTTCGCGAGACGCCACTGTCTCTCACGGGTCTTTTATCACATGACGGGGGTCAATGCAAGGGTATGCCTGTGAAAGGACGACGGGGACGGCCGGCGGGAGACTTCGGCGTCCGTCCCCGGATGTCGTCTATTCTTCCTCTTCGTCCACGGCCCCGCCGTCGGCCCTGGGAACGTCCGGGGTCGTCACGGTCGGAACGCGTTCACGCTCGATCTGTTCGGGCGTCTTCAGTCGACTGGCGATCTTCTCGACGTAGAAGTGGATGTTGGTGCCCACGTCGAACGCCGGTGAACCCCGGGTGCCGCCCCGCTCCCACTGACACGAGATGCCGTGGGGGATGTAGAGCACCCCCAGACGTCCCTGGTTCGACTGGATCGCCACCCCGTCGATGCGGGGCTGGAAACTCCCGAGAGGTCTCGGGGTGTTGTAGATGGGGTGTGTCTTGGGCAGCTCCCGCAGCTGACTGTCCGGCCAGAACTCGGCCATCAGACTCCGGAAAGACTCGTCGAACTCCTTCTGTGAGCAGCAGGCCTCCCCCAGGATGGTCCCGCCCCGCTCCACGTACTCCCTGAGCTTCGCCTTCTCCTCGTCGGTGAAGAAGAGCTTCTCGTGTCCGCTGATCCACAGGATGGGGACCTTGAGGAGGTAGTCGACCGACGACTCCAGACTGACGATGCGCCACTGCTTTCCGTACTGGAACTTGTCGGAGACGTACTCGACGAGGTGACTGACGTCGTGCCAGTGGAGGTTCCAGTCGCCACTGCGTCTGAGTTTGTTGATGATGATGGGTTCGAGTCCGCGACTGAGGAAGAGGATGCCGAAGGCGAGGTCGGGCATGCTGCCGCCCATGCCGCCCGAGACCCGACCGCAGAGCTGGTCGGCCCCGGTCTGGTACCAGTCGTGGCCCCCGAACTCACTGTACCCGCTGAGGATGCCCAATCGCTCCAGGGCATACCATCCGTAGGGGGCCTGACCGTTGCTCCAGTTCTTGCCGACCCACTCCATGCCCTTCTCAACCGGCTTGCTCATGGGGGGCGGCTTGCACTGGTCGTGCGTGCCGGCGTAGAGCATCTCGTTGGCGATGTAGAGACTGATGGTCCCGGCGAAGGT
The DNA here is from genome assembly GCA_035530235.1 of Planctomycetota bacterium. Taxonomy (GTDB): domain Bacteria; phylum Planctomycetota; class DG-23; order DATKVD01; family DATKVD01; genus DATKVD01. Next base: position 16,476 of record DATKVD010000212.1, on the reverse strand, counting down.
CATGTTGTGTGAGGAGGGTCGGGGCTGTGCTCCGGCCCGGGCGGCCGGGTCCTGGCCCTGGGCCATGCGGTAGGCGTCCGACTGATAGTCCCACCCGCCGTCCTGGTGTTGGGCCCCGATGTAATACTTCTGGGCCCGACGCCAGACGATCTTCGGGATCTGCACCCCTGACTTCACGGAATAGGCCAGTCCCAGGATCCCGAACTGTGTGTTGGAGTTGTCCCCGCGTCCGGACAGCAGTCCCCTCGGCGGCTCGTAGTTCTTCCGCTTGTCGAAGTCCTTCGGAAACTGGTAAAGTCCGTAGCTGAAGCACCCGGCCTGCTCCCCGAACACCTTCTGGGACTTGGCGAGCATCCAGCCGTACATCGAAAGGTGCTTGCGATAGCGGTCCACCCCGGCCTGGTAGAGACACTGCTGGACACACCCGGCGGTGTAGGTCTTGGCCTCGGGCCACTGCTGCACGATGAACGTCAGTCCCTTGTGGATGGCCGTGTTCGCCCTCGGTGAGCGACTGTGAAGGAGTGCAAGGGTCGCCAGGGCCGTCCGACCGACGTCATACCCCGCCCCACCGTGCTGCACGTCGGGCTCCTTCCAGGAGCCGTCTTCCTGCTGCATGGCGATGAGGTGCTCGACGCCCGCCTCGATCGCCGCACGTATCTCGTCGACACTCTTGTCGGCCAGGACGGGTTGCTGGAGGGTCATCACGACCGTGGTGACAAGCAGTGCGAAGCCCAGGAGTCTGACACGCTTTCGCATCGATTTTTCTCCACTTATCGGTACAGGCGGAAAGTCCGCCCTCGACGACACCCACCATATTTTATCACCGGCCTGCAGCTTTGTCCATGGCTGAACGGCCGGTTTCGGCCGAAAAAGTCCGGTCGGCCGGTCCGTGCGGGGCCTCATTCTGCCGGGGGACAGGCCCTCTGACGGCGGCGGCCGCCCCGGGGCACTCCCGGAGACGCCCTCGACACCCCTTCCCCCTCTTTGGACGCACGCGACCGGGGGATGCTTCACCGGGATATTCTACCGGAAAAGGCGTGGATGTCCACCGGTGAGGGTGACCGACGCTCCCGTGCGGCGTCCTGTGGGGTGCAGGTCCGTCAGTCCCGGATGGGTTTGGCGCCGGCCCCGAGGCGTCCGGCCTGCTTGAGGATGTAGAAGATGATGTTGACGCCCGCGTCGAAGGAGGATTTGCCACTGCTGCCCCCCTGGTGCCAGTCGATCGACAGTTCCTCCGGCAGATACACCACCCCGATGCGGTCGTTGACGTCACGACCCCTGAACTTGATGACCTTCACCTTGGGAGGTTTGCCCAGTCTCCTCGGTGTCTGGAACATGCGGTGGGTGTCCGGGAGGTCCTCGAGTTCGGATTCGGGGAAGCATTCCTCCATGAGGGCCTCGAACGATTCACGGAATTCCTTGGCGGCCGGCCAGCATCGGCACGCCTGGGTCATCAGGACGCCGCCTCTCAGCACGTAGTCCCTGAGCTTGATCTTTTCGTCGTCCGTGAACTGCGGCCCCTTGATCCCGTGGTAATGCAGGATGGGAACCTTCAGAAGGTCCTCGAGACTCGCCTGAAGGGTCACCACACGCCACTGCATGGGACTCTGCATGTGGTCACTGATGTAGTCGGTCATGTGCTTGACGTCGTAATGTGCGGCGTCCCAGTCCCCGTAGTATTTGAGCTTGTTGATGATGATGGGCTCCTTGCCGCGACTGAGGAAGAGGATGAGAAAGGCGGTCCCGGCATCCCCGGAACTCAACTCGGAGGAGGTGACGCCTCCGGTGAGGACCTGCTTGGACCCCTCGCTGTACCAGTAATGACCGCCGAACTCACTTCGTCCGGTGAGGATGCCCAGACGTTCGAGTGCGTAGAGGCCGTAGGAGGTGAGGTCGGTGGTGAAATGCGACCCGACCCAGTTCATGGCGGCCTCGGTGCCGCGACTGGGAGGGTTCATGGCACACTTGCCGGAATCCCCGAGTGCGAGGTGCTCCTCGGCGAGGTGAAGTGAGACGGCCCCGGCAAGGGTCATGTTGTGATAGCTGCCGGCCCCCGGACGGTAGCCCCATCCCCCGTCGTCGTTCTGGGTCCGGGTGTAGTGGTTCTTGAGCCCCTCCCAGACCTTCTGAGGCACCTGGAAGCCGGCCCGTTGGGCGAAGAGGAGTCCGAGGACGGCGAACTGGGTGTTGCTGTTGTCCGTCTGGCCCTGCCATTTGGGTATGCCGGCCAGGTTGTAGCCATACATGCCTCCCTGCTGGCTCTTGACGAGCAGTGAGGCGTACTTGCTGAGGGTGCGCCGGTGTGCCTTGGGGTTGACCTGATAGAGGGCACTGATGATGGTCCCGGCGGAATAGGTCTTGTGCTCTGTGGGCTGTTGACAGAGGTAGTCGACCCCCTTGGTGATGGCCTCTGCGGCACGTGGGTCGTTGGAGTGCTGGAGGGCCAGCACGGCGAGTCCCGTCATCCCCAGTTCATACCGGTGTGTCCAGCCCCCCTTCTCGTCCTGGTTCTTGATCAGGAGGGTGACGTAGCGATTGAGCAGTTCGTCCACGGTGGCGGCACGTCTGGGGGGCGGGCCCTGGGCGAACAGTCCCGCCGCCGGTGCCAGAAGAAAGGACACACACAGGACGGTGGTGAGGGTCTTTCTCATCGCCTACTCCTTCTGCATGGGTGGCACCGCGGCCGCCGGTGTCCCGACGGTGCTTCCCGGTGCGATCTTGTCGACGTAGAAGAACAGGTTCGTCCCGACGTCAAACACCGACTTGGCCCGACTGCCCCCCTTGTGCCAGCGACAGCACAGGTCGTGGGGGGAATAGACGACACCCAGTCGTCCCTGCCCCTGTTTCAGGTAGAGTCCGAGGAGCTTCTGCGTGACGGTGAGCGGTCGGGGATGGTGGTAGATCTCGTGCGTCTTCGGCAGGGGCACCAGTTCACCCCCGGGCCACAGCTCCGTCAGGAGTGCACGGAAGGATTCATCGAAGGGCTTCCGACCGCAGCAGGCCATGCCGAACAGCATGCCCCCCCGCTCGACGTACTCCTTCAGCCGGGCCTTCTCGACGTCGGTGAACTGAAGGGCGTCGTGTCCGTTGATGTAAAGGATGGGGACACGCAGGAGGAAGTCCACGTCGGCGTCCAGGGTGACGAGCCGCCACTGCTTCGGGTGCTGGAAGCGACTGCTGATGTACTCGACGAGGTGCTTGACGTCGTAGGGGTCGTTGTTCCAGTCGTCCGTGTCACGACGCTTCAGCTTGTTGATGATGATGGGTTCGAGTCCGCGACTGAGGAAGAGCACGGCGAAGGCGGCACCCACCTGCTGGTTGGGACTGCTGGCCCCGTGGGATTGCCACCGACGGTTGGTCACGAGCCGTGAGGCCCCCTCGTCGAACCACGGCTTCCCGCCGAACTCACTCAGACCGCTCAGGATCCCCAGACGCTCCAGTGCGTAGAAGCCGTAGGTCTCCAGGGCATCGTAGTCCACGTTCCTGGAGATCCAGTTGATGCCACGGTTCACGGGACCGCTCTCGGGCGGGGCCTTGCACTGACTGTGGTCGCCGGCGAGCAGCATCTCCTCGCAGATCGCCAGACTGATGGTGGAGGCGAGGGTCATGTTGGCGTAGCTGCCGGGTCTGGCGTCCGACCGGTACCCCCACCCCCCGTCCTCGTTCTGGAGGTCCAGGTAGTGCTTGCGCAGAAGCCGCCACGTCCGGGTGGGGATCTGGAAGTCACTGTAATGGGCGAACAGCAGTCCCAACGCGGCGAACTGGGTGTTGGAGTGGTCCATTCTGCCGAGTCTCGCCGGGTCGTCACGGTTCTCGCGGGCCCTGAGTCTCGGCGGGAGGTGGAGGTCGTAGCCCCATGCCCCGGTGTCCGGGCCCTCACGGTGCTGTGAGAGGATCAGCATGGCGGCGTAGTCGCCGATGAGCTTGCGGTGCTTGTCGGGATGGTCCATGTGGAGCACGCAGACGGCGAGACCGGCGGAATAGGTTTTCGTCTCCAGTGCGTGCTGGGTGATCCAGGCCAGTCCCATGCGGACGGCTTCACGTGCCCGACTGGCGGTGTCGCCCTTGAGGTGAGGGAGGGCGTGTTGAAGTGCCAGCACGCCCAGGGACACCACCCCGAGCGGATAGACGTAATCCCCTCCGGGACCGAAGCGTCTCTCGTCGAGCACGAACGCCCCGTCGGGTCTCTGGGTGGCCATGATGCGCTCACAGCCTTCCCGGATGGCGTCTTCGATCCGGTCGCGCGGGACGGGTCCCGTCGTGCGAGGCTGGGCCGCCGCGACACCCGACACCGCACACGCCAGAAGAACCGGTATCACCCGTCTGACCGTCATCAACGCTCCCGAACATGCTTCCGGTGTCTTCCCCCGTCCGCCATCAAGTATAGCACGGTCGGCCGGTCACGTCCAGTGCTGAAAGCCGTGAGTTCCCAAGACACACGGGCCCCCCAAAGGGGGCCCGTGTCCCGATATCGTGCCGGGGAACGTGGCCCGGCTCCCGCAGCGTCGTCTGCCTGCCGCGGCCGCCCGGCGGGTCAATCCACCACGATCACGTCTTTCGGCTTGCCGAAGTCCGATTGCTCGAACTCGAGCACCTTCTTTTCCCATCGGGTCCCGAAGATGAAGACGGAGAGGTGTCTGACGATCTCCCGCTCCTCGTTGATCGACGTGCTGTCACCGCCGCCTTCACGGGCCATCTGCTGGAACTCCTCCATGAGTCTGGCGTGTCCGGAGGTGTCGATGCAGGAGACGATGCCGCCGGTTTTCCGGTGCCAGGTCCGGCAGAGGTCGTACACCTTGGCGAGGCCGTCGTTCTCGGGTCTGGGTGGGGCGTCGCCGAAAATGATGATGACCTTCCTGGCCGTCGGACGCCAACCCGCCTGGGTGATGGCGGCCTTGACCCCTTCGAACACTGCCTCGGGGATGTCACCGCCCCCGTAGGCCTCGGTCTTGCTGAGGAACCGCTGGAGGTCGTCCAGTTCCGAGAGCTTCTTCAACGGGGTCATCCTGACGGTGTACTGGTAGTCCTCGGTGTCGTATTTCTGTTTGTCACGGTAGGTGACGAGTCCCAGTCGTGCGTCCGGGACGTGGAAGGTGACGAATTTCATGAGCTGCCGGATGCGCGTCTTGACCTCGAGCAGGATCCCGCCCATGGACCCGGTGGAGTCGAAGACGAACACGACGTCCAGACCCTTGTCACGGAGCCATCCGATGTAGATGGGCCAGCCGCTGAGGTCGTCACCGCCTCCGCCCCCTTTGCCCGGGGGCCCGAGGAGGTGACCGCCGGAGGTGAGATAGTCGGGGACGCCCGGCTCGAGTTCGTTGTAGCCCGGACGTTCGCGCAGGACGTCGGCGGGCACCTGCGGGGCCGCACGTTTCTCGGCCTCCACCAGCGGCTCGAACAGCATCTCGAGCGACTGCGTGTCGAACTTGGGCAGATCGGTCAACCTCGGCGGTGAGATGAGGTACTCCCGCTCCTCCACCAGGATGGTCCAGGTGATGGTCGTCAGCACGGCGACGAGGGCCGCATGAAACACGAACGACCCCAGCCACCCGCGCCAGTTGTGCCGGATCTCCCACGTGAGCGACCACTGGTGCGTCTTGACGTCGGCGAGCCGGTCGACCGCCGAGTGCGTCCCGGCGGGAAGACCTCCCGGCGAGGAACCGCTCCGAGCCTTCTCAGTCATGACACTCCCTCCTTCCGTCGCCCGGCCCCGTGCGCCGTGTCGGTGAGTGAGAACGTCGCACGGGGTCGTCGTCATGTCAGAATCGTGTCCGGACCGTCCGGACTCCCCCACACAATTGTATCCGTGTGTCGGCGGATTTCCGGTCGGGGCGGGATTTTTTTTGGGAGGAAAAATCAGGCGGGATGTCGTGAGGGAGCTCGTGTCAAAAAAGACGGCGGGCCCCTGGCCCGCCGTCGGGTCTTCAGCGTCACGCATCCGTGTGTGGATGCGTCCGTTTCACTCGCCGATGATCGTGTCTTCCGGTCCCTTCAGCACCGAGCTGTAGACCTTGTCGATCTCCTTTTCCCACTTGGTGCCGAAAATGAAGACGACGAGCTGCTTGATGATGGCCCGCTCGTCGTTCAGGAAGATGCTTTCCCCGCCGCCGTCGGCGGCCATCTGCCGGAACTCGTCCAGGAGCTTCGAGCCCCCGGTGGTGTCGATGCACGAGACGACCCCTTCGGTCCGTTCGTGCCAGCTCTTGCACAGGTCGTAGATCTTGGCGAGACCGTTGCTTTCGGGTCTGGGAGGCGCGTCGCCGAAGACGATGATGATCTTCTTCGAACTCTTGTTCCACCCGGCCTTGTTGATGGCGGCCCCCACGCCCTCGAAAACCGCCTCGGGAATGTCACCCCCGCCGTAGGCCTCCGTCTCACGCAGGAACCGTTGAAGCTTGTCCAGTCCCTCCTTGTTGCCCTTCATCAGCGGCACGAACTTCACCGTATACTCGTAGTCGTCCAGGTCGTACTTCTTCTTGTCACGGTAGGTCACCAGTCCCAGCTGGGCGTTCGGGACCAGGTAAGCCACCACCTTCATCAGCTGTCGGATGCGCGTCTTCACCTCGAGGATGATGCCGCCCATCGACCCGGTGGAGTCGAAGACGAACATGATGTCCAGTCCACTGCGCTGGAGACCACGGATGTAGCCTCCCCAGCTCTTCCCGGCCAGGTGGTCGCCCCCGCCGCCCCCCTGCCCCAGACCGGTCAGGTGACCGCCCGAGGTGATGTAGTTGGGGGCCCCGGGGTCGAGTTCCGTGTAGCCCGGGTTGGGTCGCATGACGTCGGCGTCGACCGAGGGCGGCTCGTCGATCTCACTGTCCACGGGTGAATCGTCGAACAGGTCGTCCAAGGACTCCTTCGTGAGTTCGTGCTCACTCTGCATCAGGTCGGTTTCCAGCCAGTAGTCCTGCTTCTCCTCCATGATCTTCCAGGTGATGGCGCCGAACAGGATGATGAGTCCCCCGTGGAAGAGGAGCGACCCGAGCCATCCCTGCCAGTTGTTCACGACGTCGTCCATGAACGACCACTGGTGGTCCTTGATCTGTTCGAGACGCTCCACGGCGCTCTGGGGACCGATGGGCAGTGACTGTTTTCTGGCGCCGGGGGCAGGTCTTCCTGGATTCACCCGCGACATGACCGTTCTCCTTGTAGGGGGCCGAGCGGATGGGGGCCGGCAGAGACGCCTCTACGCCGGTATCCCCCCTCCTCAGCCCATTATATACCTGTGAAGCCCGGAATTCCACCCGTCCGGGGGCGATTTTTCGCCCGTCGGCGGCGCCCACGCGGGCCGACTGGGGGCCGTCTACGTCTGGGGCTTCCCAAAGGTGATCTGCGGGGCCCCGGCGGCGACTCCCGAGTCCAGGGCCTTCGCGATGAACTTCAGCTTCACCGTCGGGTCGCCGTCGATGACCAGCAGCATGTTGTCCGACCTCGCCGCCCGCAGACGCGTCTCCAGGGTCTTGAACGGGTCTCCGGGCAGCACCTCGCCGTTGAGCGAGACCTCGACGGCGTTCCCCTGGGTGTCGAGGTTCCTCAGATAGACCCGGGCGACCTCCTTCTTGGTGACCTTGGCGTCAAGGGGGCCGCTGCCGGCGGGCAGGTTCGCCTTGAAATCCGCCTCCGTCGGACGCACCTCGCTCGCCACCAGGAAAAAGATCAGCAGCTGGAAAACCACGTCCACCATGGGCGCCATCTGGAGCTTGTAACGGTCCTTCCCAAGGTGCTTCTTGTAGACCATGTCCTTCATGACCATTTACCTCGTTTCTGCATCGCGACGGGGTTCACGGAACACAACCTGCTTCACACGGGCGGCGGACGCGGCGTCGAGCACCGTGGCGATGAACGTGACCTTCACGTCCGGGTCGCCGTCGATGACCAGACGCATGTTGCTGCCGTCGGCGGCAAGGAGACGTGACGTCAGTGTCCTGAACGGATCACCCCCGAGCACCTCACCGTTGAGTGAAACCTCCACGGTTTCACCGGCGACGTCCAGGTTTCTCAGGTGCACGCGCACGAGTTCCAGACGACTCACCTCGGGCGGACGCGGATGCCGGCCGTCGCCCGGCAGATCGGCCTTGAATGCCGCCTCGGCGGGCTGGATCTTGCTGGCCACCAGGAAGAAGATCAGCAGCAGGAACACCACGTCCACCATGGGCGCCATCTGGAGCGTGTAACGTCCCTTCCCGAGGCGCTTCCTGTAAACCATGCCCTTCATGGCAGTCCCCCTCAGTCCTTTTTCTTGATGGCACTGAGCCGGATCTTCCAGATCTCGATGTCACGACAGGCGATGAGGGCCTCCTGGATCTCCTTGAACTGACTGTCCTTGTCGGCCCGGATGCGCAGGATGGGCATGTCACCGCCTTTCAGTCTGAGCGAGGCCTTCCGGTTCTTCAGGAACTTCTTGAGTTCGTCGATGTTGAAGCGGTTCCCCATCACCACGTAGGGTCTCACCTTGTCGACCTCGGGCTTGACGACGTTGATGATCAGCGGGGTCTCTTCGTCTTTCTTGATCTCTTCGGGTGTGCGTGCGGTGGGCAGTTCGAGTTCCGCGTCGGTCTCGTTCTTCTTGACCTGTGTGGCGACGAGGAAGAAGATGATGAGCTGGAAGACGACGTCGACCATGGGGATGATGTTGATCTCGGGCCTTTTTTCAGCGACTCGCTTGAGAAGCACGGCCTGTTCCTCCTTCGCAGTGCTGCGACAGGGTTCCGTCCTACTTGGCCGCCGGTGCCGTGGGACGGGGCACGTCGGCCCCGGCCACCTTCACCGGCTTGAACCGACGGATGAGCTCCTCACACACCGCCCCCGCCTCCAGACCGATGTTCGTCACCCGGTCCTGGAAGAAGGAGTGGAAGAAGAGTGCCGGGATGCCCACGATCAGTCCCATCACCGTGGTGACCAGTGCCATGTAGATGCCGCCGGCCAGGTCACGGGCGTTCGTCACGGGGGCCTCCGAGATCGTCTTGAAGCACCCGATCATCCCGACCACCGTCCCCAGCAGTCCCAGCATGGGGGCCAGGGTCCCGATGAGCGAGAGGTACCCGATCTTCTGGTTCAGCTTGATCGACTCCTCCTCGCCGATGGCCGACATGCTTTCGGTCATGGCCTCGTAGCCGAAGCGGATTTCCGAGAGCCCGACCTGCATGATGCGGCTGATGTAGTTGTCGCTCGCCTCGCACAACTGCATGGCGTCCTGGTACTTCTTCTCGTCGATGGAGGTCTGGAGTGCCGCGACGAAGTCCGGGGGGATCAGCTTCTCGTCCTTGATGCTGCTGAAGTGCTCGATGACGAGTCCGAGCATGGCGAACGAGAGGATCCCGATCACCGCACCGATGTAGCTGGACTCCCACAGGATGTCCAGCATGCTCACTTCTTCCGGCTTTTCGCCTTCCCCCGACGTGTCCTGGGCAACCGCCGTCCCCACGACCGCCGCCAGCATTGCCGTCACGACCACTGCAGCCAGCCACCACTTCCTCGTAACCAAGTCTCTGCCCTCCCCAAAAAGCGCCGCTGTTTCTGAAAACCGTTTCTCACGTTTGACCGTTCCGGAGGTCGTCTCCGGCGGCTATTCCGACAGGCTCCTTTTCAGCTCCTTGGCCTCTTCGGTGCGTCCGAGTTCCTCCAGGAGACGCACGGCCTGGGCGCCGGCCCGGGCACGTTCCGTCGAATCCGTCTCGGGATACATCATCGAGACCTTCAGATACGCCGTGAGGGCCACCTTCGGCTGTCCACGACCGGCGAACAGGTCCCCCAGGACACAGTAGGCCATGCCCCGGACCTTCTCGGTGGGCTTCTGCGCGAGGACGGCGGTGACGGTGCGGTGGGCCTCGTCGTATTTCCCCTGTCCCACCATGCTGCGGGCACTCAGCAGTTTCACCTCCTGGTTCAGTTCGACGTCGGGGGTGCTGGTGGCGAGACTGCTCAGGATCTTCTCGGCCCGGTCGTACCGCTTGAGCGCCAGTTCCGCCCGGGCCACCCGCAGCTTCCCGAGACGGGCGTTCTCCGCACCGAACTTCCCCGACGTCAGGGCCTCGAACTGACGGATCGCCTCGTCCCCCTTGCCCATCTCCAGCAGGAGGTTCCCCAGCTCGATCCGTCCGGTGACCGCGTAGCGGCTGTCGGGGATCTCACGGAACAGCTTCTCGTAGGCCTCGACCGCCTTGGGCAGCTCGGTGACGTCGGTCCTGGCGATCCGGGCCCAGGCGTCGGCGATGTCGTAGTAGGCGTGCTGACGGATGTGTCTGGGTGTGGCATCGTCCATGTACGCGCGGCCGAGCTTCACGATGAGTTCCGGGGGCTTCCGCTTGAGGAGGATGGCCTCGAGCATGTAGCGGGGACGGTCGGCGTACTCGATGCGTCGGACCTTGTCGGCCTCGTAGATGCCGTCGGCGACCCCGTCCCAGTCGGTGTCCACCGTGACCGTCTTCCAGGTCTCCTCGAGCACCCGGCCGCTGATCCGCCGCGTCCGGGCCTCTTCCTGCAGGACCACCTGGTCCTTCTTCTCCTGGGCACAGAGGACCTCCGCCGTAAGGACCCCCACCACCACCGCCAGGATGACCGTCGTGAGTCGTCGCATCGGCTTGCCCTTACTTGCCGTATTTTTCCCTGAGGGCCTTGAACTTCGCTTTCATCTCGGGACCGCCCATCTCGGGATGGAGGGCCTCCAGACTGTCGATGATCTCGTTGCCCCGCTTCACGTCCCCGAGCATGTAGTGACAGAGTGCCCGGTGGTACTTGGCGTCGAACCAGTCGGGCGTCCGGGGCTTCACGCCCTCCTCCACCTGGTCCCACAGAAGGAGGGCCTCGGCCCATTCCTTCTTGGTCTCGTGGACACTCGCCCGGAGGATCTTGATGCTCGCCACCTCGGGGTACTGCTTCTCGAGCTGCTCGAGCAGCTTCAGACCTTCATCCGGCCAATAGCCCATCGACTCGTAGCACTTGGCCTTCAGGACCCTCAGCCGCCACAGCAGGCTGTCGGCTTTCCGTGCCTCGTCCTGGTAGGCCTTCTCCACCGTGTCGATGGACTGGATACAGCTCTCGTAGTCCTTGAGGACGAAGAGCCTGGCGGCCAGCCAGTTCAGCATGCGTACGGGGTCTTCCTTGACGTACTGGAGGGCCATCTTGAGGAGTCCCGCGGCGGTCTTGTGTGCCTTGTCGCCTTCGGCGAGCTTGCCGGCCTTCTTCAGTCGGTCGCCCTCCTTCTGGTAGGCGTCGCCGAGGGTCATGTAGCCCCGGAGGAGCACGTCACTCTCGGCCTTCTTCTGGGCCAGTTCGTCGACGATGGCGACCGCTTCCTCGAGCTTGCCCATGGTGATGTAGATCTGGAGTCGAATGGCGAGCACCTTGGGGTTTCCGACCGTGAGACCCGGGTACTTTTTCGCCACCATGTCGAGGACGTTGAGTGCCTCCTGAGGGTTCCCCAGGTCGAGGTGGATGTCGGCGAGTGTTCTGGCGGCCTCGACGTGCCAGTCCTCCCCGGCCTTGGGCGGCGGGAGGTTCTGGATGACGTCGACCAGCTTCTCCTGGGCCGTCTTGAGGGCCTGCTGTGCCTTGGGGTTCTTCTCGTCCCTCTTGGTGGAGTAGACCTTGCAGACGTTGTAGTAGCAGAGTCCCTCGAGGTAGCGTGCCCGGCCGTAGTACTTGGACCGCGGCGTCACCTCGGCGTAGACACGGGCCGCCTCTTCCCACTTGGCCGGACTGCCCGCACGCTGCTTGAGGGCCTCACCGTAGTAATAGCGGGCGTTCGCCCCCTCACTCGTCTCCGGATACTTCTCGCCCATCTCCATGAGCGAGCTCACGTAGGCCTTGTCGAGGTCGTCACGGCTCGGGCTGGCCTTGGCGTACATGCCCAGGGTGAGAGAGTACTGGAGGTGCACCTTGGCCAGTTCCTCTCTGGGCTGGTCCGTGTAGAGCCGGAGGACGGCCTGGTATTCCTTGACGGCGTCTTCGTAGGCCCGTGTGGAGCGCAGGGCAAAGGCGAGCAGTCGACGGGCCTTGAAGCTGCTCTCCCGACTGACGTCCGCGCCGACGTCGTCCAGGACCTTCCGGACTTCGACAATGGAGTCGTCGTACTTGCCTTCCCGCAGCAGCGCCTCGGCGAGGGCGATCCGGCTCTCGGGGTCGAGGTTCTCCATGCCCGAGGCCTTGGCGTAGACGGCCATGAGTTCGCTGGCCTTGTACGAATAGACGCCGCCCATCCGGACGACCTCGCGGAGAACGGCGATGGCCTGCAGGAGGACCTTGGACGCGCCGTCGGCGTCGCCGTCCTTCTTGAGCTTCAACCCCTTGCCGCCCAGCACCTCGCCCTTGGTCAGGAGTCCCAGTTCGGCGAGCTTGGGGTCGTCCTGGAGTGCCGGGTTCTCGGTGAGCATCTTGTCGAGACCGGCGATGGCGTCGTCGTACTTGCCCTCCCGGGCGGAGATCTCCGCCCACTCGATGGTGCAGCGGGCCTTGAGCGGCTGCACCTCGGGGATCGCGCCGGCCTCGTCGATCATCTTGACGATGCCCCCGAAGTCGTCCAGCGCCTCCGTCCATTTCTCCAGGAGCTTGTAGCACAGTCCGCGTCCGTAGCGGGCGTTCAGCATCGCCATGACGTTCGGGTAGTCGTCGACGAACTTGCCGAAAAGTCGAATCCCTTCCGACAGGTTCGTCTGGCGCTGCTCGTCCTCGACCTCGTAGAGGTCGGCCTTGTAGTAGGCCGTCCAGGCCCGCTGGAGCTCGGCCTTGATGAGCGCGATCTCGACGTCCCTGACCTTCTCCTGGTAGCCGATGGGGTCCTTCGTCCTCTCCGCGTCGATCTTCGCCTTCATTTCCGAGGCGATCTGGTCGAGGAGCTTGGCACAGTCGTCGAGCTTCTGCGCCCCTTGGTCGGCGAGGGTCTTCTTTCGGTCGGCGTCCCCGGTGTCCTTGAGGGCCTTGGCGAGCGAGCGTCCCTCGGTCTGAAGGACGAGTGCCTGCTGGTACCGGAATTCGGGGGTGAGCACCCGCTGGCCGAATTCCTTGACCAGCTCGTTGATCTTGCGGTCGGCACGTGAGAGGTAGGCGCTGCGGTCGGCGAGGTCCGGCGTCCTGGCCGCCAGGGCCCTGAGGGCGTCCACCATCCGTCTGCCCAGATCCTGCTTCTCGTTGGGGGTGAGTCCGGGTCTGGCGGCAAGACGCTCGTAAAGCTCGACGGCGAGGTCTTCGAAGCCACGGGCGACCAGCTTGCCGGCGTAGGTCAGGTCGTCGTCGGCGAGGGGCAGGTTCTCCTGTGCCGACGCCGGCCGGGTGCCCGCCAGAAGCAGCACCGAAAGCGTCAGTGCTGTTGCAAACCATCGGCGTTTGGTCTGGTTCTCGGCCCGCATGTTCCCGCCTGTCCTCGTCATGGTCCGTCCGGAATGCACTCCGGACACGGCAAGACGCAGAACCCGCTGAACGCATGAATTCGGGAAAATTCCCCACTCGGGTCCGGGGAATGTCCCACTCCCAGACCACGCAATTATACGGGGATTGCCCCGTGAGTCAAGACGCAATTTGCGGACATGCATTCGTCTGAATCTGGTCTCGCCGGCGGTCAGCAGATGCGCGGGAGCTGCTCGCCCATCGGCATGTCCACGATGCGGCGGCCCCCCGGCAGCGTCCGCATGGTGAGCCGTCCGGGGCGGCCCTCGCCCACGCGGCCGATGACGGCGGCGGCGCGTCCCCGCGGGTGCGACCGCCACGCCTCGAGGCCCGCTTCGGCCGTGGCTGAGGAGACCACCGCCACGATCTTGCCCTCGTTGGCGGCGTACAGGGGATCGAGCCCGAGGACGTCGCAAGCGCTTCGCACGCCACGGCTTACGGGGATGCTTTTCTCGTCCAGTTCGATGCCGACCCCGGCCGCCTCGACCAGTTCACACAGGATGCCCGCCGCCCCGCCGCGCGTCGGGTCCCTCATGCAGCGCACCTCCGCCGCCGAGAGCAGCGCCTCGGCCAGGTCGTTCACCGGCTGCACGTCGCTGGTGACCTCCGTCTGGAACGCGATGCCCTCCCGCGCCGACATCACGGCGATGGCGTGGTCGCCCAGCGTGCCGCTCACCAGCACCGCGTCGCCCGGACGGATGTGACTCGGGGAAAGCTCGACGCCGTCGGGCACACGCCCTAACCCACTGGTGGTCAAGTAGATACCGTCGGCCGAGCCGTGCTCGACGACCTTGGTGTCGCCGCAGACCACGCGCACGCCGGCCTCGTCGGCGGCCGCCTTGACGCTGCGGACCACGCGCCGCAGGTCGCTCAAAGGCAGCCCCTCCTCGAGGATCATCGAGAGGCTGACGTAGAGCGGTCTGGCGCCCGAGACGGCGAGGTCGTTCACGGTGCCGCACACCGCGAGACGTCCGATGTCGCCGCCCGGAAAGAAGATGGGCTGCACCACGTAGCTGTCGGTGGTGAACGCGAGCCGCTCCGCGCCCGTAACGTGTGCGCTGTCACCGAGTTGCGCCAACGTCTCGTCGGCGAGCACCGGCAGCAGCTCCCGCTCGATGAGTTCACGCGCCAGCTTCCCGCCGCCGCCGTGACTCATCAGAATGCGTTCCACGTCGTTCTTCGCGTTCATTTTCTCTCATATCTGTAACTGGCGGCGCACGCGCCCTCGCTCGAGACCATGCACGGTCCGACGGGCGCCGCCGGGGTGCAGCGGGTGTCGAAGAGCGGGCACTCGGCCGGGCGGATTTTCCCCTTCAAAACGTCGCCGCAGCGGCAGTCCGTCTCCGGTTCTTCGGCCGGGATTTCGACGCCGAAGCGTCGCTTTGCGTCCCATTGTGCGTATCTCGTACGCACCTCGAGTCCGCTTTCAGGCACCTCACCCAACCCTCGCCAGCATGCCGTAGACACCTCATAGGCATCTCGTGTCCGCTCGCGTGCCGCCGGGTTCCCCTCGGCGTGGACGACCCGTCGGTACTGGTTACCGACCTCGGCGCGCCCTTCCAGCATCTGTTTGAGGAGCATGGCGACGGCCTCCAGGACGTCCGCCGGCTCGAAGCCGGTGATGACACATGGCCGGTTGAATTCATCTGCAATAAACTTATAGGGCCCGGCGCCGATGACCACGCTCACGTGACCCGGCAGCAGGAATCCGTCCACCTCCAGTTCCGGGTCCGACGCGATCGCGCGGAGTGCCGGCGGGATGAGCTTGTGGGACGACAGCATGGTGAGGTTCGGCGTCTTGAGTTCGGCCGCGGTCCGAATGAGCGTGGCGGTGGCCGGTGCGGTGGTCTCGAACCCGACGCCCAGGAACACCACCGTGCGGTCGGGCGCGGCGAGGGCGATCTCCAGGGACGTCATCGGCGAGTAGACGATGCGGACGTCGGCGCCCTCCCCTTTCACGCGCTCCAGACTCGTGGACGTCCCGGGCACGCGGATCATGTCGCCGAACGTGGTGACGGTGACGCCGGGCCTTCGGGCCAGCTCGACCGCCGCGTCCACGTAGCCAGTGGACGTCACGCACACGGGACACCCCGGACCCGAGATGAGCCTGAGCCCGTCGGGCAGCAGTTCGCGGAGTCCGCCGCGGGCGATGCTCATGGTGTGCGTCCCGCACACCTCCATGATCTTCACGCTCGCGCGCCCGAGCTCCCGGAAGGCCGCGTCGATGCGCTTCAGGAGGGACTCGATGCCGGCGGGAGCTTCACTTGGCATCGCTCATGTCCTCGTAGATCTTCAGGATCTCCTCGGCGTCTTCGGCGGTGTAGCGTTCGATGGCAAACCCGGCGTGCACGAGGACGTAGTCTCCGAGCGTGACGCCCGGTACCAGTGAGACGTCCGCGGCGAAGCGGTTGCCCGGGACCTCCACGGTCGCCCGGGCGCCTTCCAGCTCAACGATCTTTGCGGGAACCGCGAGACACATCGGCACTCTCCTGTCAGAAAACCCGAAATTCGAAGCACGAAATCCGAAACAAATTCGAAGCACGAATGACCCAAACAACAACAGCACATGCAGTCCTGTTTCCGTCATTGGGTCATTGGAATTTCGTGCTTGTTTCGTGCTTCGTGCTTTGGATTTCATTCACGCGCCGTTGCGCGCCGTTGTTCGTGCTCTAGCCACAGCGGCTTGTCCGAGGGCGATGCCGCCGTCGTTGGCGGGTACCGCCGACTGCTCGTAGACCTCGAAGCCGAGGGCCTCCAGTTCCGGCACCACCTGGTCACAGAGGTACCGGTTCTGGAACACCCCTCCCGAGAGACACACGCGCTCCAGCCCGGTCTTCTCCCGGACGCGCGACACCACGTCCGCCACCACCGCGACGATCGTGTTGTGGAACTTCGCCGAGATGAGGCCCGTCTCCGCGCCGCGCTGCAGGTCGTCCACCACGCCGCGATACGTGTCACTGAAGTGCACCACCCACCGGTCGCCCTCGCGGGCCACGGCGAACGGATAGGCCTCCTCGACATCGGCGGCCACGACGGCTTCGAGTTCGATGGCGGGCTGTCCCTCGTAGGTTGCGCACTCGCAGACGCCGATGA
>DATKVD010000211.1:0-11591 GCA_035530235.1 Planctomycetota bacterium | reverse complement strand
GAGACGTCACCCTCCGGTGACCCTGTACCGGCGTCCCGACCCGTCCTGCGAAAAAGCGGTAAGTGCGCACCGGAAATCCGTCTCTATTCAGGTATAATGACGTGAGGGGCGGTCCGGTCTTCCGGACGCCGGTTTTCGGGGGTGCGTGGATGAAGGCGGTTTCCGGCCTGGTGGTGGCGGTGGTGCTGGCGGCGGTCTTCCCGTCCGCGGCGGCCCTCGCCGCACCCCGTGAGGAGGGGGACGGGCTTGCGGCGAAGTACCCGAACGACCGTGGGATCGCCGGCGACCGGGACGTCCTGCTCCATGACGATTTCGAGGGTCCCGACCTCAAACGCTGGGACGAGAACCAGCACGCGGCCGGGACCGGCATCTACCGCGGCAAGACGCACGTGCATTCCGGAAAACAGTCGGTGCAGATGACGGCGGAGGTGCCCGCCTCGACCGGCGGGGGACTCATCAAGTGGTTCAACCCCGGACCCGACCGGATGTACGCACGGTTCTACGTGAAGTTCGCCCCGGACGTGAACTTCGTCCACCACTTCGTGCACATCGTGGGCGGCCGTGACAAGTGGTCGGGGTTCGGCAAGGCGGGTCTGCGTCCCAACGGCACCGACTTCTTCACCACGGGCATCGAGCCGGCCGCGCGCGGCAGACAGTTCCCCCCGCCGGGCGTCTGGCACTTCTATACCTATTGGCCCGACATGAAGGGCTCCGCCGGCCGATACTGGGGAAACGACTTCTCCCCCGAAAAGCCCATCCCCATCCCGCGCGACGAGTGGGTCTGCGTCGAGTTCATGCTCCAGTGCAACCGTGCCCCCAGGGCCGACGGCGAGCAGGCCTTCTGGATCAACGGGAAGCTCGCCGGACGTTACACCGGCTTCCGCTGGCGGACCACCAACGACCTCAAGATCAACGCCTTCTGGCTCCTCTACTACGTAACGCCCGAGGCGTTGCGGCGTTACGGCGACGGCCGCGTCAACGGCCGATACACCGTCTGGTTCGACGACGTGGTGGTGGCCACAAAATACATCGGTCCGATGAAGACGCGCGGCTCGTCGTCCGGCTCACGCCCCGGCGGCAAGTTCTCACCACCCCCCGGCTGGGAATAGCGGGCGGCTCACCCCACGATGTCATTCTGAGGAGTGAAGCGACGAAGAATCCGGCCTGAATGGGCGGGAGACGGGCTCACGGCCGGATTGGGGGCCCTTTGCGATCCCCGGCCAGATGCTTCGTCCCGACAAGTCGGGACTCAGCATGACACCGGTACGTAGCTTCCCGCTACTCACGTCATCTTCTTCAGCCGGTAGCGTCGGCCGCCGACGGGGAGTTTAGCGCTTCCGGTCGTCGGCGCGGATCACGTAGCGGAAACGCTCGTCCGTCATCCACATCTTGAATCGCGGATCGTCCTTCCAGAGCGCGTAGGTGTCCTCGATCTGCATCGGGAAGTCGCGGTCCGCCAATGCCTGCTCGCCTTCCCTCACGATGATGTGACCCGACGCGTCGCCTTCGGAGGCGAACAAGACCTCGAAGAGACGGTTCCCCACCTTGACCTCGACGCCGATCTTCCCATCGCGTTCGATCTTCCTGCTGGTAAACGTTCTCGGCTTGCCGGCATCCACCGCCTGGAGCACATGGAGGAAGACGTCGTCGGTGCGCGCTTCCTCAGGTCCCACATCCAGGCGCCAGGTGTCCGTCGGGCTGTCTTTCCAGCCCTCGGGAATCACGTAGGTGCCGTCGGCGTGCTCCAGCTTCGCGCCCTGGACTTTCTTCAGCGTCGCACGCTCCGGGAGCAGCGTCTCGCAATACAGGCGGCCGCCTTCATGATCGGCATGCACCAGCCTGCCGTCGATCGTCGGCTCGTTCTGGAAGTGCAGGTGCCAGCGTTTGCGGAACTCGGGCTTCGTTGAGACCACGCGGTCGAACACGACGAAGCAGTCCGGCTTGAGGAACACAAACTGACGCGTGAAACGCTTCATCTTGTTCTCGGAATAACACTTCGTCCCGTCCATGCAGGTGTAGTCGTAGCGCGGGCTGGTCTGGTAGCCGGTGATCCAGCCCAGCCGGGCCATGTGACTGGGGCCGCGCACTTCGGGGAAGTCCAGGCCCGCCGAGGTCTTCGCGTAGTTGCGCTCCCCCAGGCCTTTCCAGGACTGCCCGCCGTCGTTGACGGGGAACGGATTCGGGCGCCAGGTATACTGGTAGGCGTGGTTCCCCTTGAGTACCTCGTCGGGGTCCAGCACGGTGATCGTATTGTGCCCCGCCGTCTGCCGGCTGTAAGGGTCGGTGTTCTTTGCATCGGCGGCCGGCTTGATGCCGTCGATGGCCAGGAGGCCCTTGTGATAGATGATGAAACTGGTGTCGTCGAGGTCGGCGGGTTCCGCCTGTCCCGTCAGACCGCAGGTGAGATGCGCGAACACCGCATCCGCCGACCAGTCGGAGCGCATCGAGACCCATCCCCAGCCTTCGAAGATCGCGGTCTCAGGCAGTTCCTCGGGCTTCACCTCGGGAATGTCGGGTTCCTCGACGAGGATCTTCTCCCAGAGCGGGGGCTCCGTCCACTTCTGCCGCGCTACCTGTTTGATGAACCACGCTCCCACCGAGTCGCGCGACAGTGGCACGGTCCAGTAGGTGCCGTTCAGGCCGATGTTACTGGTGGTCTTTCCTCCCACCGGCACGGCGGTGTTCTCCGGCTTTTTGCGGTTCCAGTCCATCACGTTGTAGACAACCCAGTTCCCCATCCCGGTGAAGACCGGATTGGTGGTGTAAACCTTGTGGGATTCGGCGGTGGTGCCGTTGCGCCAGGCCCACCAGAAGGGCATTTCGTGGGGATTGGTCATGCACATGCACTGGAAACACTCGTTCCAGCCGCCACGATTTGCGGCCTTAGCCGCAAAGCCGGGGAGATACGTCAGGTAGATGGTCTTGTGGAGATACCGAACAAAGTAATCCATCTCTTCGACGTCCTCTTTCGTTACGGCGTCTCCGTGGAAAGCAAGGATATCCCGCCCGATATTGCCGGGAGCATGAAAGATATCCACTCGGCTCGGCTCAAGCATCCAGTAGAACTTCTTCCTGAACCGGATAATCTGGACGCCCAGTTGCACAGATTTCCTTCGGGTCGGCTCATCCAGTTCGTTGTAGAACAAGTCGTAGGAAATGTGTATGGGCGCAGACCGTGCCACCAGGTTTCTGCCCTTGAGCATCTCCTTCTTCCTGTCGAGCGGAGTAACAGCCTCGATGGTATTCTCGGTCACCTTCATCGTCAACTCGTGAAGACGCAGGCCTGCCTTCTTGTAGCGCTCTTCGCCGGTAAGGTGCCACAAGATACCGATATCTTCCAGCCCATCCCATGGTTCGCGCATGTTACGCAGATTGACATTCTTGCGTGCTTCCAGAACCTCCAGGGACTTCTCGACGAACCCTTCCGCGAGGATCTCCACCACTCGCGTGTCCGCTTTGGCCTTCATCTCGGCGTATTCCTTCGCGAGGGGGCCCTCGCACTTGTTGCGAATGCCAGGCAACTGGTCCTTGTTGAAAATGATCCGCGGGTGGTCCTTGCGGATCGGGAGCTTTGCTTCCGCGTCCTGCGCGTAAGACGCACAGGCGCAGGACAGGATCATCAACATCGCGAGCAGATTGCGTTTGCGCATCATTCCTCACCTTGGTTCGTGTGTGCGGGAACGGGCCTCCGGTTATCAGTGACTTCCAGGTGCAACGTCTTACTCCTCAATCACACCCCGCGCAGGAGCACGGACCCGGTGCAGGTGTTGCGGCTTCCGCGTCCCTCAGGTCATCTTCTTCAGCCTGTAGCGTGTGCTGCCGAGGCGGAGCTTGGCGCTCTCTTTCACCTGCACGTACGGGTCCTTGCCCCAGATGCGTTCGAGGATGTGCCCCTCGCCCTCGCGGAGCGTGACCCCCTCCGGCAGCGTCCCCGGAAAGACGTCCGCACAGTCGATCAGGTCGATGGACGCCTGGTCCACCGCGACCGGGTCGGTCGACGCCAGGACGCCGATGTCGGGCCGGAAGCTGGCGAGCGAGAACCCGAAGCAGTCGCAGATCGCGGTGACGTTGAGCGCGACGTTGATGTGCAGCGTGCGCTTCTTCTCGAACGTGTCGAGCACCGCCTTGGTCGCGAGCGCGAGTCCCCGCTGAAACTTCGGCCAGCCCTTCCTGCTCACGGTGATGGCGTGAGCCGGGCACACCATCATGCAGTGCAGGCACAGGGTGCAGAAGTGCGAGTCCTGCCGCAGCTCGCCCGCGTCATTGAACCAGATCGCCTCGTGCTCGCAGTGCTCGACGCACTTTTTGCAGTGGGTGCACTTGTCGGCGTGCCACTTGAACTCACGGTCCATCAGGGCGTGGATGGCCCCGCGCATCCTTCCGGTGACGGCCCCCATGGCGAGGTTCTTGATGGCCCCCCCGAACGCGCACTGACCGTGTCCCTTCGCGTGACTCACGTTGATGAGGACGTCCGCGTCGTGGAGGTACCCCGCCACCTCGATCTCGGGGAGCATCCGCACGCCGGTCTTCACCGTGTAGAAGAACCTGTCCTTGATGCCGGTGGCGTGGTAGATGGGGCAGCCGAAGGCCGCCGGCACCGCCCCCGCCAGGGGGTTTCCGGTCCGGTGGTCGGTGATGAAGGGGTTGCCGCCGCAGTCCTTCACGCGCGACACCACCCGCGTCACGAAGGCCGGGTGCACCTGCGAGTAGCCGTAGCGGCCCCCCAGGTGCAGCTTGACCGCGACCGTCTTCCGCTCGACCATCTCACGCGTGATGAGCTTCTTCAGCAGCCGCTCGTAGCGTGCCAAGAGACTCCGCTTCGCGTCGATCCGCTTCACCGCGACCGGCAGAAAATATACGTCCGACATGAATACCTCCTGTCTGCGTGGACCTACTTCGTTGCCACATTCAGTTTGACGGTGCCCCCGTCGCGGGCTCTGCCCGCGAACGTGCGGGTCTCGAGCTTTGAGAACCCAGCCGACTCGAACAGCTCCACCAGCAGCGGCCAGTGCCAGAGGACCGGCTGACGGATCGTCGCCGTCTCGAGCCGCTGCTTGCCCGCTTCCTCGATAAGGTATAGGTGGTGTTCGTCGAAGAATGTGTCACCAAGTTCGCGGACGGCGATTGAGGTGCAGCGCGTGCCTTCCGCTTCATGCGTCCACTCGATGCGGAATTTCGGCTCGCGTCCGCAGGATTCGAGCAGGAGTTCCCTCTGGAAATCGGGGTCATCGCGGCCGCCCTCCTCGGCCCCGAAGAAGACGAGCACCCCGCCGGGGTCGAGCGCCTCGTGGAGCCCCCGGAGCGACGCCTCGAATTCCTCGCGTGTCAGCGTCCACGTGAGGGCGTCGTTGAAGATGCCGGCGAACCGCTGAGGCGTCCGCTTGGGCAGCGCCGCCCAGGACGACGTAAAGTATTTGATGTCAAGGCCTTCCGACGCCGCCAGCTCCCGGGCCTTCTCCACCGCGAACGCGCACCTGTCGGAGCCGATAATGTCGACGCCCATCTCCTTCATCACGATGGTCTTCAGTCCGAGTCCGCACGAGCAATCGAGCGTCGGCCCGCCGCCGAGCTCTCGAACGATCTCGGCAAAACACGCACTGCTCCCGCCGAACTTCCCGCGCTTCCAGTCCCGGAACGTCCGCCGCCATGCGTCCCGATGGAACCAGTCCCACCGGTAAAGCGTCTCCCAGCTCGCTTCACGCATGTTTCTCTCCCGGCGCGCCCCCCCCTCACCCCGACCCTCTCCCCCCACCGGGGGGAGAGGGGACAAGGGGGACGCGCGGCCTTAGCCTGGGGACAGTCCCCAATCTTACGGTTTCGCTCCGGCGGCGGCCTTCGCCTCGGCGATGATTCTGTCCAGGTCCGGTGCGGGCTCGTCCTTCCTCGGCGTCACCGTGTGCGTCTTCGCCTTCAGGTCCACGTCGATCTGCGATGTGTTCCCGATGGTGACCTCGAAGGCGTGGGAGCCCGCCTCGCCGCCGTCGATCTTCACCGAGTAAGGCATGTCGTCGGCCACGACGGCGGTGCGGTCCTTGCTGTGGAAGATGATGGTGAACTGCCGGGTCCCGATGGGGACCTCTCCGTCGGCGTCGGTCGTGTAGACCCTCGCGTCACCGGCGACGCCCTTGGTGGTCACGGCGGTGACCTTCGCCCCCGGGACCGGCTTTCCGTCCGCCGTCACCCGCAGCGTGACGGTCCACCCGACGGTGTACTCCGCGTCCTTCGACCAGTCCTCCTTGGTGTCGGGGAACTGGTAGCCGGTGGCGCCAACGCCCGGGCCGAAGGTGCAGTCGAGAAGCTTGAGGCCGCGCGCGGGCTTCGCGTTCCAGAAGAAGAACGTCGTGATCTTGTCTTCGGGCGCGAGCGGGTAGAACCGGCAGTTCCGCAAGGTGAAGTTGTTTCCGGGCTCCCAGTAGACCTCGACCATCCGGTCGTTCGAGAAGAAGACGTTGTCGCGGATGACGGTGCCGGTGCCGTCGCCGCCCACGAGGTAGACCGCGGTGGCACGCTCCTTCGGCGTCACCTTCTTCGCGACGAAGACGTTCCCGTAGACCTCGTTGTTGGAATCGGCCTGGATGCTGAAGTTGAGGGGCGTGGGGTTGCCGCGCGTGGTCGACTCGCAGACGACGACGTTCCCCCAGACCTTCGCGTCGCGGCAGCCTTCCATCTTGATGCCGTGCGTGTCGAGACCCTTGGGGTATTCGCGGTTGGCGCGCTCGCGGGCCTCGATGTAGTTGTGGTGCACCCGCCAGCCGACGGATTTCTCCGAGATGTGCAGTCCGCGGCCGTTCGTGGGGATGATGAGGTTGTGATGGGCGTGGACGTTCTTCTGGCCATACCCCTGGATGCCGTAACAGTTGGTGGCGGTGGCGCTGTGACGGATGTCGTTGTGATGGATGTGCGCGCCGCTCGTGGCCTTGATGCCGACCTGGGCGCCCCCGCGGATGGTGCAGTCTGAGACCTCGGTATCGGGCCCGGTGACGATGACGGCGAGCTGCGCGTGGCGGTTCGAGACATGCGTGTTGGTGTCGATGATGGTGCAGTGGTGAATCCGGCTCTGTCGTCCGCCGATGACGGCGCTCGAATCACGGGCGGCGTTCTCGATGGTGAGCCCGGTGATCTCGCACCCGACGGTGCCCGAGACGTCGATCGCGTCCGAATAGCTGATGCCCCCGCCGCCCGTCTTGATCCTCCCGTTGCGGATGACCACCCCGGTGAAGCGGTAGTTCCACCCGGCCGGCACCGGCGCGTCCTTCGACCGCCGGGGGTCCGAGGTCACGTAGACGGCGTGGTGACCCACGTTCCCCGACTGGAGCGAGTTGTAGGTGATGACCTTATCGTTCCGCTTCTCACCCGTCCCGTAGGTGAGCGTGTGGCCGCCCAGGTCGATGACGACATCGTTCGACAGGATGAGGATGCCGCTGTCCACCGCGGACAGGTCCTTCGCCAGACGATACGTCCCCGCCTTGTCGCAGACGAACGGCAGCACGTCGATGGTGACGACGTTCTCCTGGCCGGGGGCGACAACGGCAGCAACGCACAGAACACCAAGGAGAATGAGGAGGCGTTTCATGAGCGTTTGCCTTTCATGAAGGATGACGCCACACCATCAAGAGACACAACGGCCAAGAAACAGAAGCAGAAACGGCAAACAGCTTAACCACCAAGGGCACCAAGAACGCCAAGGGAAAAGGCCAAAGCAAAAGAAGAAGCAGGATAACCACCAAGACACCAAGGCACCAAGGGTAACAACGGCAAAGAAGCAGACACAGAAGCAGACGGCAACTAACCACCAGGGCACCAAGACACCAGGGAAGAAACCGGGGCTGAGTCTCTAGTGGATGATTCTCCTGATGCCCTCGCGAATCACAGGGACGTTGAAATTGACAAGCAGTCCAAGCCGATGGTTTGACAGTTTCAGATACGTCAGCAGTTGGGCCTCGAAGAGTGGATTCGTCTTTTCGACGGCTTTGAGCTCGACGATGACGCAATCGGCCACGAGGATGTCCAGGCGGAGCCCGGCGTCGAGCTTGACGCCGTCATAGACGACGGGGACCGCGACCTGGGTCTTGAAGCTGAACCCACGCTTCTTCAACTCATGGCACAGGCAGGCTTCGTACACCGACTCCAGAAGCCCCGGACCGAGGGCGGCATGGACGTGATACGCCGCGTCCACCACCGCAGCCGCAATGCGGTCCGTCTCCTCAGGAATGGGCTCAAAGGCGCTCTTCTCGGTTTGCTCTCTTTCCATTTCTTGTCTGTGCCGTTTTCTTCTGTTGTTACCCTTGGTGCCTTGGTGTCTTGGTGGTGAGTCCTCGCTGCTTCTTCTTGTTTCTTCTTCTTACACCGGTTTTTTCGAGGCTTTTTCGCGGTCGAGGTCGGCGCCTTGTTCTTTGAGGGTCTTCCGGAGCTCGCGTGCGCTGAGGCGTCTCGGGGTCTTGTTCTCTCGGGCGCACATCGCCGCGGCGGTGCCGGCCGCCTGGCCGATGCCCATGACGATGGGCATGACGCGCAGGGACGAGTGGGCCTCGTGCGTCGCCGAGATGCAGCGTGAGGCCACGAGCAGGTTCATGACGCCATTGGGCACGAGACACCGGTAGGGGATCTCGTAACTGGTGCCGGGCTCGAGCTGGCGGAGGTCGGTGCCCGCGCCGGTCGGACTGTGGATGTCCACGGCGTAGGCCCCGCGACAGATGCCGTCCTTGAACTTCTGCGCGCCTAAGACGTCCTCGACGGTGAGGACGTAATCGCCGATGACGCGTCGGGATTCGCGCACGCCGATCTGCGGCGCGGTGTGGTCGAGGTAGGCCTTCTCGTAGCCGGGGATGTTCTCGCGCAGGAACGCGACCATCTCCTGGACCTGTGCGCGTCCCTCCATCTCGGCGGCGGAGAGTCGCCTGGCATCCACGGGGTCGCCGAGGACGCGCGTGGTGTTGAAGTGGATGACGCCCGGATGCACGCTCGGGAAGCACAGGATGTTGTCGCGCGGGTTGATCCACTCGCGCGTCGCGCGGGCCTCGGTGAAGCGTCGGTGGACCTCGTCGCGCGGGGGGATGCGGTTGATGTCGACGCCGCCCATTCGGAAGCACAGCGTCATCGGCTGCACGCGCCCGTCGGAGGTGCGTCCGAACTGCACTTCGGCCCCCGCCCGGAGCGACAGGTCGCCGTCGCCTGACGCGTCGATGAACACCTTCCCCTCGATCGTCAGTTCGCCCGACTTGTTCACCACGCGGATCGTCCGGATGCGTCGACGTGCCGTCTTCGCGTCGATGAAGTGCGTGTGGAACCACACGTCCACCCCCGACGATCTCATCATCTCGTCAAGGATGACCTTCAGGTCCTCCTCGTCGAACGTCCGCCCGCCGTGGATCTCCTCTTGGCCGCGTGCCTGCTCGCGCCGGCGCAGCGCGTCGCGGACCTCCTGGTAAACGCCGGCGACGATCTCCGCGGCAAGCGTCGAGCCGGTCGGCATCCACGGGTTCACCAGGCCCGCCGTCGCCATCCCGCCCAGGAAGCCGTACCGCTCGATGAGACACGTCGTCGCGCCGTTCCGGGCCGCCGACGCCGCCGCGGCGATCCCCCCGGGTCCGCCGCCCACCACCACCACGTCGTACGTTTTCGTCATGAGAATCTCTCCTTTGACTGTGCCGGACGGTCGTCGCCCGGCGCCGCAGACGCGCAATCTACCACGCAGCCCCCGCAGCGTCCAATTTTTTCGGCGGGGCAGGGGGGGCAAGCGGACGTTCAGAAAAGACAACATCGTGTTGGAAAAAAGCAACACGGGGCGGGGGCGGCTGGCGTGTCCGCCGAGAGGGCCCCAAAAGCGGCACGTTTCCACCGGCCCGGACGGCGACGTAAGTCTTTTCCTGACAAGGGGATACGTTCGTACGGGCCCGGGATGCGCCGGCCCCCGCCGATTTGACGACGTTTTGGCACGGGATTTGCGGCGAGTACATCGTTACAATGTCGGCTGATCGGGCCAACCGGGATCGCCCGAGTCAAGGAGAGCCTGGGATGTCGCGGATGAGGGTGGCAGCGTTGGGAGCGGCGCTCGTGGTGGGACTGACGGCCCACGCCGCGGCGGCCGTGATTGAAGGCGCGGGCGGTGCCGGACTGTCCGCGGTTCCCGAGCCGGGAACATGGCTGTTGATGGGCACCGGGATGATCCTCATCCTCGGCTACATGCGTCGAAAACGGAGCAAGGCCCGGGAGGCTAAGCGGCAGGCCGAAGAGCAGGAGCCGGAGGCCGAAGGCCCGGCGGAAGAAGAGGGCAACGCGTCTGTCGAAGGCTGAAAGCGGACCACAAAACGAGAGCGGCGGGTCGTCCGACCCGCCGCTCTTTTTCTGCTTCTTCTTCTGCTGTACCTTCAGCCTTCAGCCTACAGCCTGCAGCCTTCAGCCTGCCTTCCTCATATCCACCCGCGGTCCTGCATTGCCGCGACGACCTCTTCGACGGCGACGCACTCGGCGGCACGTCGGTGTGAGATCCGCTTCTTTGCCGCCACGGCCGACACCTCGTCGAACGCGCGTCCGATGACGCGCTCGATGGCCTCGAACACCTCGTTGCGGTCGGTGATGCTGCCGGACTTGGCGTTCCGCCACTCGATGTAGCTGGCGATGACGCCGCCCGAGTTCGCCAGGATGTCCGGGACGGTGGTGACCCCGGCCCGTTCGAGCGTCGTGTCGCCCTCGGGCGTGGTCGGACCGTTCGCCCCCTCGACGATGAGTTTCGCCTTCACCCTGGGTGCGGTCTCGGCGGTGAGGACGTTCTCGACGGCGGCGACCACCAGCACGTCCACCTCGAGTGCCAGGAGTTCGGTGTTGGTCAGTGTATCGCCGGATGCGTCCTTGTCGAGCGCTCCGGTTTCACTGGTGTGTTTCATGAGGTCGTCGACGTCGAGTCCCTTGGGGTTGTATCGTCCGCCGGTGACGTCGCTCACGGCCACCACCCGGGCGCCGGCGTCCGCGAGGAACTTCGCCGTCCAGTGTCCCACGTTGCCGAACCCCTGCACCGCGACGGTCGTGCCCTTGACGTCGCGCCTGAGCAGCCGATCGAGCGCGAGTTTCGCCGAGTGCGCCACCCCGCGGCCGGTGGCCTCGTTGCGTCCGGGCAGACCGCCCACCCGCGGGGGCTTGCCCGTCACACTCGTCAGCACGTGCGTCTGTCCGTAGATGGTCGCCATGTCCGACGGTCGCGAGCCCAGGTCCGGCGCGGGGATGTACACCCCGCCCGTCAGGTCGCTCTCCATCAGGTGAACGTATTCCCGGATCATCTCGTTGCGCTCGAAGAGCGAGAGTGCCGAGGCGTCGACGGCGATGCCGGACTTCCCGCCGCCGAACGGGATCTTGACGAGTGCGGTCTTCCACACCATGCGCTCCGCCAGGTCGACGGTCTCCTCGAGCGTGACGGTGGGGGAGATGCGGATGCCGCCCTTGGCGGGCCCGCGGGCGGTATTGTGATAGACCACGTACACGTCGCCCATCACCAGTTCGCCCGCGGCGTTTCGGATGTTCAGGTTGAGGAGGGTCTGCCGCTCGGGACGCTCCAGGAGCTTGCGGGCGTTGGGGGGGATGTCGATCCACTGCGACAG
>DATKVD010000210.1:0-3667 GCA_035530235.1 Planctomycetota bacterium | reverse complement strand
CCCCAGCCGGGGGCGCCCACGAAGTCGCCCTTGAACTGGTTGTTGGACTGCCAGAAGGGCCACACCCGCTGACCGGTGTGGAGGGCCCGGCGGGTGGGCAGTGTGGGCAGGCTCTCCGGCGCCGCGCGCGTGAACCGCAGCGACTGGGCCGCTAGCCGGTCCAGGTGAGGCGTGGCCGCCAGACCACCGTTCCTGTACAGGTCCGCGTAGCAGCCCATGTGGTCGGTCCTGAGCGAGTCGATAATCACCAGTATGACGTTCATCTCGTTCCTCCGTTTGTGCAGGTGGGTTTCCGGTACACGGTGAGCGCCCATCATAGGGGGACCTTGGGTCCGTGTCAACCGCCCGTCGCGGCGAAGCGGGATGTGCCCGGGGAAAATGGGACGGGTGAATTTGCTTGAAACCGCCCCGCGGGGTGCTATCCTGAGAATTTTAATGGTTCCCGGTTCCGCCGGGGTCCGGCCGACCGGGGGCCGTGGACACCACGTCCACCGGCGTTGCGACCAGAGGATCCCAGAATGAAGATCTCAGAGCTGCTGACCGAACGTCTCATCAAGGTTGACCTGGAGAGTCTCGAGAAGGAGGAGGTGTTCGAGGAGCTGATCGACCTCCTCGTGAGGGAGAAGCGCCTCACCGACCGGGACGCCGCGCGGGCCGCCATCATCGAGCGCGAAAACAAGCAGTCCACCGGCATCGGCCGCGGGGTCGCCGTCCCGCACGGCAAGTCCCCGACCATCACCCGACTCACCGCGGCACTCGGCATCTCGAAGGAAGGCATCGAGTACGATTCGCTGGACGGCGAGCCGGTGCAGCTGGTGTTCCTGCTGCTGGCGGAAGAGGGCAACCCGGGGCCGCACGTCGAGGCCCTGGCCCAGATCGCCCTGCTGCTTCGGACCCCCGGGTTCATCGAGAGGCTGGCGGCCGCCGAGACCGCGCGTGAGCTTTACGACATGGTTGCTGCGGAAGAAGAGCGCGAGGAATAGCAGGGATGAGGGAAACGGTCGCATGAAGGAAGTCATCGAACGGATGCTGAAGGTGGAGGAGGAGGCGAGAGGGG
Organism: Planctomycetota bacterium; assembly: GCA_035530235.1. Classification (GTDB taxonomy): domain Bacteria; phylum Planctomycetota; class DG-23; order DATKVD01; family DATKVD01; genus DATKVD01. Next base: position 2,610 of record DATKVD010000210.1, on the reverse strand, counting down.
TTCTCGCCGAGGCCGAGGCCCGTGCGGCGAAGGTCGCCGAGGAGAGCCGTCGGGAAGCCACCGGGAAGGGCGAGAAGCTCCGCAGTGACGCCCACGCCGAGGCGGCGCGTCTCCTCGAGGAGACCCGGAAGGGACTGGACCAGCAGCGTCAGGAGCGGCTGACCCGGGTGGACGAGGAGAACACGGCCTACGCCGAAGAGGTGCGGACGAAGTTCCCCAGGGCGGTCGATCTGGTGGTGAGGCGGGTCATCGGTGGGTGAGGTCGTGGATATTGCGAGAGTCACGCCCGTCGATTTTGCGTTCGTGTCGGCGAAGCTGCACGGCATGCGTTCCAAGCTGTACGAGGGTCCGCGCATCGAGGCACTCACCTCGCTCCGGAACGCCTTCGAGATGATGGCCTCGGTCTTCCCGAACCTCGAGGTCCGCAGTCGCACCCGGTTCGAGCAGCGTCTCGCCGAGGACCACGTCCGTGACCTGAGACGTGTGCAGGTGCTCCTTCAGGACCGGAACCGTGAGTTCTTCGACTGGCAGCTCGAACGGTACCGTATCGAGAACCTGAAGGTGGTGCTGCGCGGGTGGAAAAGCCGACTGTCGCCCGCGGATCTCACGGGACTCCTGGTGGACCTGCCCGAGGGGTATGCCCTGCCGGTCGAGGAGATCCTGGGCACGGAGAAGCTGACGGACGTGATCCGTCTGATGCCGGTGAAGGGGTTCAGTCGGGCGATCCGTCGCGGGGCCGCACAGTTCCACGATACGAACCGGCTCTTTTACATCGAGGCGTCCTTGGACGCCTGCTATTTCACCGAACTGTGTCGTCGGACGGCACGACTCGCCTCGACCGACCGTGAGGAAGTGAGCGGGCTTCTGCATCTGGAAGTGCTCGTCTACGAGATCTTGTTCATCATGCGGGCCCGGCTCAACTACGACGCCGACGTCGAGGACGTGCGTGAGTTCCTGGTCAAGGCGCCGCCCCCGGCACCCTCCAGGGGCAGACTGGCCGGGCTCCTTCAGGCCGGGACGTTCGAGGAGATGCTGACGGCGGTGCCGGAGGACAAGGCCCTCATGGGGACGGGACCGGCACCCACCGACCTGGGCGGACTCCAGCGACGGATGTGGGAGCGACTCTACCTCGCCGCCAACCGGGTTTTCTACCGCTCGATGTTTCACCTGGGGTGTGTGGAGGCCTTTTACTACATCAAGCGGGTCGAGCTCGCAAACCTGATCCGCGTGGCGGAACTGCTGAAGCAGGAGACGCCGCCGGCCGACGTCCGGCGACAACTCATCCGACTGCCCGAGAACTGACGAGGTCGGTCCATGTTTCAGTCGGAGCGCATGAAGAAGGTGAACGTCCTGGCACTCGCACGGGACATCGACACCCTCGTCATGGGACTGGGGACGCTCCGTGCCATTCACCTGACGCCTCCCGCCAGGGATTCCGAAGGGAAGCTGCTGACCCCGAGCGACCGCTCCGGAGAGCTCGAACGTCTCCGTGGACTCGAACACCGCGTCGAGCGCGTGGGGGTGCTGCTGGAGGTCTCGCTCGACGGCGAGCGTCCCGACGTTCCCGAGGGGTTCGCCACCCCCGAGGAGGTGGACGCCGCACTCGACCGGCTCGAGCCCGAGATCGACCGTGTCGTCGCCGATCGACAGGCCCTGACGGAGGAAGCGGAGGGACTCCGACGCATCATCGGACAGGTCGAGACGTTCGAGGGGACGTCACTGTCGCCGGCACGCATGGGCGAGTTCTCGTTCGTGCACTTCGCCCTCGGGGCCATCCCGGAGGACCGGCTGAAGGACGTCGAGCGCACCCTCGAGGAGCGGGTGCTCCTGGTGCCCTTCAGGGACCGCGTGGGGCATCAGAAGGTGCTGGCCATCACCTCGAAGAAGGGCCGCTGGGCACTCGATTCCACACTCCAGGAGCGGGGCTTCGAGCCCGAGGAGGTGGAGGAAGCGTTCCCCGGACTTCCGGACGAGGTGCTCATCACCGCCCGCAAGCGTCTGGCCGAAGTGCTGGGCGAGGACGACGAACTCAAGCGACACCTCCAGACCCTCGCCCTCAGGGAGGGGAGGGACCTGCGACGGTTCTGGCGACACCTCAGTGTCAGACGGAAGATCCTTCTCGCCCACGAGAACATCGGCCGCACACGGTCCACGTACCTCGTCTCGGGCTGGGTGCCGGTGTCGCTCGTGGAGCATTTCGTCAACAAGGTCCTCGAACTGACCGAGCACCGTGCCGTCATCGAGATCCACGACCCCGACGAGCTGTCGACGTCGGAGGAGCCGCCGAGTTCCCTCAGACACTCGTGGCTCGTCCGACCCTTCGCACTTCTCGTCTCGGGATACGGTCACCCGAGGTACCGTGAGATCGAACCCACCGTGCTCGTCGCCGTGAGCTTCCTGGTGATGTTCGGGGCGATGTTCGGTGACGTGGGACAGGGGGCGGTGCTGCTCCTGGCGGGACTGACCGCTTTCTTCCGCCTCCGCAAGCAGACCCACCGGGACTTCGCCATGCTCGTGGCGCTCTGCGGGGTGAGTGCCGTCGTCTTCGGGTTCGTCTACGGGTCGGTCTTCGGCAAGGAAGGCATCATCAGACCGCTGTGGGCCTCGCCC
>DATKVD010000209.1:0-8685 GCA_035530235.1 Planctomycetota bacterium | reverse complement strand
TTGGGACCGATGATGACGGTGGCCTCGGCCATCTTGGCGATGGTCCCGACCACCTTGCCCAGGGGTGCGTCTTCGAGTTCGAAGTTGATGGTTTCGGGCTTGGAGATGCGGATGAGGTCCTGGCCTTCCTCCTCGATGACGGCCCCCACCTGCTGACAGACCGCGTCGAGCGCCCGACGCCACTTCACCCCCACCAGACGCAGTGTGACGGTGTCGGGGATCTCACCCTCGATGATGATGTTGCGACCCGACTGTCTGGCGATGTAGTCGATGACCTCGGAGAACTTCGCCTCCTTGAAGTCGAACGAGACGTCGACGGCGTTCTGTCTCACACGCTCACGCACCACGACCGGCTCGTCGGCGTACACCACGCCCGTCAGCAGCGTCACGATAACGAGTGCAACCACGCTAAAGCGCGACATCGTTTTCTCCTTTTCCACGTCACACGACGAATCGTTTCCCCGTTTTGTCGGGAGTCTTCTCCCGCTTACTCACTCTGAAACTGGAACTTGTCGATCAGCTCGTCCTTGTAGAGGAACGTGACCTTGTCCCGGTCGATCTTCTTGATGATGATCTCGGCGTCGAGCGGGACGGCCCGTCTGCCGGCGCCCCTCTTGCCGTCCCGGACGACGTCGGCTTTGACCCGCTCCCCTTCGACCAGGACCTGGTTGTTGATAATGGCGGCGGCCTTGCGGTTGCCCTTCGAGCCGCTCCAGAAGGTCCCCTGGATGTCGATGCCGATGCCGGCGAACTCGCGACGGGCGTCGGCACGTTTGCACAGGTCCTGACACGACCTCACCACGTCGGTCAGTCGGTCGTGAATCAGGTCCGCCCCGCCCTCCTTGACCATCTCGGTGACGATGGTGCGAAGCTGGTAGACCTCGTCGTAGTCGCCGCTCTCGAACGCCTTGAGCATCTTGTCGTGATTTTCCTGGACGAGTTTGTAGAGCTTCTCGCCCCTCTGGGTCCTCAGGATAATGCCGAGACGCTGGGTGCGTCGACTGAACCCGAGGTGTCGTTGGACGGTTTCCGGGTCACGGAAATCGGCGTCCATGAGCCTGCGGGTGTCCGCCAGAAGCTTGTCGGCCTCATCCAGCTTGCCGTCACTGACGAGCCGTCCCACCTCGGCCAACTGCTTCTGGATCGTCTCTGCGGTCTCTTTCTCCTGTCCGGGGGTCATCAGCTTCGCGGGGTCGGGCGTCTTGAACTTGGCCACGTTGAGACGACGCGTGAGCGGGTTGGTGAAGGGATCACGCCGCTTCGCGCTCACCTGGAAGACGTAACGCTTGGCCAGTTCCTGATCGAGGTCGAACGCGACCTCGGGCGGCGCCTTCCTCTGGGTCCCGGTGGTCGCGGTGTGTGTCCGTCGACTGGCCTTCACCCGCGTGGAGTTCGCCTTCGGGTCAAACACGAACGTGCTGCACTTCACCGACAGCTCGTTGACCGCACTGTCCTCGTCCTTCTGCTTGATGTTGAAAGAATCGACCTGCACGAAGCGCTTGTGGTTCTCCAGCAGGTTGAGGAACTTGACCAGACTGAAGTACTCTCCCACCAGTTCCAGGTCGTAGCTCACCTTCCTGTAGGACGTCTCGGTACCGTTCCCGCGCTCGGTCTTCTCCCGCACGGGGTTGAACCTTCGGATTTCGAGACCCGCCTCCTTCTCATACTCACTCAGTGTGTCGAAGATCTTGTTGAGTTCACGGTCGTTCGGCAGGATGGTTTCGAGCACCTGCAGTTCACCGGAGAGTTTCTGCTGCTCCTGGCGAAGTGCCGGAACCGCTGCGATCTTCTCCTGGAGTTCGGCGAGCTTCGTGCCTTTCTGCTTGATCGAGATCTCGAGCTTCTCGGACGTCTGCATGCCCACACCAAGCCAGGTGCCGACCCCCCCCAGCGTAACGATCACCACCAGCACCGAGATCAGCATCTTCCTGCCTTCACTCACCGAACCGTCCTCCGCATGGAATTTCCATTCACGCGATCAGGCGTCCTCGTTCCCCGTCTTCCGCCCGGCGTCCTCCCGGGGCTTCGTGCTATCGGGTGTCGCCTCCTTCTCGACGTCACCCGTGGTCTCCTTCTTGTCCTCGGGGGCAACCGATGTTTCAGTCGGTGCTGCCGGAGTGCCCTCGACCGCCTTCCCGTCGCCGTCGGTCTCGTTCCCCTCCACACTCCCGGGCTCGGGCGCCGTCGCTTCGGGTCGGGTCTCCGGCTGTGTCAGCGTCTTTACCGCCGGCGCGTCCTCCCTCACGGTCGGGGCCGTCGCGGTGCCATCACCCTCCGGTTTCCCGCCCGTCGGCTGTTCGACCCCGGTAGTCCCGGCGGGCTCCGTCTCCTTCGCACCGTCCGGCGTCTTCGGTCTCGGCGCGACCGGGACGCGCGGCTCGCCCTGCCGACGGATCCTGTCCTCACGTGCGGCCGCCATGGCTTCGTCCAGTCGAACCGAGGCCGTCTTCACGGGCATTTTCAGTCCGAACTTCAATGCTTCCTTCTCCACGTAGTCCTTCACCTCAACCTTCTGGGTGCTCGTCGGCAACAGATCGACGAACGAGCGGAAGAACTGCCGTCCCACCCAGGGGTCACTGTTGCCCTCGACCTCGTATTCTCCCTTGACGATGCGGCGCCAATTGGCCACGCGTCGGTGATCCGCCCCTGCACAGATGGACCCGATGGTGAGCATCCCCCCGGAGTCGTCCTTGCCGGCGCGGGTGGACTCGCGCGACTCACTCACCGTGATGTCCTGAATGCCGATGAAATTCGGCGTCATCTCGGAGAGCTGTGCCAGTTTCTCACTCCACATGATCCTCGACCGCCACATCTCGCCGATGGCTTTCTTGCGGTCCTGGGTCTCTTCGATCTGGGCCAGCAGACGGTCGTAGACGGCGGCCTGGACGCTGCTGCGTCCCAGGTCCTCACTGACAGCGAGTTCCCTGGCTTTGAGGTCGGGAACGGTGCGCCAGTTGACCACCACCCCGAACGCTCCCGTCGCCATGATCGCCGCCGTCCCCAGGATCACCACGAGGAACCTGGGCAACGGCGTGTGCTCCACACGCTGGAGTTCCGCCGGCAGCAGGTTGACTTCGATCATCATGGATCAGTTCCTTCCCATACGTGCCGCAAGCCCGATGGCCACCATCATCTGCGGCGCCTTCGACTGAAATGTCTCCGCACCCCCGTGCGACATGTCCATCTGAAAGGCCGACGTCGGATCCCACATCACCGTCGGCTTGTCAAAATTCGCCTGGAGCGACTCGGCCAGTCCGGCCAGCTTCGAGCCCCCTCCGCTCAGAACCACCGTGTCCACCGTCCCGTCGAACTCGTTCTCGAAGAAGTCCAGACTCAGACGGATCTCGTTGCCCAGGTCGTCACTGACGCCCTGCACCGCCTCACGAAGTTCCTCCTGCTTTTCACCGGCGTCCGCCTTCAGGGCTTCCACCTCGAACGGGTTCACGGCCAGGCGTTTGGAAATCTCGGAGCTGAAGTCCGTCCCGCCCACGTACACCTCACGCGTGAACAGACTCTGATCCCCCTCCATCACGTTGATGTTGGTCTTCGAGGCCCCGATATCCACGAGGGCCTTGATGCCCTCCTCGCCCTTCATCCCCGTCGCCAGGAGGTAGGCGTTGCCGAGTGCGAACCCGTCGACGTCGATGACGACCGGGTTGACGCCGGCCGCCCTCAGCAGTCCCACGTGCTCCTCGATGAGGTTGCGCTTGACCGCCACCAGCAACACCTTCATCTCGTCGGCACCCACGTTCTCCGCCCCGTGGATCTCCTGACAGTCGAGCACCACCTCGTCGATGCTGAAGGGGATGTATTTGTCGGCTTCAAAGCGGACGGCGTTCCGGAGTTCCGAGGGGTCCATCCGACGAAGGTTGACGTAGCGCACGATGACGCTGCGTCCGGCGACGCTTGTGACGACGTCCTGTCCGCGCAGTCCCTTATCGAGGACAATCCTTTTCAGGGCTTCCGCACGGGCGTCCTCGCTCGGTATCTCCTGGTAGCCCGCGTTCGTGATGGCCACCGACGACCCCGAGACGGAGATTTCGACCGTCTTGATCGCATGTGTCCCGACATCCAGACCGATGGCCGCCTTCTTCCGTCCAAACACGGATCAACTCCTTTTCGTGGAACCGAACAGTCAATAAACCGCACAACACTTCCAGGAACAACGGCTTACGTCTCATCTTGACTCTGGGACCATCGCCGCATTCCGGTGCGCAATGAGGTTTTCGGGTGGGTTCAACTCGGACACTTCACGGGGAGAAGCGTGCCGGAAGGGGCATTCCCTGTCAGCCTAACCTATGTATCTGAAGGCCGTTAGGTTGCCGTGGCGACCCAGTCGGCCGGTGTATCCATAGGCCAGACGCGCCGAGTTCTCCCACCACCAAACCCCGCTACGCCTACCATCCGTGAGAATCGGTCGGAGGGCCCCGTCTGCTGCACGAATTCTTGGCAATAAGAGAAAAACGGGAGGCTTTTTTCGGCGGGAAACCGCTGCCTGGAAGGTCCGGTTTACACGGGACGCCCGGCCGTCTCGTGTCAGTCCTCGTCGAAGTAGGCTTCGGGAATGACCTTTCGGGTCTCCGCCCGCAGGTGGCCCAGGATGTAAAGGGGGTCGTCCATCGTCATGGCCTGCTCGGCCACCTGTACACACTGCTCGATCGTGACCGAGCGCATGAGCTTCTTCAACTCCGACAGCATGATGGGACTGACGGAGAATATCCTCAGCCCGAGGCCCAGAAGGAGCATGGTGTAATCAACGTCGCCGGACATCTCGCCGCACATGGCCACTTCAATGCCCGACTGCCGGCCGACCTCCAGAACCTGCTTCAGCAGCTGGAGCACCGCCGGATGTGCGGGTCGGTAAAGCTCCGCGACACGCGGGTTGCCACGGTCCACCGCCAGGGTGTACTGGATGAGGTCGTTCGTCCCGATGCTGAAGAAGTCGCATTCCTTCGCGAAGGCCCCGGCAATGACGGCCGCCGACGGCACCTCGATCATGATCCCCAGTGGGATGTCCCTGCCGTATTCAACGCCCTCCCCATCCAACTCCAATTTGACCTCTGCGATGAACTCCTTGGCCTGTCGGAGTTCCTGGAGTGTGGTGACCATGGGCAGCAGGATGCGGACCTTTCCGAAGGCCGAGGCCCGGAGAATGGCACGCAGCTGGGTCTGGAGGAGTTCCGGATGCTGGAAGCAGTATCGCAGTGAGCGACTGCCGAGGAAGGGGTTCTTCTCGACGACGCCACCGGCTTCCGGTGGGAACTTGTCGGCCCCCAGGTCAAGGGTGCGGATGACGAGCGGGCGGTCGCCGAGGAGGTTGATGGCCCGCATGTAGGCGTCGAAGTGCTCGCGCTCCGTCGGGGCCCGCATCGCTCCCAGATACAGGAACTCCGTCCGGTAGAGTCCGATCCCGCTCGCCCCGCGGTCCAGTGACAGTGTCACTTCCTCCGGGAACTCGATGTTCCCATAGAGGGTGATGGGGACGCCGTCGAGGGTGGTGGCCGGGAGGTCACGTCCCTCCGCCCACTGCACCTCGATCTCATGGTAGTTGTGTTCCCGGCCCTCGTATTTCTTGATGGTCTCTTCGTCGGGAGCGATGACGACGAGTCCACGGTTGCCGTCGATGATGACCCAGTCGCCGCCGGACACCTCGGTGGTGACGTCACCGAGTCCGACCACGGCCGGGATCTCGAGTGCCCGGGCCACGATGGCGGTGTGCGAGGTGCGTCCGCCCCCGTCCGTGGCGAACCCCCGCACCTTCGTCCGGTCCAGGTTCGCCGTCTGACTCGGAGAGAGGTCCCGGGCGATGACGACGACCTCGTGGGTGAGACTGTTCAGTTCCTCGCGACGCTGTCCCAGGAGGTTGCGGAGCAGTCGTCGTTCGACGTCACGGACGTCACCGGTGCGCTCGCGGAGGTACTCGTCCTCGAGTCCCTGCATGCGCTTGAGGTGGGGACGCAGTGCCCGGCTGAGGGCGTATTCGGCCGAATAGCTGCGCTCCTGGATGAGTCGGGTCACGTCGGCGGTGAGACGTTCGTCTTCGAGGAGGGCGAGGTGGAAGGCGAAGATGTCGGGGACGGAGCTGTCGGCGACCTCGGCGACGATCTTGCTCTGGGTGGCACGGATCTCGTCGCAGGTGGCCTTGAGGGCGGAGGTGAAGCGTACGATCTCACGGTCGGCGTCCGAGTCGACGAAGTGACGCCGGGGGATGCGCACCTCCTCACTGTCGAGGACGAACGCCCGCTTGATGACCACACCCGGTGAGACCGCGACTCCCCGTTTGATCTCCATCGCTGGCGTATCCTCAGGACTCGGCGTCCAAGTCGGTGCCGATCAGGGCGACGAGCACCGCGACAGCCCTCCGGGCATCGTCCCCTTTCGCCCGCACGGTCAACGCCGTCCCCCTGCTGGCGTCCAACGCCATGATGTCGAAGATGGACTTGACGTCGTAGTCACGTCGGCCCTTGCGGATGCGGATGTCCGAGGAGAACCGACGGGCCCTTTCCCACACGATGCGGGCCGGACGGACATGGAGTCCCAGGGCACTGGCGACGACGGCTTCCCCCTCGACCCATTCTTCGCTGTCAGTCACCGACGGCCCCCGCAGTGCGCACGTCCCCTGTGTCCCATCAGTCCCCGCGGAACGTCTCGTCCGCTTCCGCCAGCAGACTCACCAGCTCGTCCCTGTCCTTCGCACGTCTCAGAAACCGTGAGAAGTTCTCGTCCCGCAGCACGACCGAAATGCGCTCCAGGGCCTTGAGGTGAGGACCGGGCTGGTCGGGGGGTGACACCAGCAGGAACACCAAGTAGACCGGCTCCCCGTCAATCGCAGCGAAGTTAACGCCCTTCCTCGAACGACCCAGATTCCCGACGATGTTCTTGACCGACGGATGCTTTGCGTGGGGGACGGCGATGCCGCCTCCGATCCCCGTGCTCCCCAGGGCCTCACGGTCCAGGATCGCTTTCGTCACGCTCTTCGCGACGCGTTTGCTCAGTTGTCCGGCGGCCACCAGTCCGTCAACCAGTTCGGCAATCACGTCCTCTTTCTCGACGGCGGTCAGTTCCGCCGTCATCGCTCCGGCCACCACCAGATCGAGCAATCTCATCCGGTTCTCCGTGACACACGCGAGCACGACATGCGGTCGGTCTCTCCGACGGAGTCCGTCACCCGTCCGGCGGACCGTGCCCGGTCACTCCTCCTCCGGTACCGGAGGCTCCGGGGTCTTTCCGTGGTGCTCGCGAAGTTTGCCCTTGAGCTTCGTGACCTGTCTGTCCGTCTTGTCCACGGCGAGGTCGATGGCGGCGAACATGTCGTCGTGGGTCGCCTCGGCCACGCGGGTCACTCCACGGACGGCACCGAGCACCAGTTCGGCCCGAGGTCTGCCACCCTCGACACTGAGGATCATCTCCAGCTTGTGAATCCCGTCGAAACGCTTCTGGAGACGCTCGGCCTTTTTCCGGGCATAGGACCGAAGTGCCGCCGACGCCGCGTAGTGTCGGCAAGTCAGTTTGAATTTCAAACCGGTCCTCTCCTCCGCAAAGCCGGTTAAGGCGGTGTGTCGGGTCCCCCGCCCCGGGGCTTCCGTGGGAACCGCGCAGGTTGGGCGGAACGTGAAGATCCCGACCAGGCGTGCTGGACGCTGACGCCTCCCCCGAGCACTTTCAGTCTACGGGGGAAGGCCGTCTGTGTCAACCTGTTTTCCCCGGTTTTTGCCGCCCGTGAGGGTCGGCCCCCCCGAGGGGACCGCTCAGGACGTCCCGGTCCCGCCGCGGCCGGCCTCTCCCGCGACACCGACCACGATCGCCCGGTCGCTCGGCCTGATGACCCCACCCGAGATCACCAGACGGAACGCCTCGTCCACGGTGATGTCCAGACGGATGATGTCCTCTTCCGGCACGAACACCAGGTACCCCGTCATCGGGGTGGGCGAGGTGGGCACCAGGACACTGACGAGTCGCTGCGGGATGGCCTTCTGGAGTGACGGGAAGCTGGTACCGGTGAGGAAGCCGATGGACCACAGGCCCTTGCGCGGGTACTCGACGACCACGACCGAGCGGAAGGCCAGCCGCCGCTCACTGAAGACGAAGTCGGTGACCTGACGGATGAAGGGATAGACGAAGCGGATGACGGGGAAGCGCATGAGACGGGACTCGACGGCGTGCCACGCCCGACGTCCCACCAGGGTGCCGATCAGCAGTCCCACCGCACACACGAACAGCATGCTCAGCACGAACCCGAACGCGTAATGGAAGAACCACCAGATCGGCGTGATGACGAGATTCCGCAGGAGCCAGCCCGAGTACATCTTCGGCGTGAAGACCTCGTAGAACCCAACGCGCTTCAGCAGCGCCCCGATGCCGTACACCTCACTGTTGACGTACTGGATGAGGTAGGTGTCGATGAACTGGTAGGCCTTGACGAGGATAAGCACGGTGAGGACGGTGGGCAAGAGCAGCGCCAGTCCGCGCAGGAACATCCGCTTCCAGTCCCCGCGCACGGAGGCGGAGCCGTTCTCGGTCGGTGTGTGCTGTGTCATGACGCGTCTCTTTCGCCGGCGGGCACGTCCCGGAGACACCCCTTGACCGCCTCGGCCAGTCGTCGGACGCCCTCGGCGATCTTCTCGATCGTTCCCACGCCGAAGCTGAGTCGGAGACAGTTGCGGGGGACGTCGCCGCCGGGACAGT
>DATKVD010000208.1:0-5903 GCA_035530235.1 Planctomycetota bacterium | reverse complement strand
AAGCTCGGGGTTTTTCACCTCGACGACGGTCAGTGCCCGGCTCTCGGCCTCGTCCAGGAGTTCACTCAGCCGGACGGTTCCGCCCGCCCGCGTTCGGAAGGGCCGGCCGTCCTCACCCAGAATGCTCCCGAACCAGCAGTGCTCGAACCGCACGCCGTCGTAGCCCCACCGCCGGCACGCGTCGAAGAGCTGCTGAAAGTGAAGCTGCTGACGCGCGTCCACCACGTAGATCATCCAGTCGGCGCCCCACGTCTCAACACGGTGTCTGACCGTGGCGAAATCGGTGGCGGCGTAGAGATACGCCCCGTCGCTCTTCCGCACCAGGAAGGGCGGATACCTGTCGTTCTCATAGAAGACCGCGAGTGCCCCCTCCGACTCGCGTGCGATGCCCTTCTTCCGGAGGTCCGCCGCCACCGCCGGGAGCACGTCGTTGTAGAAGCTCTCGCCCAGCGTCTCGTCGAACGTGACGCCCAGCCGGTCATACGCCGCGTCGAGATCGACGAGCGAGGTCTTCATCACCGCCTCCCAGATGCGCCGGTTCTCCCGGTCACCCTCGTGGAGCTTGACGACCTCGGCACGGGCGGCTTCCCCTGTGGCTTCGTCGGCTTCGCAGGCGTCCGAGACCTCACGGTAGACCGCTTCGATCTCGTCCACGGTGAGGGTGTCGGCTTTTGCGGCGAGTCCCTTCGACTTGAGTCCGTGGATGATCATGCCGAACTGTGTGCCCCAGTCGCCGAGGTGGTTGTCGCCGATGACGCTGTGACCGAGATGCCGGAGCACGCGCTGAAGACAGTCGCCCAGGATGGTGGTGCGGATGTGTCCCACGTGCATGGGCTTGGCGACGTTGGGTGCGGAGAAGTCGACGACGACGGTGTGGGGGTCGTCAACCGTTTCGACGCCGAGTCGTTCGTCGGCCGAGCACCCGGCGGCGGCCGAGGCGACGTAGGACCGCTTGAAGGTGAAGTTGATGAAGCCCGGGCCGGCGAGGTCGATGGTCTCGAAGAGGTCGTCGAGCACGGCGGCCCCCGCAAGTTCGTCGATGATGGACCGTGCGATGTCGTGCGGGGATCGCTTCAGCACCCCGGGGAGTCGCATCGCCGCGACGGAGGTCAGGTCGCCGTGGGCGGCGTCGCGGGGCGTCTCCAGACGCAGGGCCTCGACGAGCACGGGGTCGTCGGCGTCGACGCCCAGGGGGCCCGTGAGGACCTTCTCGATCTCCCGTCGGACGCGTCTGTGGATGCGACTCACGGCTTCCTGCCTTTCTTCACGACGGGACGGGGGGTCTTTCTCCAGCGCACACGCTTCGCGTCCGCCCACAGGTGCTCCAGGTCGTAAAACTCCCGTGTGGGCCGGTCGAACACGTGCACCACCACGTCACCGTAATCCAGGAGCACCCAGCGTGCCTCCTCGTACCCTTCGACCCCCAGACACGGCGCCTTCAGTTCCTTCATCGCAAGGACGATCCCGTCGCAGACGGCCTGTACCTGTCGGGGGTTGGTGCCGTTGGTGATGACGAAATAATCGGTGAGGGCGATGAGTTCCGTCATCCGCAGGACGACGGTGTGCTCGCCCTTCTTGTCGTCGGCGATCCGGACGCAGAGCTTCGCGACTCGTGCGGCTTCGTCTTTCTTTCTGGCGATGTGTATGCTCTCCGAAAAGCGTTCCCTCTCCCTGTAAGGGAGAGGGTGCCGTTCTCACTTCGCCGACAGTTTCGCGAGCCACTCACCGATGAACGGTCCGTATTTCACGGTCAGTCCGGCCATCACCACGCTCACCATGCTGACGAGCTTGATGAGGATGTTGAGTGACGGTCCCGAGGTGTCCTTGAAGGGGTCGCCGACGGTATCACCGACCACCGCGGCCTTGTGGGCGTCCGAGCCCTTCCCGCCGTGGGCACCCCGCTCGATGTACTTCTTGGCGTTGTCCCAGGCCCCACCGGCGTTCGCCATGCTGATGGCCATCAGGAACCCCGTCGTCAACGCCCCGCCCAGGAGACCCAGCACCCCGGCCACGTCCAGCACCAGACCCGTCGCCACCGGGACCGCGATCGCCAGGAGCGACGGGATGATCATCTCACGCTGTGCCCCCGCCGTGCTGATGGAGACGCACGAGGCGTAGTCGGGCTCGGCCGACCCCTCCATGATCCCCGGGATCTCCCTGAACTGTCTGCGCACCTCGTTCACCATCCGCACGGCCGCCCGTCCCACCGCCCGCATCGTCATGCTGCTGAAGATGAAGGTGAGCATCCCGCCGAGCATCAGTCCGCAGATGACGCGCGGGTTCATCAGGTTCACGTTGTAGAAGGTCATCCAGTCGCCCATGTCGGCGAGCTTCACGCGCTTGACGGTCACGCCGACCGGTCCGTCCGGACCGCTGAGCTGCATCGCCTCCGAGCCTGCGGCGGAACACAGGATGTAAGCCTCGTAGTGACCCGTCTCCTCGTCCTTGACCGGTCTGACGTACTTCCCCTCACCAAAGGGGTAGAGCAGGTTGGCCCCCACGGCGAGGTCGTGTCTTGCGAGGGTCTGGACGTGGGCATCGGCCTCACGCTGCACCCCCACCTGCACCTCGACGACGTAAGCCGCCAGGAGTGCGAGAGCGGTGAGTGCGGCCGATCCGATGGCGAAGCCCTTGCCGGTGGCGGCGGTGGTGTTGCCGAGGGCGTCGAGGGCGTCGGTCCTCTGACGCACCTCGGGCTTCTGCCCGCTCATCTCGGCGTTGCCGCCGGCGTTGTCGGCGATGGGACCGTAGGCGTCGGTGGCCAGCGTGATGCCCAGGGTGGAGAGCATGCCGACCGCGGCGATGCCCACCCCGAAGAGTCCGAGCGACACCGAATGGCCATCCGCCCGGAACCCGCCCGCCAGACCGAACGCAAGGAGGATGGCGGCGACCACGGCGATGACGGGAATCCCCGTCGACCGCATCCCCACCGCCCACCCGTCGATGATGACCGTGGCCGGGCCCGTGAGCGATTTCTCCGCCACCGAGCGCGTCGGTCTGTAGGAATCGGAGGTGTAGAGTTCGGTGGACTGTCCGATGACGAGCCCGGCGACGAGTCCGGCGGCGATGGCCCCCCACATGCGCACCGCCGCGGCGCCGGAACCCAGCGGTCCCGACAGGAACAGCCACACCACCCCCAGGGACAAGAGGAGAATGAGTCCGGACGCCCCCCAGATGCCGCGGTTCAGCGCCCGGAGGAGCGTCTTCTGGGAGGCGTCTTCGCGCGTGCGCACCAGGTAGCACCCGAGGATCGAGATGAACACCCCGATGCCGGCGATGGCCATGGGGACGACGATGAAGGCGAGTTTGTGGTGGTCGGGGGCGTTGACCCCGGCGGCCGCCACGCCCAGAGCGGCCGAGGCCAGGATGGACCCGCAGTAGGACTCGTAGAGGTCGGCACCCATGCCCGCCACGTCGCCCACGTTGTCGCCCACGTTGTCGGCGATGGTGGCGGGGTTCCGGGGGTCGTCCTCGGGGATGCCGGCTTCCACCTTGCCCACGAGGTCGGCACCCACGTCCGCCGCCTTGGTGAAGATGCCTCCGCCCACACGGGCGAACAGGGCCTGTGTCGAAGCCCCCATCCCGAAGCACAGCATCGTCACCGTGATCTTCTCGAGCGAAAAAGCGCCCATCCCGAACCATTCGGGCAGAAAATAAAGTGCCGCGAACCAGATGCAGATGTCCAGGAGCCCGAAGCCCACCACCACCAGTCCCATCACCGCCCCGGCACGGAACGCCACCTGCAGTGCCGAGTTCAGGGACTGCTTGGCGGCCTGGGTCGTCCGTGAACTCGCCATCGTCGCCGTCTTCATCCCGATGTAGCCGCACAACCCACTGAAGAACCCCCCCGTCAGAAACGCAAAGGGCACGATCTTCGACTGCACCTTCAGTCCCCACGCCATCCACGCCAGCAGTGCCGAGAGGACGATGAACACCACGGTGACCACGGCGTATTGCCGTTTGAGGTAGGCGTAGGCCCCGGCCCGGACGTATTCGGCGATCTTGCGCATGAGTTCGTCACCCGGGTCGCGTCCTTTGACGTACCGGTAGAAGCGCCAGGCGAAGAGGAGCCCGACCACCGCCCCCGTCGGGGCGGTCACGCCCCACAGCACCCACATCAGCCAGGGGGTCACGCCCGTCGTCGCTTCGGCGCCATTCGCCGCCCACGCGCCGCCCGTCAACAGCAGCGCCGCCGCGACCGTCTGCACACCCACCGTCCCTGTCTTCCAGACCGCATGCTTCATGAAACCACTCCTTTGCCAAGGTCCTTGACGTCCGACGGTTCACTCTTCGCCTGAGGACGTGTCGGGAGCGTTCCCCCGCGACCGTCCGTGCTTCTCGATCAGTTCCGTCACCATCTTCAACCACTGGGACAGCATGCCGCGCAGTGCCTGGACGTCCCTGCACTGCTGGAGGGGCTCCGGGAGCCGGTTGATTTCCCTTTCGGCCAGGGTGACGAGTCCACGTGCCCGCCGCCACTCGTCGGGACCGGCGAAGGGCTTCTGCATCATCTCCCCGGCCGCCCTCACCAGGGCCCACGGGATGCGACTGCACGCGTCACTCGTCTTGTTCGTGAACACCAGTTCAGACCGGGTCCCCTTGTATTTCGGGTAATGCCTGTCGAGTTCGGCGAGGGCCTTGTCCACGAGCTGCCGTGCCAGCACGATCGACGTCTCACTGAAGTCACCTTCGGTCAGCACACGGTTGACGTGGGCCACGTAGCCGTCGGCAAGGACGACGTCGACGCGTGCCGGGAACATCTCGAAGGCGGCGTCTTTGGGCCATCGCGTCTGGAGTCCCTCCGATTCCTCACGGGCCTTCCGGATGAACGGCTGGGCGGCGGCAAGGGTCTCGGGGGTGAAGTCGAGCGTCGCGGTCAGCTCGCCGCGTCGGAGAATCTGCTGCACCCGTGAGAGCCAGGCGTGGAAGACCCCGCTGTCGACCACGCGCGGGTGGAAGGTCTGTACCCCGCCCAGATGTCGGGCACGGTCGAAGTACCTCGCCGCCTCCTCGAAGTTGTTCACCCCCAGGTCACGTTCCATGGCGTCTTCGAAGTAGGGGTTCTGACTCACCTTGTCACGGTGCAGGACCGCCAGGTAGAAATGGATGTCGCCGCTCTCAGCGTTGAGTCGGAGGCCCTCCTTCAGGAAATCGATGCCGTTCCTGACCCACTGCCACTGGTCGGCCGCGTCCGGGTACTGCACACTGATGTTGTAGGCGATGTTCCACGCCTGGAAGACCCAGACGGAGATGCAGTAGGGCTGAAGCCGCGCAATGAGTTCGATGAAGGTGCGCTCCTCCTCGTACTGTCGCTGCTGGTGGAGTGCGATGACCTGGTGCCAGAGCAGGTAAACGGCGACACCCCGGAACCCGCCCAGGAGCAGCACCCCCGCCGCCCCCAGGGGCGGCAGCTTGTCCAGCTCCACCCCACGCACGCCCGTCCGCTGCCGCTCGGCCAGAAGACGGTCCCTGACGGGGACCCCGGCGGCCAGGAGTCCCGCCACCAGCACCACCACCACCGGCAAGGACCATCGACGTCTCACGGCACCAGCTCCTTGCGCCAGAAGATCACGTGTCCCAGGATGAGGTAGCACGTCCCGTAGGCCAGGAGGACGAGTGCGGCCGTGGCGACGACGCCGACGGGCACGTCACGTGAACCCGTCAGGAACGACACCGCCTTGAACCGGTCGAAGTCCGGGAAGATGTGCGTCAGGAGCCACAGCACCCCGTACCACACCCGGTTGACCGTGGTCACGTACCACGGGTCCCCCACATGCTCGACGGCCGGTCCGTGCTGGTGCACGTGTCGGAACGCCTCCGTGCCCAGCCACCCCACGGCCTCCCCCGTGAGTCCCTGCATCCTGTCCCGGAGCATCTGGTGAAACAGCGAGAAGAAATACGCC
>DATKVD010000207.1:0-2392 GCA_035530235.1 Planctomycetota bacterium | reverse complement strand
GATGCCGACGTTCAGGTCTTCCGCGGACAGGTGGTCGTGAACGACGTGACGGCGCCCTGGCTCTACTCGAAGTTCACCCCCGTGAAGATGAAGATCCGGCGGGGGACGTATCCGAAGCTCGACACGGTCGTCGACGACCTCCTGAGAGACGACAGGTACCTCTCCGACCGGATGAAGGTGCTGAAGCTCCTGCTCTGGTGTCGGGACATTCCGTTCCGGAAGCGCACGACGCAGCGGTACATCGCGGGCGGACCGGAGGAACTCATCGCGTGGCAGGGCGGCAACACCTGCAACGAGATGAACCGGGTCTTTCTGGTGATGTGCCAGATCGCCGGGTTCGCCTCACGCTACGTCGGACACTTCTCGGCCGTCCGTCCGGACGGGAAGCTCACGACTTACGCCGGTCACGGCGTCGCCGAGGTGTTCGTCGAGGGGTCGTGGGCGTATTTCGACATCCGCGGACGACACTTCGAGTGGCCCGACGGGACACTGGCGTCCCTGTGGGACCTCATCCGCAACCCCGATCTCTACGTCCATCAGCCGGAAACCGTGCGCATCCTCCGCGACCCCCGGCACAACAACTGGAACCCCGGTCAGCGTCTCGTCATGTGGCCCCACCTCCAGGTCATCGCGAACTACGACGCCGCTACCCGCAGGAAATGCACCTACACCGCGGTGCCCCAGACACCCGCACGGGCCAGGACGGTCAGGGCGGCCGCACGGAAGATCCGAACGGAGACGCGACGGAAACTGCGTGCACTCCTGAAGGCGGGCTACACGCCCCCCGTCCGGACGCCCTGGGATTGACGGGGCCGCAGGCGACGCACGGCAATCCGCAGAAAGGAAGAAATCGTGAATGCCCGATGGCCGGTCATGACATCGTGCATGATGCTGACCGCGCTGTGTGTGGTCGCCGTCGGCTGGGCACAGGAGCGCACGGCGACGTATCCCGCGACTTTCCACTCCACCGGCGTCGGCGGGGGCGGTGCACTCTACTCCGTCAGCTTCAACCCGAAGAATCCCGAAGAGATCTGGATGCCCACCGACATGGGCGAGCTCTTCCACACGCTCGACGGCGGCAAATCCTGGACCTACCCCGACATGGAGACCCTCACGGCCCACGTCGATTCGAGGGTGCAGTGGACCAACGTTGACGGGACCCTCTACGTCCACGAGTGGAACGGCTATCCCGTCAAGAGCACCGACGGCGGCAAGACGTGGGAAAGGCTCAAGAACTGGGGCTACTTCACGGAGGGCCCGTGCAAACAGCTGCGCGTCGATCCGACGGATGCCAACAATGTCTTCGGCTGCTCGGAGAAGGCGCTGGCGCTGTCGACCGACGGCGGCGTCACGTTCAGGAAGATCTGGGAGAAATCGCGGGCGAGTCGCCTGTGGGTGTCCGGGCTATTTGCCGACGGCAACGACTTCTGGGTGGCCACCACGGAGGGGCTGCTGGTCTCGACCGACGGCGGCGCGACGTGGGCCCGCTCCGCCGTGACCGGTCTGCCCGGGGGCACGATGATCTCGTCGTTCGCCGCCGCGAAGAAGGGCGACACAATCCGCTTCTGGGTAACCGTGGCGGATGCCAAGAGCACCGAGCTGTTTGCCTACGGCGTCGGGCAGTTCAACCACTACAAGGGCTTCTACCGCATGGACGTCGGCGACAGGGAGTGGACCAACCTGACCGCCGCCGTGCCCGAGAACCACTCTCCGGTGCAGGTCGCCGCGGCCGCCGCCGACGTCGACACCGTCTGGCTGGGAGGCTCAGAGCGCGTCGGGGACCCGAAGATCAAGGACTACTTCATGAACTACCCCGCCATGCTCAGGAGCGTCGACGGCGGCAGGACGTGGACGTCGATGCTCCAGTGCCAGGGCAACAGGAACGTCTATACCGACTGGTACGGCGACGGCATGGACTACGACTGGGCCTACGCCGGGCCGGCCATGACGGTCAGCACCTGCGCGTCGAACCCCGACTATGCCGCGTTCACCAACCTCTTCTGCGCGTGGGCCACCTCGGACGGCGGCAGGACCTGGCGCAGCCTGGCGGCCGGCGTCGACAAGCTCAACAAGCCCGGCGTCACCGGCCGGCCCAACCAGCCGCACGCCAGTTCGCTGAACAACACCGCTTCCTGGTGGCTCGAGTGGCTCGACGAGAAGACCCTCTTCTCCGGGTCGAACGACATCACCGCGTTCCGCAGCGTCGACGGTGGGAGGAGCTGGAGCTTCCCGAAGTACATCGGCACCCGCTTCAATGCCACGTATCGCTCCGCGTACGATGCGAAGCGCACTATCCTCTACGCCGCGATGTCCCGGGCCCACGACCTCTACCACGGGGTCAACATGGGCGACAGCAACGTCGACGGCTATGGCGGCGGGATCTACTATTCCA
>DATKVD010000206.1:0-9643 GCA_035530235.1 Planctomycetota bacterium | reverse complement strand
CTATAACGGCGACGGCCGACCCGATATCCTCATCACCAACGGCCAGCACGGCATCCGGCTCTGGGAGAACACCGGGGCGGCGCCGGGGTGGTTCCGGGACGTGAGCGACCGGGCGGGCCTGGGCCCGAAGGGTCTCGGCGTCGGCAACGGCGACTTCGTGGCCTTCGCCGACGTCAACGGCGACGGCTACACCGACGTCTTCTATAACCTCGGCAAAGGGATCCTCGCCCGGTCGGACGGCGAGGGGAAGTTCGTCCCGGATGCCCGCTCAGGTCTCCTGCTCACGGGCGGGGAGAACGACAAGCGGGGCGTGGCATTCGCCGACTTCGACCGTGACGGCGACCTGGACGTGTTCGTGCCCGATCCCGAGCGTGCCCGGCTCTATCGCAACACCGGCGACGGGACGTTCACCGACGTGCTCGACGCCGCCGGGGACCTCGCCGCCGACCGCGAGCAAACCTTCTCCGCCGCCTGGGGCGACGTCAACAGCGACGGTGCCATGGATCTCTTCGTCTGTCACCCGGGGGCCGCGAGTCGGCTCTACCTTGGCGACGGGACGGGGAAGTTCACCGATGCGACGGAGCGGCTCTGCCCGGGCGGGTTCCCCGTGTGCTTCACCGCGTCCTTCGCCGACGTGGACGGTGACGGCGACCTCGACCTGCTTCTGAACGCCTCGGACCGGGCGGTGCTCTACCTCAACGAGCTGGACGTCGCCGAGGACCGCTCTGCGCTCCTGGTGGACGTTCGTGCGGCAAAGGGCGTGACCGGTGCGGTGGTGCGGGTGCTGGACGAGGCGGGCCGGCCGGTGGGTCTGCGTGAACTGACGGGGGCGGAGGGGTGCGGCGGGCAGCCTCCCCCGGCGGCGCACTTCGGGGTGAAGCGCGGCGGCACGGTGACGGTGTCGGTCGGGCTCTCCGACGGCCGACTCGCGCAGAAGCGCGTGACCGTCGATGACCCGGTGGTGCGCGTCGTCCTTCGCGATACGGATTTCAAGTAGACGCTTCCCTTCGCACGTCTTCACGTCCGGGGGCATCTGAGAGAAGGAGCTGCTGCTGTTGACGACAAGCCCCGTCAGGGGCGTCAGTCAATAGCCGGGGGCGCAAGCCCCCGGTAGGAAGCCGTGCTCGCCCGAGCCCCAACGGGGCGACAGGAGGTCTCACAGCGCTTCTGCCGCCCCTTCGGGGCTTGAGCTTCTATTTGACGGTCAGCTTCCGGGGGCTTACGCCCCCGGCTAAATCCTTTCGCCCCTTGCGGGGCTGTCCAAAAGGAAACCGCCTCATCCAAGGGACGTGAAGCCCATGACCACACCCTCACCTGCACTGGGCGATTACCTTGACGCGTTCGCCGGGACCGAGACACCGTTCCTCACGTACTTCTCGTTCGCGGCGGACAAGTCGGTGACGCGCGAGGCATTCACGCGGGGGGAGATGTGGTCGCTGGCGAGGCGCGCCGCGCACGTGCTGCGCTCGTCGGGGCTCACGGGGGGTGACTGCTTCGCGCACTACTTCAGCGGCAACCGCCCGGCGGACCTCGCGTTCCGTGTGGCGGCCGCGATGACAGGCGCCGTCCCCGTTACCGTCAACTGGCAGGCCGATACCCCCGAACGCGTCGCCTACAAGATCGAACTGACCGAATGCCGGCTGGTGGTGACCGACGCCGGCGTGCCGACGGACGCCCTCGACGCACTCACCACACGCTTCGGCGACCTCAAGGTCTTTCCCAGCGAGGACCTCGTGCGAGAGCCGGAACTGGGTGAAGACGAATTCGCGACGGACGTCGATCGCGACGCCACGCGCATCATCATCTTCACCTCCGGCACCACCGGACACCCGAAGGGCGTGCGACTGCCTTACCGCAGTTACGTGACCAACCGCGACACGTTCGAGTCGTTCCTCCGCATCCGGGAATCGGACCTCTTCGCACCGCTCATCGTCAACCCGCTGCACCACACCAACTCGACCGCCATCACCGACTGGGCACTGCGTCGTCCCGGGACCCGGCTGCACCTCGTCGAACGCTACGCCACGCTCTACTGGGCCGTCGTCGCCGAGGTCGGCTCGCAGCCGTTCGACCGCATCATCGCTCCGTCGGTCTCCCGACACTTCGATTTCCTGGAGACCCTCCGGCAGGAGGACCGGCTGCCGGTGCCGCTCGACACACTGAAGGCCGCCATGAAGCGTGTGGAGTTCCTCATCGGCTCCGCGCCCGTCGGACCCACCACCGTGCGACGGCTCCAGGAATACACCGGACACCTGCCCCTGGTGCGTTTCGGGTCCACCGAGACCTGTCTCCAGGTGATGGGCACGCCGCTGACGCTGCCCGAGGACGCGCGGCTGGCCGCCTTCCAGAGGGGCTGGACACACACGTGGCAGGGAGAAGAGCAGGGGGGCTACTACATCGGTCGGCCCCACCCGCCCCACAACGCGTGCCGCATCGTCCGGGGCATCCGGCGTGACGGACCCGGCTACCTGGTCGACTGTGCCGAGGGCGAGCCGGGCTACGTCATCACGCGGGGCGGCAACCTGATGTCGGGCTACGTCAAGGACGAGGCGGCCACGCACGACGTGATGCACGAGGACGGATGGTACTCGGGACTCAGGGACATCTGCTTCCGGCTGACGAGCGAGGCCGACGGCGGTCGTGACTATTACTGGGTGAGCCGTGACTCGGCGATGCTCATCCGCGGCGGCGCCAACTACAGCTATGCACAGATCAACACGGAACTGAAGGCGTTCGCCGCCGGGCGCTACGGACTCGAGCCCGACGCGTTCGACCTCGCGGTGGTCGGGCTGAAACTGACGAGCGAACACGAGGATGACTGCTGCGTGACGGTGGAGTTGTGCACGCCCGGGGCTGAGGCGAAGCGAGCGGAGATTGAGCGGGCCTTCCTTTCGGACGCGAAAGGAAGTGTGTCGAAGGGCGCGAGGCCGGACCGTCTGCGGTTCGCGACGATCCCGCGGAATTTCAAGGGCGCAATCCTGGTGCCGGACCTCAAGAAGGCGTGCGAGTCGGTCTTCGGGTGAGTGCTTTCCGAGGGGGCCGCTCCGCCGGTGGGCGTCCAACCGTGTACCTCCCGCAACGCCGCCTTTTCCGGCCGAAAACGCCCGTTTCGCCGGTCGCGAAGGAGCTTGCCTGGGCGGTTCTTGCCGTTCGCCGCCGCCTTTCTGTCTCCCGTCGCACACGGGAATTCCGTCGATTCCCGCAATCCTTCGCCGGTTTCCGGGGTATAAAACCGCGGAAACTTCCGTGCCGCCGATGGTCCACGGGGAGAATTCCCCTGCGTCCGGGAACCACGGCGCGTATACGTCAACGGCAAGAGGAACGAGGATAAATGGGCAATATGGGCAAATACGGCTGGAAAGTCTCCGAGACAACTGTTAGACTCGCCGCGGGTGGGCACGCCGTCGAACTCTCCGGCCCCGACGGCACTTGGGAAGGACCTGAAATCGTGAGCGAATCGACAGCCGGGAGCCCCTCCAACGCCCATGTCAAGGTGACCTTCCTTCAGAGCGGAGAGCTCGAGGAGATCCACGTATCGGCGGTGCCGCACCTTCCCCAAGCGGACGTTGCCTCCCAGACCGCCTCACTCTACGCCGCCATCGTCGATCGTCTCGACGCCCCCGGTTCGCTGCGTCTCGTGGCGGAGCGGGTGTTCGGCAGGCTTGCTGCGAAGGAGACGTTTCTCTCGGCCCGTGCCAAGGCACTGAAGAAGGCGGGCGTGCCGGGCGGAACCCCGGTGACCTACGTCGAGGGAGCACCGGTCGACGGACAGGGTCTGGCCGGTGTGCATCTCACGCTGGTGCGGCAGGCCGGGAGTGTTCAGGTGGAGCCGGTGTGTGAAGGGGAAAACGTCCACGGCTTCCGCGTGACGAGCGGTGACGTTTGCCGGGTGTACCTGGGTGGCGTTCACGGGGATCTGTCGGACCCGGCCGAAGAACAGGCCCGACGCATGTTCGAGCGGACGGATGCCTTGATCAGACGTGCCGGGCTGGACTATGGCAAGGTCGTCTGCACCCGGATCTACCTCCGGCGTCTGCTCGAATGGTACGACGCGTTCAACGCCGTCCGCACCCCCTTCTACCGCAAGGCCGGACTCATCACCGCCGAAGGACCTTCCAGGGTACCCACCAGCACGGGCATCCAGGGGAAAATCGCGGACGACTGTGAGTGCTTCATGGACGTGACGGCCGTCTCCGTGGGCACCGACGAGACGTGTCCCTTCGTCAGACTCTACAACCCCCGACAGAACGAGGCCACCGACTACGGCTCCTCTTTCGCACGGGGGGTGACGGTGGACGTCCCGGACGTCCGCTACGTGCTCATCTCCGGGACCGCCTCGATCGACGAGACCGGGAAATCCGTGCACCTGGACGACCCGGTCAAGCAGACCCGTCGGACGATCGAGAACTTCGAGGCCATTCTGAAGGCGGGCGGCTGCACGCCGGCCGACCTCTACCACGCCGTCTGGTACACGAAGGAGTCGTCCTACGGCGAGATCATCCGCAGGGAGATGCGCCGACAGGGCTGGCCCGATTTCCCGTACCCCATCGTGCAGGCGGACGTCTGCCGCCACGACCTGCTGGTGGAGATCGACGGCTCGGCGGTTCTCCCCGTCGAGTGACCCACGACCACGGACTTCCCCTCATCCCTCCTCCCGGTGACCACGGACATTCCGTGTCGGTGGCGCTCCGGGGCTGCGCTCATTCCGGTTTCTCTTCGGTGGAAGCACCGGGGGTCCGTCGGCCGCCGAACATGCGGAAGGGCTTCTGCTGCCGGTAGAGACGCATCCTCCCGTCGATGCCGGCGGCGAGGGTGGGGTTGCGCTGTGAGCGGGCGAGCGCGGCGGCCTGTCCGGCGGTGACCACGGCACTGTCGAAGCGTCCGGCTTCGGCGTAGGCGGCGGCCAGGACGTCCAGCATCTGCGGTGTCACCGTCTCGGCGTCACGGACGGCCCCCTCGGCCAGACGCACGGCCCGTGGACCGTCACGCAGTTCGTCCTCGGGGGCCGCGGCGAGGATCTTGGCGAGGTCCGACCGCAGACCCACGTCGTTCGGGACCTGCTCCAGTCCCTGCGACAGGACCCGGCTGCATTCGTCCAGACGCTGCCGGTCCTCGAAGATCTGGGCGATGTTGCGGTAGGGGGCCGCGGACTTTGCGTCGATCGTGATGGCCTTCCGGAAGTACGTGACCGCTTCGTCCTGCTCCCCGAGACGGCGCAGAACATATCCCATCCCACTGTACACCAGCTCGCTCTCCGTCTCCATCAGCGGGAGTGCCTCACGGTAATGATGCAGTGCGTCGAGGTACTTCCCCTCCCGTGCGAGCAGGGCAGCGAGGTCCACGTGGGCCCCGGGGAGACAGGGGTCGGCCCGGAGCGCCGTGCGGAAACAGGCGATCCCCAGTTCGTGCTGTCCGGCCTGGGCACGTTTCCGACCGACCGTGTGCCACCGGTCGGCGTCCTGGGGAGTCACCTCTCCCACCTGTTTCATGGTGTCCAGTGCCAGGTCCATTTCCCCTGCTTTCTGAGCGATCCAGCACTTGGCGGCCCGGGCGAAGGGATACGATGGGAGGGACGCCAGTGCCCGGTCGACCGCCGTCAGGGCCTGTTCTTCCCGACCGGCTTCCGCCAGGAAGAGGGACCCGATGAGTTGAACCACGGGGTCGTCCGGGAGGACGTCGGTCAGCGCCATGATATCGGAGCGGACGTCCTCGGCCGCGACCTGCTCACTGAGGTAGCGGAGCAGTCCGGGCGGGGGCGGACCGGCCCGGGTGGTCCTGGCGCAGGTCTCGGGTTCGTAGAAGCGTTTCTTCAGATCGACGAGGAGCCTGACCGCTTCCACGTGGTTGTGCTGGATCCACACGGCTTTCCGGGCATAGACCACCGCGGCCCGGAGGTACCCCTTGGTGGCCAGGACTTCGGCCATCCGCGTGAGTGCGTCGGGGTTGTCGGGATTGGACATCAGCGACATTCCCAGGAACTGCTCCACGAAGTCGAATGCCTCCATGCGTTGGAGCAGCTCTGCGGTCAGCGGCACCAGGTCCTGGTCCCAGAGCCCGGGCAGTCCCTCGCGGCCCCCCAGGTCAAGGTGGACGCCCGCGGCGAGCGCGTTCCCCTTGTGAACGTAATGTCGTGCCATCGCCACACAGCTCTCGCGAACGCGATGGACCGCGGGGGAGAACAGATACTTCTTCGCCTCCTTCTCGTTTCCCTCGGCGAGATAGGCCTTGCCCAGCTGCACCGAGGCGATCTCGCTCCCGGGGTTCGCCGACAGTGCGTGTGTCCAGTAGCCTACGGGCGACCGCGAACGTGTATTCGCCACGGCCAGAAGTCCGCCATAGACGATGACGACAATGAGGGCCGCGGCCGTCACGCACCGCCGCCGCCAGATCCCCCCGCCCCGGAGCAGTGCCTCCACCACCGCTCCCACGAGAAGCGCAAAGCCGACGAACGGCAGGTATCGATAGCTCCAGGAGGCGTAGTCCATGGTGAGGTTCTGTCCCCGGACGAACCGGGGCAGCACCGCGACCATGAGGAGGAACGTCCCGATTGCGAGCCAGTGTCG
The DNA here is from genome assembly GCA_035530235.1 of Planctomycetota bacterium. Taxonomy (GTDB): domain Bacteria; phylum Planctomycetota; class DG-23; order DATKVD01; family DATKVD01; genus DATKVD01. The sequence goes on along the minus strand of DATKVD010000206.1, from coordinate 3,080 downwards.
TCGGCGAAGCGCCCACAGGCTCACGAGCAGCCACACGACGAGCACGACACCGACGACGATGCCCGCCGGGCGCCACGCGTCGTGCATCCTGCCCAGAAGCCCGGAGACGGGCGCCCGGGCCCCCCAGCCCCGGACGAGGGCCAGAAACGCGTCCAGACCTCCCGACGTGAACGAATGCATCCAGTACCGTGACACGCCGGCGTAGGGCTTCGGCGGATAGACGTAGTACAGCAGATGCGGATGGAACGTCAGGTAGCAGTACCCCGCCAGCACCGTGCACACGCCGAACGGAAGTAGTCTGCCGATCGTCCGGAAGACACCCGTCCGGGCGTAGAGGAGTTCGTAGAGGAGCATGAGGACCGGCAGCGTGACGAGGGCGTGGGAGGACAACAGTCCGCCCGCGAAGAGCACCAGTGCCAGCAGGTAGACCGACGTCCCGCGCCACTGCGCGTAGTCGAGATAGCACAGGAAGCTTCCCAGGTAGAAGCTCCCGGCGAGGACGAGCGGGAAGAGGTCGATCTGGTTGCCGAAGGCCGAGCCCAGCGGGTGGAGCAGGAACACCGCCAGGGCCACGAGTGCGGGCCCCGCACGCTCCGTGAAGTGCCTCGCGACGGCGTAAACCAGCACGGCGTTCAGAACGTGAAAGCCCACCAGCCAGAGGTGCCAGAAAACGACGTTGTCGGCGGACACGACCGTCCTCGCCAGTGCGATCAGGGCGTAGGGGAGCGGACGGTATTCCCCACCCGTGAAGGCCATGAAGTGCTGACTGAAGATCGTGGGGAGGTGTCTGGCGTGAGAGAGAAGCGGCAGGTGTGTGAGGGTCTCGGGCGTCCTGATGAACGTGCCGGAGTTGATCGTCGCCGCGAACAGGGCCAGTGCGACGAAGGTGACGGTCGCCGCGGTCACCCAGGGCTGAGGCGGACGCGCCCCCGGGATGCCGACGGCCGTTCCGGACGGTGAGCTGGGTGACGTTCGGTTCATTGGGTCTCGGTGCTGCGGGTCTGGACCTTGAAGACGTCGGCCCCGATGCCGACCCCGTCGAAAAGCCGGCGTTCCTCGAGCGACGGCATCGTGGCCAGGAATTCCGGGATGTTGAAGCACTCGGTCATGTCCGGGTCCTCCAGCGGCAGACGCACCGCCGGAGAGGCGTGTCCGTCCCCGTCGATGTGCGTCAGGTAGAGTCGGGCCAGGATGCCGTCGTCCCGCTTCGTGGCGAAGACGATCCACCGACTGTTCGAGGACCAGCTGTGCCAGGAGTCCGCCGCGTACGGTGTGTTGCATTCCAGCGGCCGGGGGTCCGTCTTCAGGTCCGCCGGCATGATGTAGATGTCACTCGACGCCTTGATCAGCAGTCCCCAGTCGGACCGTGTGAACGTGAACCACTTGCCGTCGGGAGAGAAGCGACTGAGGTAATTGCTCTTCCCGTTTCGTGAGGCCCCACGGACGGGTTGCGGCTTTCCACCCCGACCGTCGTTGTAGGGGACGACGAAGATCTCGTACTGTGTCTGTGTGGGGTGCCGTCCCGCCGGGGCGGAGGAGAACACGATGGACTTGCCGTCGGGCGTCCAGGCCGGGAAGATCTCGAGGGTCGTCGGGCCCGACGCCCCCGGCAGCAGCAACACCGTGCCGTCCGTCGTGTCGTACACGGCGATGTCGGAGGTCGGCTGACCGCTCGCCTGCGTCTCGAGCACCACCGGTCGGTAGCCGCCGATCCGCTGGTTGGCCGAAATGGCCAGCTTCGTCTCGTCCGGCGACCATCCCATGAAGGTCGTCATCTGGATCGCGAACGGAAGGATCATCTTCCGACCCGACTGCTTCTCCATGTCGTAAAGGGCGAGGTACATCCGATGAGGCTGCGGGTCGTCTCCCTTGTACCGGACCTGGAGTCCCAGCTGTCCCTTCGTGCCCGTCTTCGACGAGAAGCAGTGACAGTTCAGACAGTACAGCTGCCGGGCGCCGAGAAGCAGCCTCTGTCGTCTCTCCCGGATGTCACGGACGAACATGTCCGGCGTCTTGTCGTTGACCGCCGGGGGAGAGATGAGCCGGTAGACGACGGCGTTGTCGGCCGGGTCTTCGGAGACGCGGAAGTTCACCACCTGCGACCGGTGAACGGACGGACGGGCCTTTCCCCAGAGTCCCTTCTGTCTGATGCCTTTGACCCACAGGGACGCCCGGCGGCCCACCGCGTGTCGCTTCACCTGTTCCCAGACCTCGTCGGGGATCCGCCAGCGTGCTTTCGCGCTGAGGAACGTCCACGCGAGTGAGGCGTCTGGCACCGAGAGGGTGACCTGCCAGAGGTCGTTGTTGACGTCACTCCACTCGACGGACGGGGCACACAGGTTCGGCGGGAAGACGGCGTTTTCGCACGGGTAGGTGAGGGTGAGGAATCGTGGAGCCCACGACTCCTTGTAGACGGTCTGCGATCTCAGACGGGCCACCTTGGTCGCACCGGTGCTGAACTCGAGCTTGTGGGCCTGATAGGCCGCCTCACCCGCCTGGTCCTTTTTCCGGGGATCCTCGTCTTCTGAGAGGAGGTCGGGCGTTCCGGTCTCCTCGCTTTCCGCCGGCATCTCTTCCGGGGGGACGTACGCACTCAGGTCGTATACGACCCCGGGGTAGAACCCCGACCGTCGTTCCTTCCCCTCCTCATAGGGTCCGGCAAAGAGGCCGTGACGCGTCCTCCGGTGAAGCCAGTGACCGACGGGAATCGCGACGAGGACGACAAGGAGCAGCACGACGGGGACAACCCATCGCTTCCTTGGAGCGCCGCTGGCTGGAGACATGCCACCCTCACGCAGTCAAGACCCACCCCCCGTCAGCATAGCCCGTCGCACGGAAGCCGTCAAGCGTGTTCAGGTGCGGTTTTCCGGGGGTGTGGCACGGTTTGAGAAGGTGTCGTCCGCGGGTCGCCGTCGCTCCGGGTGCGTTCGGCACGGACGGTCTTCAGGGGGTCCGTCGGCCGCCGAACATGCGGAAGGGCTTCTGCTGCCGGTAGAGACGCATCCTCCCGTCGATGCCGGCGGCGAGGGTGGGGTTGCGCTGTGAGCGGGCGAGCGCGGCGGCCTGTCCGGCGGTGACCA
>DATKVD010000205.1:0-16472 GCA_035530235.1 Planctomycetota bacterium | reverse complement strand
CCGTGCGTGCCCGACGGTTCGGCATCGACCACTACGCCGCGATCTCGGTGAACCCGAAGGAGGCGGACGACCGCGCGCTGGTCGACGAAGTGCTCGATGGGATTGTCGAGTACCTGGACCACCCCCGTTGCGTCGCCGTGGGCGAGATCGGTTTCAACAACATCACCGAGAACGAGGAATACGCGTTCGTCCGGCAGCTCCGCATCGCCAGGGAACGTGACATGCCGGTCATCATTCATCTGCCGCACACGAGGAAACCCGAGGGCATCCGGCGCATCGTCGACATCATCCGGGCCGAGGGGATGGACGAGGGCAGGATCGAGATCGACCACAACACGGAGAAGACGATCGCCCTGGCGCGCGAGACGAAATGCTTCGCGGGGATGACCGTCTATCCCATCTCGAAGCTCACGCCCGAGCGCGTCTCGGGCATCATCCGTGAGCACGGCTCCGAGCGCATGATCGTCAACGGCTCGGCGGACTGGGGGATCTCCGACCCCCTGAGCCTGCCGAAGGTCGTTGAGTTCATGAAGAAGGACGGTCACTCGGACAAGGTGATCGAGGACATCGTCTTCAACAACGCGATGGCGTTCTACGGGAACTCGCCGAGGTGGAAGCCCGAACTCGACCTCCAACCCGTGGACCCGCGGGAGTTCCAGCGGTAAGGAGTCTCCTGCCGCCCAGTGGTGGAAGGAGACCGGACGAGCGGAAGGGCCCCCATGCCAAACGACGACGATCGTCCCGGGGACCCCGGTGCGCCGCTCAGGGCCCGAAGGTCCCGTCTCCACGCGTGGCTGGAACTCGTCAGACTTCCCAACCTGCTCACCGTCCCCGGCGATCCCATTGCCGGATTCCTTTTGGCCGGCGCCGCCGGGACCGAGGTGGCGTTCATTCGTGTGGTCCCGTGCGCGGCGGCGAGTCTCTTCCTCTACATGGCGGGCACCGTCAGCAACGACTGCTTTGACCTCGAAGAGGATCTGCGGGACCGTCCGGGACGTCCGCTGCCGAGCCGACGCGTCCATCCGGGAACAGCGCTCCTCCTGGCCGTGGTGCTCTTTGCCTTGGGCGTCGCCTCTGCAGTGCTCGCCGGCGTGGTGCCGGCCATGGTCGCCTGCCTGCTCACCCTCGCCGTCGTCACCTACAATGCGGGCGGCAAACGGATCACGCTCTGGGGGCCTCTGAACATGGGGCTCTGCCGGGGGTTGAGCTTGATGCTGGGGGCTGCGGCCCTGGGCGTCACCGGGCTGACCTCGACGATCGTCCTCGTCGCCGCGGGCGGCTTGACGCTCTATGTCGCAGCCGTTACACTGATTGCCGCGAAAGAGACGTCCGGAAAAGCAGTGGGAACCTTCACCGCGCTGCTGCCCAGCATCACGATGATCCCATGGATGTGGGCAATTATTCTGGCAGCGCCCCGGTTTTCGGTGGCGAGAGGCACCTGGATGTGGGCGGCATTCCTGGGCAGTCTTCTCGCGTCCACATTTGTGAGGGGACAAACCGAACCTGCAAGAATATCGCGAGGGATCGGCGCATTCATCACGATCCTCGTGCTGATGCAGGCCGGCTTGATCGCACTGGCGCCGGGCGAGTACAGCTGGCTGGTTTCGTGGTCGGTGTTCGCGCTTTGCCCGCTGTCGCTGTGGCTCGGCAGGAAGTTCTACGCAAGTTGAGGCGAAGACATGACGCAGAAGAAGCTGCTTGTGGTTCAGGTCGCCGCTCTGGGACATAATTTCCTGACCGGCGAGGTGGGCTCGGAGCTGAAGGGACTGACGTTCCGGCCACTGGAGACGGTCTTCCCGGCCCTCACCTGCACGGCGCAGGCGAGCTTCCGGACGGCCCTTGCGCCGAGCGAACACGGGATGGTGGCGAACGGGTTCTACGACCGGGACTTCCGACGTGTGCTCTTCTGGGAGCAGTCGTCGGCGCTGGTCCGCGGAAGTCGCATCTGGGACAGCTTCCGCAGCAGCGGGAATCGCGTCGGGATGCTCTTCTGGCAGCAGAGCCTTGGGGAGAACGTGGACCTCGTGCTGTCGCCGGCACCCATCCACAAGCACCACGGCGGGATGATCCCGGTGTGCTACAGCCGGCCGGAAGGGCTTTACGAGCGGCTCTGTGCGGCGGTGGGACGGGAATTCAGCCTCGCGGAGTACTGGGGTCCCCTGGCGTCCCCGCGTGCCGGCGACTGGATCGCCGCCGCCGCCTCGTCGCTCCTGAGCGACAGTGAGCTGGCACCCGAGCTGTGTCTCGTCTACCTTCCCACCCTCGACTATGACCTTCAGCGTGCGGGGGTGAACGACGAACGCGGCCTCCTGGCACTCGAGGCGCTGGTGGGTCAGCTCAAGCTGCTCGTCGATGCCGCGAGCATCGGCGATTACGAAACACTCATCTTCGGCGACTATGCCATGGGAGAGGTGACGACGGGGGCGGTGTACCTGAACCGTGTGTTCCGGGAGGCCGGCCTCATGGCGACGAGACGGATCAAGCACATGCTGTATCCGGATTTCTACGCGAGCCGGGCGTTCGCGGTGGCGGACCACGAGGTGGCGCACGTCATTGTTCCGAGCCCTGCCGACGTCGAGAGCGTGCGGGAGATCCTGAGCGCCGTGGAAGGCGTCGCCGAGGTGCTCGACCGGTCGGCGCAGGCCGGATGCGGACTCGATCACCCGCGCTCGGGCGAACTGGTCCTCGTTGCCGCCGAGGGGGCGTGGTTTGCCTATCCATGGTGGAAGAAGAAGCGCGAAGCTCCCGAATACGCCAGGCACGTCGACATCCACAACAAGCCCGGGTTCGACCCGTGCGAGCTGTTCTTCGGCCGGCTGCCCACCCAGGTGAGCACCGACCCCTCCCGGATCAAGGGCTCCCACGGACGGGTCGGGCCCGGCCGGTCGGCCACCTGGGCCTCGACCTGCTCCTTCACGCAGGAACCGAAGACCCTCATCGAGCTGGCCGCCGCCGTCCGCTCGTGGCTCGAGGGATAACGCCCCGCACGGGCTCACGCGTTCGGCGGAGCGGCCCCGCGCCGCGGGTGACTCCGGAGGAAAACTCACATGCGGCTGTGCGGAAAAATCTGCTGCGTTGTCGCTTGTGCACTCGCCCCGGAGGGGTCCCTCGCTGCTCCACTGTGTGCCGAAGACTCCACGGTGGTCGAGACGCCGGCCTACTACGTGCAGGCCCTGTCGGATGTCGGCGGCCACCGGAGGATGGTGAGGACCCGCTCGAAGCCGGAAACCTACGTCACCTTCGTGACCGTGAGACAATCGAGGCTTGAATACCACTATTCCACCGACCTTGGAAAGACCTGGCAGGGAGACCGCCAGACCGTGCTCGGCCCTTCCCTTCAGTGCGGCATCAGCACGTGGGTTGACGAGGAGGACAACATCTACGTCCTCTACGACGACAGCCGCAATGCCCTGACGGTGCGCAAGCTCACCTACGAGGGGAACGCCCGCTGGACGACCGGCGAGCGGGGAAACGAGGGGGAGTCCCTGGCGCAGTACCGGGCCTACATGCACTCGGCCATCGTCAAGGAGCCCGGCAGGGACGGAAAGCTCTGGGCGGCGTGGTGGGAGCACGGCCGCGACGGCGGGAAGGAAGGGACCATCAAGCGGATCCACGTCCGCCGGTCCTCGGACCCGGACGGCCTCCGCGAATGGTCCGATCCCATGGACCCGCTGCCCGCAGACATCCCGGCGATCGAGAACGAATCCCTTGCCGTCTCCTTTCTCCTTGTGGACGGCAAACCCCTCCTTTTCATCTACCAGGGGTTCTACGGCAGGACGGGCATGTCCCGGTGGAACGGGAAGGAATGGGTCTTCGAGGAGATCGATCTCAAGGCGGGGCTGCACAAGAACGAGTTCGCCTACCACACCACGTTCAGCATCACGAGCGATGCGGCGGGGGTCGTTCACCTCGTCTGGAGCGCGAGAGCGGAGGAGGGCAGCATCTTCACCAGGCAGTTGAGGGACGGCAGGTGGGGTCCCACGATGGTGCTTTCCGCCTGCCCGTACGACCGCTGGCCCACGATCACACTGACCCCGGCCGGCGAGCCCGTTGTTCTCTGGTGCCATCCCGTGAACGAAGCACCGTTGGCCGACCCGAAGGTCTTTTACGCGAAGGCCGACTACAACATCGTCTACAGGAAGCTGCGGGCCGGCAGGTGGGACGCCGAGGAGAAGGTGGCCGTCGTGGACGAGAAGATGCAGGACGGGGTAACCCACCAGTTCCCGAACACCTGCATGACGAGCGGCGAGAAGATCGTGTTCATCTACACCTGCGGCTCGACGGAAGCGGGGGGCACCCGGGCCCTGAAGAGCGGCGTGATGGAGGTGCCGTGACCGGGGCGCAGGAGCAGGGCGGCCCGCCGCTTCGAGTGGGGAGAAACAAGGGGAGACGGTTCGTGAAGAGCAGTGACAGCTATCCGTTCGAACTCTACGAGCAGCGCTTCTCCGTCCCGTTCGAGTACCCGGTCTATTTCACGCGCAACGTTTTCGACGCGGCCAACCCCCTGTTGGAATCGGTGCTCGACCGGAAACGCGAGAAGCGTCGGCACCGCGTGCTCGTTTACGTCGATTCGGGCGTCGCCGCGGCACACCGCGACCTCACGAAGCGCATCAAGGACTATTTCCACGACCGTCCGAAGCTCCTGGAGCTGGCCGGCTCCCCGGACGTCATCCCCGGAGGCGCCGCCGCCAAGCGAAACTGGGACCGCGTCAAGGACATCATGTGGTCCATCGGGAACCACCACCTGGACCGGCAGAGCTTCGTGCTGGCCGCGGGCGGGGGCAGCGTTCTGGACATGGTGGGGTTCGCGGCGTCCCTGGTTCACCGGGGGTTGAGGCTGGTGCGCATGCCGACCACGGTGCTCGCCCAGAACGACGCGGGCGTGGGCGTGAAGAACGGCATGGACGAGCATGGGGCGAAGAACTACGTCGGCACGTTCGCCCCGCCCTTCGCGGTCATCAACGATTTCTCGTTTCTGCCCACGCTCGAAGACCGTGACTGGGTGGGCGGCATCGCCGAGGCGTTCAAGGTGGCCATCATCAAGGACGCCGAGTTCTTCGACTGGCTTTGCGGGAACGCGTCACTGCTGCGTGGACGCGACCGGACGGCGATGGAGACGCTGGTCCGCCGGACGGCACTCCTGCACCTGGAGCACATCCGCACCTCGGGCGACCCGTTCGAGTTCGGGGCCGCGAGACCGCTCGATTTCGGACACTGGGCCGGCCACAAGCTCGAAGCCATGTCCGGCCACACCCTCGGACACGGACAGGCCATCGCCGTCGGCATCGCAATTGACTCTTTCTACGCCATGCGACAGGGACTCATCTCCGGCGACGAACTCGCCCGCATCATCAAGGGGATGACCGACGCCGGGCTTCCCGTCTGGGACGCCCTTCTGGATGAGCGGACCCCCGAGGGCGTCCCGATCGTCCTCGACGGACTGAAGCAGTTCCAGGAGCACCTGGGCGGCGCCCTCAACGTGACGCTGCCTGAAGGCATCGGCGCCAAGATCGAGGTCCACCAGGTTTACGCCGATGTCGTCGAGGAGGCCATCGGCTGTCTCAAGGAAAGATCCCCCCGATGAGGCTGCAGAACGATCCGCCGCTGCATCTCACCTATTGCCTCAACATCCACCCCGGCGAGACGTGGGCCGAGAACTTCGAGGCCATTCGCACGCACGCACTGGCCGTGAAGCGGCTGGTTTCGGCGGATCGGCCCTTCGGACTGGGATTGAGACTCAGCAACGCCGCGTCGGGGCAACTGGCCGGAGAAAGAGCGCTATCCGAATTCAAGGCGTTCCTCGATGCGAACGGACTCTACGTCTTCACCGTCAATGCGTTCCCGTATGGCGCGTTCCACGGCACCACGGTCAAGCAGGACGTGTATCGTCCCGACTGGCGGGTGCGCGAGCGCGTCGACTACACCAATCGCGTTGCGGATATCCTCGCCGCGCTCTTGCCCGAAGGCGTCACCGGAAGCATCAGCACGGTGCCGCTGTGCTACAGGAAGAGGCCGGACGCCCTCGACGCGATCGTCAGGAACCTGACAGACTGCGCATTGCGTCTGGCGGAAATCCGGGCTCGCACCGGCAAGACCATCGTTCTGGCCCTTGAACCTGAACCCGACTGCACCATCGAAAACACCGACGAGACGGTGGCGTTCTTCACGGGTGCACTGTCCGAAGCCGGCCCGAGAGACGCCGTCCGCCGGCACGTCGGCGTCTGCGTCGACGTCTGCCACTTGGCGGTCGAGTTTGAAAATCCTGCACAGAGCATCGATCGGCTGTCGGAAGCCGGGATCAACATTGCCAAGGTCCAGTTGAGTTCCGCGTTGCGCTGTAACGGGACTCCGGCGGCAATCGAGAGGCTTCATGTTTTCTGCGAACCGGTCTACCTTCACCAGGTGAAGGTGAGAAGAGCCGACGGGAGCCTCCTTTCCTACGACGACCTCGAGGACGCCCTGCGCCGGCACGAGCCGGCGGAAGGCGACGAGTGGCGGGTTCATTTCCACGTGCCGCTCTACCTTGCCGAGTACGGCGAACTCAGGTCCACGAACGCCCTCTATACGCCCGAGCTGGCCCGGCTCCTCTTGAGCGGGGTCACCGGGCACCTCGAGATCGAGACCTATACCTTCGACGTGCTGCCCGAAGCCGTGCGCGGGACGGACGTCACCCGCAACATCGTCAGGGAGTTCGAATGGGTGATCTCGTACCTCGGGTGCTGACGGCGTGATCGGCATCCTGGGTTGCCCCGCGATGGCGGGGTTTTCAATTGACCCGACCTGCACGTCTGGTGTATAAAAAACCGTGAAATATCGTCGAAAGACCCGGTGGAAGCCGCTCCTCATCCGTCGGAGGCCGAACCAGAATGAAGAATTGGGCACGCTTCCTCTTCTCCTCCCTGACGGTCGGTCTGCTGCTCCTGGCCTTCTCGGGTGAGGCCTGTGCGTATATCGACTGGGGCACCGGCAGCTTTCTCATCCAGATGGCCATCGCCGGTCTCGTCGGTGCAAGCTACGCCGTCAAGGTTTTCTGGAAGCAGATCAAGACATTCTTCGCCGGATTGTTCGGGAAGAAGCGGAAGACGGAAGGCGAGGATGAACCCCACTAACGGAAGTCTTGCAGGCTCCTTCAGAGACCCCAGCGGCTTCGTCTTCACCCGGGACGGTCACCTCTACCGTCAGGTCAACCGTGTCTACGGTGAGCACTATGACCTCCTGATGGGCTCGGGTCTGTACGCGAAGCTCGTCGGCGCGGGTCTCCTGATTCCCCACGAAGAAGCCGGCATGGACCTCGCCCGGACCGACGACGCATGTAAGATCCTGAGGCCCGAGCCGGTGCCGTTCGTCTCTTACCCCTACGAGTGGTGTTTCAGTCAGCTCAAGGACGCGGCGCTCGCGACGCTTGCCGTTCAGAAGCGGGCGTTCGAGCACGGGATGGTCCTCAAGGACGCCAGTGCCTACAACGTCCAGTTCGTCCGCGGTAAGCCGGTCCTCATCGACACGCTCTCGTTCGAGCGGTACCGTGAGGGGATGCCGTGGGTGGCTTACCGGCAGTTCTGTCAGCACTTCCTCGCCCCGCTCGCCCTGATGAGCTGCCGGGACGTCCGCCTGGGTCAGCTTCTGCGCGTCCACATCGACGGGATCCCCCTGGACCTGGCGAGCAGACTTCTGCCGATGCGTACGCGGCTGAGGTTCTCGCTCCTGGCGCACATCCACCTTCACGCCCGAAGTCAGAAGCGTCACGAGGGAGAGGCCGTTGACGTGAAGGGCCGAAAGGTCGGACGGCTGGGGTTTCAGGGCATCATCGACAGCCTGGAATCTGCGGTCGGGAAGCTTTCGTGGAAACCTGCGGGCACCGAATGGGCTGAGTACTACGAGGACACGAACTACTCGCCTGAGTCCCTCGAGGAGAAGTCCCGGCTGGTTGGGGAGCTGCTGGACAGGACGGACGCGAAGGTCGTCTGGGACCTGGGCGCGAACACGGGACGCTTCAGCCGGGTTGCCTCGTCGAAGGGGCGTTTCACGGTGTCGTTCGACGTCGACCCGGCGGCGGTGGAGAAGAACTACCTCGACTGCAAACGGGACGGTGAGACGAACGTCCTGCCGCTGCTTCTGGACCTGACCAACCCGACGCCGGGGATCGGCTGGGAGAACGAGGAGCGGTCGTCACTGCTCGAGCGCGGCCCGGCGGAAACCGCACTGGCACTGGCGCTCGTCCATCACCTGGCGATCTCGAACAACCTGCCGCTCGACCGCATCGCACGCTTCTTCTCGGGCGTGTGCCGCTGGCTCGTCGTCGAGTTCGTGCCCAAGAGCGACTCGCAGGTGCAGCGGCTGCTGGCCACGCGGGACGACATCTTCGGCAGCTACACCCGGGAGGGTTTCGAGAAGGCCTTCGACGGGTGGTTCGTCCCGGAAGCGTCGATGGACATCTCCGGCACCTGGCGGACACTCTATCTCATGCGGAAGAGGTAGCCTGATGCGAAAGCCGTTCGTCCTTCATCCGTTCCTCTTCGCAATGTTCCCGGTGCTCTTCCTCTTCTCCCGGAACGTGCGGTCGTTCGGCCCGGGCGTGATGGTGCTGCCGATTGTGGTCCTGCTGCTTGCGACGGCGGCGCTGTGGGGACTCTCGGCGCTGGTCCTCAGGAGCGGTTCCAAGGCGGGCCTGGCGGTGTCACTGCTTCTCGTACTCTTTTTCTCCTACGGACACGCCTACCGTGCACTGCCGTACTGGAACCTGAAAGGCTGGTTTCCGCTGACGACGCCCAAGACCGCGGTCTTCTTTGCGTGGGTGGTTCTGTTCGTCGTTGGGGGCTGGTTTGCCGTGAGGACCCGACGCAAGCTGGACCAGTTCACGAGGGTCGTCAACGTGACGGCCGCGGTGCTTGTGGCCCTCTCGTTCTTCAACATCGTGGTCTACGGGGTCTCGAGACTGGGAGCTTCCGGAGAGGTGCGGCCCGCACCGGGGGAGGAGGCACCGCCGGCCGCCGTATCCTCTGCCGAGGCCCTGCCGGACATCTACTACATCGTCATGGACGCCTACGGCCGGCAGGACGTCCTCCGGGACCTCTACGGCTTCGACAACAGCGGCTTCCTGGACTACCTCAAGGGCAAAGGCTTCTACGTTGCGGAGAAGAGCGCGTCCAACTACGCGCACACGCTCCTGTGCCTCTCGTCGACGCTGAACCTGAAGTACGTGCAGGACCTTCTGCCCGGGGCGGACGCCGACTCCAACAACCTCATGCCGCTGATTCATCTGACCCGGTACAGCGAGGTGAGACGTTTCCTCAAGCAGCGGGGCTACACGGTGATCGCTTTTTCCATCGGCGCCGCGATTGCCGAGATGACCAATGCCGACCTCTACCTCACGCCCGGGTGGTTTGCCGACGAGTTCACCAACGCCCTCGTCGACATGACGCCTGCCTGGGTGCTCTTTCAGCATCTGGCGCCCGCCGAACAGCATCGCAGACGACTGCTCTACGTCTTTGAACACCTGGTGCGCGTGGCCGACCGCCCCGGTCCCAAGCTGGTCTTCGCGCACCTCCTGACGCCGCACCATCCGTTTGTGTTCGGACCGAACGGCGAACCCGTCGACCCCCAGCCACTCAACGCACATGCGGACGGATGGCTCGGCGGCCGGTTATCCGAGGACTACCGCACGTTCTACGCCGAGCAGCTTCGCTGCGTCAACACGAAGCTAAAGGAGGCCATCGACGGGATCCTGGCCAAGTCGGCGCGTCCGCCCGTCATCATCCTCCAGGGCGACCACGGTCCCCGATCGCTGCTTCGTCCCGGCGGCCCGACACCCGAGGCAATCCGGGAGCGGTTCTCCATACTCAACGCCTACTACCTGCCCGGAAAGGGAACGGACGATCTCCGTCCCGATATCACGCCGATCAACTCGTTCCGGATCGTGCTCAACCGCTACTTCGGGACGAACCATGAGATGCTGGAGGGGAGATACTACTATTCCACCATGGTGAGGCCCTACGATCTGAAGGACGTGTCTGCGGAGGTCCGTGGCGGCATGCAGGCCGGGCCTCAGGGTCTCCCGTAGCTCTCCGCCTGCACCGTCCGCACGAGGGGGGAACGCAGTGACGAGGCCGGCAGCATTTCACGCCGTGTGTCTTTGCCTGTTTCTGGCCGTCGGTCTTGGCGCCCAGCAGAGGCCCGTGCGGAACCTCGTATTCAACGGGGACTTCGAGCGCGACACGGACGGCGACGGGGCCGCCGACGGATGGACGTTCTCCGGCGACCCCCAGCACGTCAAGCAGCGTCTCTCGATCGACACCGGACGCGAGGGCGGGAAATGTCAGCGCCTCGACTGCACGGCCTTCGAGGGCGGCACCGGCTGGCGACACGCCATGCTCTGCCAGGTGGACAGGGTGAAGGTCCGGAAGGGGTACCTCTACACGCTCAGTTTCTGGGCGAAGGGGAAGGACGTCGAGGACTACGTCGTCAACGTGGCTCTCCAGGACACGGACGGGTGGAAGCCTCTCGGGCTGAACTCGTCGTTTGTTCCGACTGGGACATGGCAGCGCTTCGAGTTTCAGTTCATCGCGCTGCGCGACTGTGCCGCGAAGTCGCGACTCCAGTTGTGGTTCAACTCGACCGGGACGATCTGGGTGGACGACGTCGTCATGACCGAAGGAGAGGCGCCGTTCGGAACGGGGCTCACCCGTCCCGCGAAGCCGCTCGAGGCCGAGGGAAGAAGGAACCTCGTGCCGAACGCGAGCTTCGAGTGCGGAGGAGACGGGTGGGGAAGCGACATTCCCTACTACGTCAGCTGGGCCACGCGCATGGACCGGCTCTTCGGCGACGTTGTCGAGGGCGATGCGCCGCACGGCCGACGATACCTGAAGATAACGCTCGATGAGAAGACGCAGCCGGTCATGTTCTTCGATTATCTGCGTCCGCTGCGACACCCGGTGAAGGCCCCGCTGGCGGCTAGTCACGGCTTCATCGAACTCGAACGCGGCAAGACCTACACCCTCTCGGCCTCCATGCGTGCCGATAAGGAAGACACGCCTGCACGACTGGGGGTCCGCTATTTCGGCGACTGGACACCGTCCGGTGAGGTCCGGGTGGGCACGTCGTGGAAACGCTACTCGTGGCGGTTCAAGGCGGGGACAAGCCCCTGCTACGTGCTCGTCGGTCCCGATCTCCGGGAATCGAAGCTGACGTCCTGCACGCTGATGATCGACGGCGTGCAGCTGGAGGCGGGCGACGTGCCCGGCGATTTCGTCGTGCGCGACCCGGTCGAGGTCGCCCTCGCGACGCAGCGTCCCGGGAACATCTTCCTCGACGGGGAACGGCCGCGCATCGTCGTCTCTGCCTGCAACGCCACGGACGCCGAGAAGACGGTCTCGGTCAAGCTCACCGTGACCGATTACTTCGATGACGTCGTGGCCGAGAAGTCGCTGAGGATGAATCTGGCCGCGGGGTCGAGCAGGGAGCAGCCGGCGGACGTGCAGCTCACCAAGCGTGGGTTCTATCGCGTTCGCGCGACACTGGACGGCAGGGACGTCCGCAGCAGTCTTCGCATCGCGATCATCCCCCGATACACGCGCACGGATTCCGTCATCGGCATCAACCATGCCTACGGATGGGACCCTCTCGTGAAGGCGTCGGTGGACGCCGGGATCCTGTGGGACCGCGACTGGTCGTTCAAGTGGGAGGACATCGAGCCTGAGAAGGGCAAGTTCACGTTCACCGAGACCGACCACCAGGTCAACCGCGAGATCGGTCTGGGCCACGTCGTGCTGGGACTGGTGCCGTTTCCGTCGGCCAACTGGTCGTCGAGCGCACCGGCGTCGGTGAATCCCAGGCGCGAGGCCGGGAACCGCGAACGCGAAGCGTATAAACCCCGCGACGTCGATGAGTTCAGGACGTTCGTCAGGCGCACGGTCGGCCACTACCAGAGCTGCATCCGGTGGTGGCAGGTCTTCAACGAGCCGATCTACACGAACTACGCCCTCCCTCGACAGAGCGGACACACCCCCGAGGACTATGTGCGTCTCGTCCAGGCGTTCCACGAGACCGCAAAGGCCGTGGACCCGAACTGCAAGGTGCTCGCCGGGACCGGAAGCTTCGCCGTGGGTGCCGGCAGCGACCTCGACAGGATGCTGGAGCTCGGACTTCTCAAGTGGTGCGACGCCCTGGACCTGCACACCTATCCCCGCTGGCGTCCGCCCGAGACACTGGAGCGTGTGCTCGTGAGGGTCAACGCGCTGATGGAGCAGAACGGGGGACGGAAACCCATCTGGCTGACCGAGCACGGTTACTACGCCGAGGATGATCCCGTCATCATCCCCCCGACTACACAGGATTTCTGCCAGCCATTGCCAAATGAGCGTGTGCAGGCCGAATACTCGATCCGCTTCAATCTCATCCTGCTGAAGCACGGCGTCCGCAAGATCTTCCATCATGCAGGAACGTCCACGGGCGTCAACCGTGACAACATCCAGGGGGTGTTCTTCCGCTTCAACGGGGAACCTCGCAAGATCTACGCCGCCGTCGCGGCGTTCACCGACCTCTTCGGACCCGACGTCACGTTCGTCAGGGAACTCCCGGCCGGGAAGGACGCACGCGCGTTTCTTTTCCGCGACGGGGGGCGTTTCATCCTTGCGGCGTGGCAGCCGCGCGAGGGCGACACGGTGAAGCTGCGCGTCTCGGACAGACGAATCGCGCTTCGCGACATCATCGGCAACCCTCTCGCCGTGAGCGAGAGCGTGCTCACCTCGGCGCCCGTCTTCGCCGCCGCCGAGGGATTGGGACAGACCGAGTTCGAGCGCGCGATCCGCATCACCGCCACCCAGGGAGACTAGAAATGGACCTGAAACGCTACGAGGGGCACGACATGTTCCTGGACGACCTGCCGGAGGTCGTCCGGCGGGCGTGGCGGGCGTCCATCCACCGGACGATGACGTTCTACGGGGAAGACACGGTTGACGGGCAGATGAGCCACGACCGCTTCAGGCTGTGCGAGGCGACGGCGGACTACCTTTACTCGGAGCACACGCCGTTGGAGATCGGGTACGAACGAGGGACACGTCCCGAACTCGAGAAACACGTCGAGACGATCCTCAAAGGGGTTGTAGGCGAGCGCGAGAAGGTGATCGCGATCCTGCGGTTCGTCCGGGACCTGCACTGGTTCCGTCCCGACGCCGCGACCAAAGGCGTCGCGGACCTTTTCCACGGAGGCACCGAGGAAGAGGTCATCAAGAAGGGCTCCAACATGTGCAACGAGCAGTCGCGTGTCTTCTGCGTGCTCTGCCAGGTCGCGGGCATCCCGGCACGGTACGTCGGACATTCCGTCGGCGGGCACGGCGTCAGCGAGGCCCGTGTGGAAGGCGGCTGGGCCTACTTCGACAACCGCGGGAAATACTTCGTGAAGGACGACGGGACCCTTGCGAGCGCGTGGGACCTCATCCAAGACCCGGGTCTCATCGACCGGCAGACCCCTGAGGTTCAGGCCGACATCCGCGAGGGATACGATTACGAGGGCACCCGACGCTACTTCAGTCCGGTCGAGATCACCTGTGTGACCAACTACTTCGTCTGGGAGCGCGAGCGCTACGGGTTCGCCTGGATCTGGAACACACCCGAGCTTCGCGAGCGCGTCGCCGAGGTGCGGAAAGAGTTCCCCGAGGAACTCAGTGCCGAGAGCGTCCTGTCCATGCTGAGGGGCGAACGGCCCTGGCCCGAATAGACCCGTGACGAACAAGGGAGACGATGACGACATGACCGACGAGACCAGGGAGACAAGGGAGCGGACCCTTGTCATCCACCCGCTTCTCTTTGCAGTGTATCCGGTGCTGTTTCTGTTTTCGCAGAACATCAGGCAGTTCAGGCTGAGCGTGATCTTGGAGCCGTTGGGGGTGCTCCTCGTCGCGGCGGCGGTGCTGTGGACCGTTCTGGGTCTGGTTCTGCGCCACGCACGGAAGGCCGCGATCATTGTGTCCCTCTCATACCTGCTTTTCTTTTCCTATGAGCTCATCCGTAACGTGCTGCCGCAGTTCACGTGGGTGGTGTGGAAGGGCTTCAACATCGGCCCGGGCAAGGTTACGGTTGCGGGTCTGGGACTGGTGTTTCTCGCGGTTCTGGTGCCGACCGTCCTGACAAAGCGGGATCTCCGGAAGCTTACCCGGGTCATCAACGGGGTCGCGGTGGTGCTGGTTCTGCTCCCTGTTTTCAGCATCATGACCTTTGAGCTCGGCTCGCGCCAGCGCAACCTCAAGATCAGTGGGGAGAGGCCCGCATGGGATAACGCCCCGATTCCCGACGACCCGAGCGGATTTCCGGACATCTACTACATCATCTGTGACGCCTACACCAGGGACGACATTCTCAGGGAGTACTATGGCTACGACAACCGGTACTTTCTGGAGTGGCTGGAGCAGCAGGGATTCTATGTTGCCAGGGAGGGCTGCACAAACCACAATGACACGGCACTGTCACTGGCGGCGAGCCTCAACATGACACCGGCCCCGGACCTCGTCGAGGAAATGGGTGCCGCGTGTGCAGACACGGCGTCCATGACCGAAGCGATAAGAAACAACCGGGTCATGCGGTTCCTCAAGCGGCGGGGGTATCAGACGGTCGCCTTCTGGACCAGCTACGTGGTCACCGACATGACTTACGCCGACGCATTCCTTACGGATGTCGGCTGGTGGGGGGCGGAGTTCAAGAACGGGCTTCTCGAGATGACACCGGTTGTACGTGTCGTCAAGAAACTGAGCAGGAACGAGAAGCGCCGTCGTCAGATCCTTTCCACACTCGAGGGCCTGAAGGTTGTTGCGAGCCGACGGTCACCGAAGTTCGTCTATGCGCACGTCATGGCGCCGCATCGTCCCTTTGTGTTCGGGCCGAACGGTGAGCCCGTTGATCCCCCGCATCTCTATCCCCCCGGCGGACCCGAATGGCCCGGCGAAAAGGAACGGGCGGACTACCAGAAATTCTATGCCGACCAGCTGACCTTCCTCAACAAGAAACTGATGGAAGTGGTCGTCGGGATCAAAGAGAACTCTACGGTCCCACCCATCATCGTCATCCAGGGCGATCACGGGGCCTGCTCGCTGATCCCCGATTTCGATCATCCCACCGTCGAGGGCCTGAGGGAACGGATGTCGATCCTCAACGCCTATCATCTGCCCTCAGGCGGCAATGAGCTGCTCTATCCCGGCATCACGCCGGTCAACTCGTTCAGGGTCATCTTCAATCACTACTTCGGCACCAGACTGCCGCTCCTGGAAGACCGCAGCACCTACAAACCGCCGAGTCATCGTCACTTCGTCGACGTCACGGACTCCGTGCGTGGCGCGCGTCTTGGAGAGGGGAAGTAGGCGTCGGGGACGGCCAAGGTCGGGACAGAAGCGGGGCGCCTGTCTGCGGGGTGGACCACCGGTGAGTCGAAACGTCATCGTCTCGTGGAGTGGCGGGAAGGACAGTGCACTGGCACTCCATGAGGTGCTGCAACTCGAAGGCGTGCGGGTCGCTGCACTCCTCACGACCGTGACCGAAGACTACGACCGGACCAGCATGCACGGCGTCCGCCGGACACTGCTGAGAGAACAGGTGCGGACCATCGGTCTCCCACTGGAAGAGGTGTTCATCTCGGGAGACGGGGACGAGGGGCTTTACGAGCGTCGCATGCACGAGGTGCTTGAGCGCCAGAAAGCGGCGGGTGTCGAGGCCGTGGTCATCGGCGACATCTTCCTCGAGGACCTGCGACGATATCGGGAGCAGAAGCTCGCCCGGGCAGGCATGGAAGCGGTCTTTCCCCTGTGGGGACGGGACACCCGTGAACTCGCGCAGCGCTTTCTGGATCTCGGGTTTCGAGCCGTCGTTACCTGTGTGGACACGCAGGCGCTCGACCGTTCGTTCTCGGGCCGGGAATACGATCGGGGGTTCCTCGCCGAGCTGCCCGGGAGTGTCGATCCGTGCGGGGAGAACGGAGAGTTTCACACGTTCGTCTACGACGGTCCCGTCTTCGGACGGCCCATCCCGTTCACGCGCGGGGACGTGGTGCTGAGAGAGAACCGCTACTGCTTCTGTGATCTCCTCCCGGTTCCGGCCGGGGCTTCCGGAGGCAACGAATCATGACCGACGTTATCCAGGTTTTCACGACGACGGCGACGGATGCCGACGCACGGAAAATCGCCGACGCCCTGGTGAACGAGGGACTTGCCGCCTGCGTTCAGGTCGTCGGACCCATCAGAAGCACCTACCGTTGGCAGGGAAAAATCGAGACAGCCGATGAGTGGCTGTGTATCATCAAGAGCACGGATGCTTCCTATGGTGAACTGGAGGCGGCCATCCGCAGACTGCATCCCTACGAGGTCCCGGAGATCCTGGCCGTGCCGGTGTGTGCGGGCAGCCAACAGTATCTCGACTGGTTGAAGGGAAGCGTGAAGACATGAAACGATCGCGAAAGAAAACGTTCACCGTGAAGTTCTCGCCCGTCAGGGTTC
>DATKVD010000204.1:0-11078 GCA_035530235.1 Planctomycetota bacterium | reverse complement strand
GAATTTCGCGTCGAACCACCCGCCGGCGTCGAGCGTCTTCACCTCAGCGAGCGTCATCTCGCGCACCGGGCCCTTGCCGTCGGTCGTCCGCTCCACGTCCTCGTCGTGAATCACGACGACGTGGTCGTCGGCCGTCACGTGGACATCGAGTTCGATCGCATCCACGCCCAGATCGAGCGCCCCCCGGAAGCTCGCCAGCGTGTTCTCCGGGTACTTCTGCGACCAGCCTCGATGACCGACGACGATCATAGATCACCCCAATGCAAGAGGAACTCGCCGGAACAGCAAAATCCGAAGCACGAAATCCGAGACAAATCCCAAGCACGAATGACGGAAAAGACCGCTCGGGATAGGGACCCGTTTCGCTCATTCCGTCATTTGAATTTCGTGCTTGTTTCGTGCTTCGTGCTTCGTGCTTCTGGTTTGTGCCTCCGTCCTTCGGCGCGTTTGCGTTCGTCTTCCTCGGCCACCAGTCGGTCGATGAGCGTGAAGGTGCCGGTGATGTGGCGGCTGAGCCACTTGTCGGCACGCTCGAGACCCATCGCCAGGGCCAGGAGTTCGGTGAAGTGAAAGACGGGGACGTCGAGGGCGCGTCGTCGACGCCGACCGACGGTGTACTGGAAGCTGTCGAGGTTGAAGTGGGCGTGCGGGTCGGCGGTGACGATCGCATCCGCGTCCGACTTCTCGAAGTCACGGAAGACCTTCGCCAGGGTCTCGAACCCCTCCTCGGGCGTCGCGAGGAGCGCGTAGCCGCCCGACGGCCGCCGGCCGCCGGACCACTTCACCACCGTCGCCCCGGCAAGCCCCATCAACACATCCATCGGCCAGGGGCCGTCACCCCCGCCCCAGAGCACCGCATCCGATAGCGCTCGACCGTAGAAGCACGCCACCTTCATCGACCCCAGCGGACGCTCTTCACCCGTCGCCTCGATCTTCGCCCTGAGTTTCTCCCGGACGTCCGCACGCGCGAAGACGCCGAGCACGTGCATCGCACGTTCGGCCCGGCTCGCCTCCTGGAGCCGTCGGACGCACACCGGGCAGCCGCTGACGACAACCTGTGCCGCCAGCTCGAGGTTCCGCTGTGCGAGCACGACGGCGGCTTCCGGGTGGGCCTCTTTCACGACGTCCGCGCCACAGCAGTTCCAGTCGTCGATCTCGTCGAGTATGACGTCACACAACCCGGCGAGCGTGCGGATGGAGGCGTCGTACTCCCGCGCGGTCTCCGTCGCCATGCAGCCCGGATAGTAGCTGAACACGGCCGACTCGTCGCTCATCGCGGGTCCTCCGGCGGATCCGGCGCCGCTTTCAGTGCCTTACGGACGCTCGCGATGTCTTTGACCCGCTGTGGCAGCAGGCGCAGTTTCCGTCTCATGAGCATCGCGAGGTCCTGTGCGGTCTCGGTGGCGGGGGTCTCGAGGTGTCGGCGCATGGCCCCCAGGAGCGAACGGTGGTGGACGCGTCCGTGGGCACGGATCTGGTCGATGAACCGCTTTCGCAGGCGGGCCGTCGCCGCGTCGGCGTCCCCTCTACGCTTCCGCTTTGCGGCCATGGCACTTCCCCAAGAGGTCCGGAGGATGCCCGGATTATACCGGAGGACGCCGAAGCAGGCCAGTCAAAAGGCTTCCATGAGTGCACGGAGGTGCTGCTCGACCGAGGGCCCGAGGGAATCGAGGTCGTAGCCGCCCTCGAGCGTGCTCACGATGCGCCCGTCGCAGGCTTTCCCGGCCAGTTCCGTCACGGCGGCCGTCATGTCGTGGAAGTCCCGTGTCTCGAGTCCGAGTCCGGCGATGGGGTCGTCCTTGTGGCCGTCGAAGCCCGCCGAGATGAGCACGAAATCGGGGGTGAACCGTGCCGCCACCTCGTCGAGCGTCTTGACGAAGATGCTGACGATGGTCCCACGGTCGAGCGTGATGGTGACGGGGCAGTTGAGGTTGAAGCCGGTCCCGGCGTCGCGCCCGTGCTGGTCCTCGCGGCCCGTCCCCGGATAAAACGGATACCGGTGCACCGAGAAATAGAAGACGCTCGGGTCGTCGTAGAAGATGGACTGGGTCCCGTTGCCGTGGTGGACGTCGAAATCGACGATGAGCACCTTCGGCTGCTCGTGGTGCCGCTGGACATACCGGGCGCCGAGGGCGATGTTGTTGAACAGACAGAACCCCATGGCCTCCGAGGCGGTCGCGTGGTGCCCCGGCGGGCGCACCAGGCAGAAGGCGTTCCTCACCTCGCGCAGCATCACCTGGTCGACGGCGGTGAATACGCCGCCGACGGCGGTGCGGGCGACGTCGAACGACTCGCGTGAGACGACGGTGTCCGGGTCGAGATACGCCCGTCCCTCGTGACACATCCGCTGCACGCGGAAGATGTGCTCCTGCGTGTGGACCATGCGCAGGTCTTCGATGCTCGCGACGCGGGGCGTGATGACGCGCAGGTCCTCGATGAGACCGATGAGCTGGAGGTGGTTCTGGACGGCGACGAGTCTCGCGGCGCACTCCGGGTGCGCGCCCGTGTCGTGGGCGAGGTAAACGTTCGAGGTGACGAGACCGGTCTGTGCCATGAAGTGATCAACTTGAAGAGGGGGCCGGGAAAGCCCTAACCCGTTGTCTATACGCCACTTACGACGCAACCGCCCGGGGGGTCGGGCCTGCGGCCGCGTTTTTCCCGGGAAACAATTTGACTTCTCGGGACACCGGTGCGATAATAAAGTAGCTCAACCACCACGTGTGGGAGGAGTCCCGACGCCGTCCTTTAAGGGCGGCGTCAGCTTTTTCTGGACCGGTCTCGCTCCCTTCGGAGCTTCCTCCGCGTGTGTTCGTAGTCCGTGCAGAACGCCGTGATGAGCTGGTAGTAGCTCCTGCGCAACCCAAGCACAACCAGGTACTCCTCCCTCAGCCAGAGATACAAGCGGTCATCGTTACGCTTACGTGTCGTCCAGACCTCCACTTCCGGCTCGTCCGCGTTCTCGATCACTGTTCGGATCCACCCGATCCTTTCGCATCGTCTGAGATCGGGGGTGCGGCTTTCCTCTTCGGAACCCTCTGACACACAGTGCCAGAAGCCCGCTTCCTTGCCGTCGCAAATCGGATCACGACGACACCTGACCTGTCTCCCCCGAAGGACCGGCTTCGATTGGATGAAATCCCGATAGAAGAGTGAGAATACCTCGTTGACGTAACGTGACCAATCACCACCGAATTCCTGGAGACGGATAAGTCCCGAAAGCCATTCGGGAAACTTGCTCATCCATCGGTCTCCCGCGGCCGCCAGATGAATACGTTGAACCGGTCTTCCCTCAGGGGCGTGCTTTCCGTCAAGACATATCCGGTATGCTCCCGAATGGCCTGAACAAGTTCGCCTTTGGCCGGGCTGGTGCCGAACTCGCGATTGGCATATCCCACCGCTCCGATGAGCAGGTCCACCAGCTGAACCTGCTCGACCTCATCCGAACGCACCGTTTGAATCCGCTCCACCGTTTCCTGGGAGAAGTCACGCATGCTGTAGCTGAGCACGCGTCGCAGGTTGGCCATCTTCACCGCACTGCGGGTGTCCTTGATGTCGAGGTAGATGCGGTAGCGCTCGTCGGGCTTGAGGATCGCCTTGAGCATCTCAAAATACATCTTGTAGTAGAACGTGTCGTGGTCCTGGTCGAAATCCTCATGCCGGAGCTTCGACTTGTCGGGAATCACGAGAGCACGAAAGAGCAGGTCTCTCTGCTGGAAGAAATAACGCACAAGGTCCAGGTAGAAATCGACCCTGGCAGGGGAGACCTTGGTCCATTTCACCTCGAAGTGCAGGGGCAGGTCGTGCCGCGCCTTGATGGCCCGGATGTCCCGTGCAGTATCACGGGTCCTCGCCAGCGGACACCAGAGTCCGCCGAGCACCATCACCGGCTGACCGTCGTGCTCGAGGTGACCGCTTTCATCGCAATAGACGTTGTATACGTCGGCCATCAGAAATGCCTCGCTCGCTTGGCGTCATCCCCGTACTCGGCACATCACGGCCCCGAAGCGTCGGGGCCGTGGCACATCCCTTTCCGTCATTCCGTCATTCCGTGCTTCGGATTTCCTACGCGATTTTTTCCATCCCGCCCATGTAGGGGCGCAGGACTTCCGGGACGGTGACGGTGCCGTCGGCGTTCTGGTACGTCTCGAGGAGGGCGGCGATAAGCCGGGCGAACGCGACGCCCGAGCCGTTCAGCGTGTGGACGAACCGGACCTTCCTGTCCAGGTCGCGGAAGCGGATGTTGGCCCGTCGGGCCTGGAAGTCCTCGAAGTTCGAGCAGCTCGACGTCTCGAGCCACCGCTCGATGCCCGGGGCCCACAGTTCGATGTCGTAGCACTTGGCCGCCGCGAACGACAACTCCAGGGTCGAAAGCACCATCACCCGGTATTCGAGCCCGAGCATTTTCACCACGCGCTCGGCGTCCGTGAGCAGTTTCTCCAGCTCGTCGCAGCTCGTCTCGGGCCGCACGAACTTCACCAGCTCCACCTTGTCGAACTGGTGGACGCGCATGAGTGCCCGCGTATCCTTGCCGTAGCTGCCGGCCTCGCGACGGAAGCACGCCGTGTAGGCCGCGTAGCAGACAGGCAGGTCCCCCTCGTTCAGGATCTCGTCCCGGTGGAGGTTCGTCACGGGCACCTCGGCGGTGGGGATGAGAAAGAGGTCGTCGAGGGAGGTCTTGTACATGTCCTCCTCGAACTTGGGGAGCTGACCGGTGCCGGTCATGGCGGTGCGGTTGACGAGGAAGGGCGGAAAGACCTCGGTGTATCCGTGCTCGGTGGTGTGAAGGTCGAGCATGAAGCCCGAGAGTGCGCGGACGAGTCGTGCCCCCGCGCCCTTGAAGAGTGCGAAGTGCGGCTCGGCGATCTTGGTGGCGCGCGGGAAATCGAGGATGTCGAGCGATTCGCCGATCTCCCAGTGCGGCTTCGGCTTGAAGTCAAACGTTTCCCGCTCACCCCCGTGCCGCACCTCCCGGTTCTTCGAGGGGTCGCCGACGGGGACGTCGGCGGCGGGGATGTTGGGGATCTGCATCACCTGTTCGTCGATCTCGGCCTGAACGTCGCGGAGTTCCGAGTCGATCTCCTTGATCTCGCCGCCGATGGCCTTGGTGCGCTCGATGATGGCGGAGGCGTCGCCGCCGGTCTTCTTGAGTTCGGCCACCTGCTTCGAGTTGGCGTTCCGCTCGGCCTTCAGGGCCTCGGCCTTCTGAATCATCTCGCGGCGTTTCGCGTCGAGCGCCAGGAGTGCGTCCAGGTCGAACTTCGTCTCACGGTCGGCGAGGGCCTTCCTCACACGGTCGGTCTCGCTGCGGATGACGTTCATATCGAGCATGCGGGTCCCCCCATCAGAAAAGTGCGCTCGACATGGTAGGGGAAACAACGCCGGAAGTCAACGCGAAAGGCGACGAGCGGCATCAGAACCACCGCCAGCCCATGCCGGTGATGGGGAGGTTCTTGAGCGCCGCGCGGTCGAAGGGCGAGGTGACGAGGCGGCCGCCGTCGAGGAGTGCGATGTCGCCGAGTCTCCGGGCCTCCGCGATGAGGCGGTCGCGCCAGGGGGTCAGAAGTTTCGCGGCGTCGGGACGTGTCGCGAGGTTCACCAACTCGGCCGGGTCCTCGGCGAGGTCGTAGAGTTCCTCGATCGCCCCCTCCTGCGAGTAGCAGTATTTCCACCGCCCGTCGGTGACCATGGCCATCTGCTTCGGAGGGTCGAAGCACTGCGAGTAGAAGACCTCACGCGTGTCGGCGGTGCCGTCGCCGAGGGCGGCGGAGAGATCCAGTCCCTGCACGTCCGTCGGCAGCGGACAGCCGGTCATCGCCGCGAGGGTCGGGAGGAGGTCCTGGAGTCCGACGAGCTGACGCCGGCGTTCACCCGCCGGGACGCCGGGGCCGCGGAAGAGCATCGGCACGCGCACCGAGCCCTCCAGAAACGAGCCCTTGAAATACGTCCCGAAGTCCCCCATCAGGTCGCCGTGGTCCGCGGTGTAGACGACGATCGTGTTGTCCGCGACGTTCGCCTCGTCGAGCGCCGCCAGCACACGGCCGATCTGCGCGTCCTGGTGGGTGATGAGTCCGTAGTAGTAGCCCTTGATGACCTGCCGGGCCGCCGGGCTGAGCGAGGTGAAGGCGCGCACGTAGCGCTCACGGTCCATGTGCGGCGCACGACTGGCGAGCATCGACGGGTCACCCACGGGAGGCGGGACCTCGCGCGGGTCGTACATCCGCGCGTATTCCCCCGGGGGGTCATACGGCGAGTGCGGCTTCGGGAACGAGCAGAAGATGAGGAACGGCCGGTCGGGGTGACCGGTCACGTGCTCCTTCATCCGTCGGATGGTGCAGTCGGCCACCCAGTGGTCCACGTGGTGCTCCGCCGGGAGCGGCGTGGGGCAGGGGCGGACATCGTTGTTGCCGATGCCGTGGGCGCGGGAATACCCCGCCCAGCCGACGTCGGCGAGGTAGTCATGGTAATCTTCGAGCCCGCGGAGCTTCCCTTCGGGGTCGAACTCGCCCACGAGCCGGCCCGATTCCGACAGGTCACAGTGCTGAAACCCGTGCAGGAGCCTCGGCGTCCCCGGCGGGGCATACGGGACGTAGTGGAGCTTCCCGCAGGCGCAGGTCCCGTACCCGGCGTCGGCGAAGTGCGCGGCGAGCTTCACCTGGTCGTCGAGGATGAGGCCGCCGTTATTCTTGTTCCGCGTCGCGACGTGCGAGTAGTTCCCGGTGGTGATGGACGCCCGCGCGGGCACGCAGATGGGGTTGGGCGTAAACGAATTCTCGAAGAGCACGCCGTGAGATGCGAGCCGGTCGAGGTTCGGCGTCCGGCAGACCGCGTTCCCGTAACACCCCAGTGCGTCGGCGCGCAGCTGGTCCGCCATGATGAAGAGGATGTTCGGACGTCCCGCCATGAGGGGTCTCCCGCCGAGGGTGCCGTCACCGCCCGCATGATAGCAGGTGCGGCCGGCCGTCGCAAAGCCGTTTGTCGGCGAAATCACTTCCAAAATGCCCCGGAGCGCTTAAGATAGGGGGTCCGGAAGGGGGGAACGATTGACGCGGCGTCTCATCATCGGGACCAGAGGGAGCGGGCTCGCGCTCGTCCAGACGCGTCTGGTGTCGCAGGCCCTCTCGGCGTCCGCGGATCTCGAGATCGAGCTGCGGACGATCACGACGCGCGGGGAGCGGGTGACGGACCGGCCGATTTCCGAACTCGGCGGGGTCGGGGTCTTCACGCGTGAGATCGAGCGGGCACTCCTTGAGGGCGAGGTCGACCTGGCGGTGCACAGTCTGAAGGACCTGCCGGTCGCGCCGACGACGGGGCTGGTGGTGGCGGCGACGCCCGAGCGGGCCGACCCGCGCGACGTGCTCTGCTGTCGTGAGGCCGCCGGGATGCAGGACCTCCGGAAAGGGGCGATCGTCGGCACGAGCAGTCCGAGACGCTCGGCACAGCTTCTGGTGCTGCGGCCGGACCTGGACGTCCGGCCGCTCCGCGGCAACGTCGATACCCGGCTCAGAAAACTCCGCGACGGCGACTACGACGCCATCGTCGTCGCCAAGGCGGCGCTGGACCGCCTGGGCAGAACCGACGACATCACCGAGGTGCTCGACCCGGCACGGTTCCTCCCGGCCCCCGCACAGGGGGCGCTCGCCGTCCAGGTGCGTGAAGGCGACCTCGACGTCATGCGTCTCGTGCGGGGGCTGAACCACACGCCGACCTTCGTCACCACCGCCGTCGAGCGCGGACTGCTCGAGCGGCTGGGGGGTGGATGTCACCTGCCGGTGGGGGCACTCGCCGAGCCGGTCGGGGAAGACGGGATCCGCCTGCGTGCGGCGGTCCTTTCGGCGGACGGCCGACACGTCGTCCGTGCCGAAGCACGGGGAACGTTTCAGAATCCAACCGACGTGGTCGATAACTGTTTCAAGGAGCTCGACCGCGGCGGGGTGACACGGCTCCTTTCCTAGAGCAGCCCATGTTCCAGGCAACACGCGACAAGATCAAGGGGTTCGTCGTCTGGCTGATGATGCTGAACGACACCCCGCACAGCATCGCGATGGGCGTGGCGGTGGGGCTCTTCGTGGCACTGACGCCGACGATGGGCATCCAGATGCTGTTCGTGGCGTTCGTGTCGCTCTTCATCCGGTGCAACCGGACGGCGGGTATGAGCATCGTGTGGGTCACGAACCCGCTGACCAGTGTGCCGATCTTTTTCGGGAACTACGTGATCGGGACGTGGCTGCTGCGGATGACTCCGCTGTCGTGGCCGTCGTTCTGGCAGCGGTTCCGGGACGCGTTTGCGTACGACCGGTGGTATGAGCGGTTGATTGCGATGTTCCGTGCACTGGGTCGTCTGAGTCTGGACCTGGCCGGGCCGCTGTGGCTGGGGAGCATCGTGGTGGCGGCGGCGGTCTCCGTGCCGGCGTATTTCGTGGTCCGACGTGCGGTCGTCGCACACCGTCGGGCACATCAGCGTCGTCTGGAGGCGGCCCTGGCCGCCGAAGGCGACGCCCGGGAGGACGTCCATGAAGAAACCTCGACCGTCGAAACTCTACAAGACCGGTGAGGTGCTCAAGCGGGCCGGCATCAGTCGTGAGGTCTTCTACCGCTATCTCAACGTCGGTCTCATCCGACCCGCCCGCACCAGCCCGGGCGGTCACAACCTCTTCTCCGACCCGGTCTTCAGACACATCGAACTCATCCGCAGCCTCAACGGCTCCGGCTTCACGCTCCGTGACATCAAGGACATCTACTTCCGGGACGAGCGCATCGACGCGGCACTCCAGACGCCCCACGACGCCCCCCCGGAGCACTGAGCCGTCAGAGACCTCCGTGAACGGTCCACACGAGCCGTGGGAAGCGTCGGCCCGTCGGCTTTTCTTCCTTGCCCGGCCGCCGGGCCGGAAATATAATCAACGTGCCGGTGCATCCCACGGGGAGACACGTCCATGCGGTTCCAGAACGACCTCGAGCCGGCCCGCTACCCGGGCCGTCTGATCCTGGCGAGTTCGTCGGAGCGCCGGCGTCGACTCCTGGAGCAGGCCGGGTACGACTTCGACGTCGTCGTCCCCAGGATCCCGGAAGACCACCTGCACCCGGACGACCCACGGGTGCTTGCCGAGTCCCTGGCCTACGCCAAGGCCCGGCAGGCGGCCGAGCGGATCGAGCATCCCCTCGTCATCGGGGCGGACACCGTCGTGTCCCTGGACGGACACGTCATCGGGAAGCCCGAGAGGGACACGGAGGCCCGGGAGATCCTGCGGAGGCTTTCCGGCACCACGCACGAGGTCATCACGGGCGTGTGCCTGGTGAACCCCCGTCGCGGCGAGCGTCTGATGGGGGCCGACGTCACGCGCGTCACCCTCAGACCGCTGTCCGGGGAGGAACTGGACGCGTACGTCCGGAGCGGCGAGGGGCTCGGCAAGGCCGGGGCCTACGCCATCCAGGAGCACGGCGACCGCTTCGTCGAGAAGATCGAGGGCAGCTTCACCAACGTCGTGGGACTGCCCATGGTGATGCTCGCCGAGCTCCTGGACGCGATGAAGAAGCTCATCTACCACGAGTGAGCGGTCGGCACCGACCGGCCGTCAATTGCCGAAGGTCGTGTGAGACCCCTCTGCGTTCAGGAGACCGTCATGACACGAAAGCTCATCCTGCTGCCGGTGCTCGTGTGTCTCATCGCCGCCGGCCTCACCGCCCAGCGTCCGAAGCTCCCGGAGGGCCTCACGGTCCAACTCGACCGGTCCACCGTCAACCTCTACGACACCGTGACCGGGAAGGTCGACGGACTGGGACCCGGGGAGAAATTCACCGTCGACCTGGTGGACGTCCACGGCCGGGTGACGGCGCGTCAGGAACTCAAGCGCACGGGCTTCCGGGGGACACCCTTCCGGCTGCAGGTGCGATGGTTCTCGACACCGGTGATGACGGTCCTGGCGACGGGGGATTCGAAGCGAACGGGGAAGGCGCAGCTCCGGTGCATCCCGCCGAGTCACGGCTGGGAGACCTACCTGCTGGTGACGGCGGACGTCTCGGTCGCCTCGCACATGGACCGTGCGAACGTGCTGCGGCTTCTCGGCTTCCAGACCGGGCTGGCCGGGGACGCGAGCGCGGTCTCCGCACTGAGCAGCCGTGACCTCCGGGCACTGGTGTCCGGCGGCACCGGCGGGGGGTTCGCCGTCACGGCCGGTGACGTCGCCACGGCCCTCCGGGACTTCGAGACCCGCACCACCAAGAGCGACTACTCCGCACTCCGGCGCATCCCGTGTCTCTCCGCCGCCAACGTCTCCGCCACGACCCTCGCGGCACTCAACGACCGTGTCACCCCCCTCGCCACCTACAACCCCGTCGGCTACGTGCTCCTCGACCACCCGGGCATCACCCCCGAAAACCGGGCCATCGACTTCTGCTTCGACCCGGAGACCCTCACCGCCTTCCGGACGTGGCTCAAGCGTCGCTATGCGGGCGTGGGGGTGCTGTCGCGACGGTGGGACGTGAAGTTCCGTCGGTGGGAAGACGTCACGCCGATGACGGTGGGGGAGGTCCTCAAGCGCGAATTCGCCGCACGTCGCAGGGGCACACTCCTGAACTTCGCCCCCTGGGCGGACCACCGTGCGTTCATGGACGAGACGTTCGGCACGGCCGTGACGGCCCTCGCACAGCAGGCACGTCTGACGCACCGTGGGGTGCGGACGGGTCTGCGAGGCGGGCTGGCCCCGGCCGCCTACGGCGGGTACGACTGGACGTACCTCGCGGAAGCGTTCGACTTCATGGAGTGTGCCGACGGGACGTTCAAGCGTCTGGCGGCGTCGTTGAACCGTCAGCGGGTGCACCCGGCCTACACGCTGGGGACGGTGACCGACCAGGGCGGTGCGGCGGCGTTCGTGAGGGAGCTGTGGACGAACGCGGCCAACGGGGACCTCGGGGCGGTGGTCGAGCCCGGGACGGCACTCCTGGACGGACGCGGTCTGCCGACGCCCCTCGCCTACAAGGCCCGACCGGCACTGTCGGCCCTCAAGGGTCTCGGACACGTCATGGTGGACAAGGAGTTCGTCCCGACGGGGAAGGGGGTGTACCTCTACTATTCGCAGCCC
>DATKVD010000203.1:0-4335 GCA_035530235.1 Planctomycetota bacterium | reverse complement strand
GTCGGCACGTACCGCCTCAAGTACATCGACTTCAATCGTACCGACGGCAAGGACGTGAGGTGGGAACTCGTCGCGGACGCCTTCCCCGAAGACATGGCCTTTGAGGTGAAGGAGGGCCGGACGACCGAGGTCGTGGTCTGTGACCGGGTGGTCGCCTCGGTCACGATGACGGCGCGCGAGCGCGAGGTTTTCTTCAGCCACCAGCTGAAAGGCACGAACGCCGAAAACGTCTACATCCTGCGCAACGGGCAGCAGGCCCCGGCGCCGAAGCTCCGCATCACCAACGCCGACAAGTCCTACAACCGCACCTTCAGCTTCGAGTACGGGTGAGGCAACTCCTGTTCGCTCTCGTGGCGAGAGCCCAAGAACGTGAAGGGCCCCTTCACCGCGACGGTGGAAATCGGGGGCCCCTTCAAGATCGAGCAGGAGTCCTTCCCGATCAAGACGCAATGACCTTGCCGGGGGGATCGACATGCGAACAGCCTGTGCGGTGGGGGTCTGTCTTCTCCTGGCGGCGGGCTTCGCTCCGGGCGAGGACGCCGCAAAGGTGACCCTGAAAGGCACGGTCGTGGACGCCGACGGGAATCCCGTCGCCGCCGCGACCGTCCGTCTGTTTGAGCAGGTCCGCGATGAGCACGGGACCGGCTACCGTGACGAGTCCCGGACGACGACCGCTGCCGACGGGAGCTTCGTCGTCACCACGGCCGGCGGCCAGCGGCTGTTCAAGGTGGTCGCCCTGAAGGAGGGTCTCGCACTCGGATGGGAGACGTGGAGTGCCGAGAAGGATGCGAGCGTGACGATCCGGCTCGGCAAGCCGGAGAAGCTCGCGGGAACGGTGAGGGATGAGGCCGGTGCGCCGATTGCCGCCGCCTCGCTGCACGCGGGACTGAGAACCCCGGCCCGGACGCTCTATCAGGTCCCGCTCGAGGCCCTCGCGACCAGGACCGACGCACAGGGACGGTTCTCGTTCGAGGGCCTTCCCGTCGAAAGCACGGTGAGCCTGAGCGTGCGCGTCGCCGGACATGCGAGCCTGACCGTGACCGGCCCGGACCGTCGCGGCTTCCCCGCCGGCAAGACCGACGTCACGATCGTTCTTTCCCCCGAAGCCCGCATTGAAGGCACCGTGGTTGAGAAGGAATCGGGTGCGCCCGTCGCGGGCGTCGCCCTTCGCGCACGCACCCTCCCCGGAGGCCCCGTCGGGCACTCGGCAAGCGAGGTCTCCGCAAAGGACGGCACGTTCCGCTTCAAGACCCTCCCGGCCGGTCGTTACCTGGTGACCTTGCTGCCGCCGGAGGGGAAGCCGGTCGAGCGCGTGGCCGAGCCGGTCACCGTACCGGTCGAAGCGGGCAAGACCGCCGCTGGTCTGAGGATCGAGCTGATCAGGGGCGCGATCATCGAGGTGGCGGTAACCGACGCCGGGAGTCGGCGTCCGGTGGACGACGCGGTGGTCCGCGTGATGACGAGCGGTGAGCCGGTCACGACGTTCACGGGCCGGACCGACAAGGACGGGATCGCGCGCGTCCGCGTGCCGCCGGGGGCCTATCGCTCGCCGACCGTCTACAAACCGGGATACAACACCACCCGGTCGGACGTCATGTTCCTCGTCGTCGGCGAAGGCGTCGAGAAACGCGTCGACGTCCGCATGGGGACCCTCCCGAAGATCACGGGGGTCGTCCGCGACGAAGCCGGGACGCCGGTGGAGGGGGCGGCGGTCCGCCTGATGCCCTATTCCGGCAGTGAGGTGCGCACCCAGGCGGACGGGAAGTTCGAGCTGACCTGGGACCCGGGCTTCCTCGGCTCGCCGGCCCCCCAGCTTCACGTCCTTGCACAACACACCGGGCGGAACCTCGCCGCACTCGTCGAAATGCCCGAGGACGATGAGACGCTCGACGTCAAGATGGCCGCCGCCGTGACCCTCGCCGGAAGGGTCGTCGATCCCGACGGCAACCCGATTTCCGGCGCCACCCTCAGCGTGCTTCTGCGCCTCGGTCGACGATCATCCACGATCAGCACCGGACCCGTCGTGGCGGGCCCTGACGGCCGGTACGAGGTCAGGGCCGTTCCACCGGATGAAGACTACACCGTGCACGCCCTGGCGGACGGGTACGGGCGGGGCCAGGTGGCGGTTTCCGCCGCGGCCGGCGAAGACCGGCGCATGCAGGCGGACGACATCGAGCTGCCGCGGACGGACAAGTCGGTCTCCGGCGTCGTGGTCGACGAGGACGGCAATCCCGTCGGCGACGTCCTCGTGCAGGCCTATGGCGAGAAGCAGCCGGACCGCAGGGCCACGACGGACGCGCAGGGGAAGTTCTCCATCGAGAAGGTCTGTGAAGGGCCGCTCATCGTCCTGGCACGCGTCCAGGGCGGGAACGTGCAGGGGTATTCTCGCGTCGCGGGCGGAGACAAGGACGTGAAGGTCGTCCTGCGGAAGCCGGAGACCCGTGTTTACGTCGAGCCGCCGAAGGTCGAGGCCCCCGTGTCGCTGGTCGGAAAGCCCCTGCCGAAACCGGATGACCTCAACGTCAAGCTCGACGCCGGGCAGACGAAGGACAGGTCGATCCTCGTCTGCTTCTGGGACATGAATCAGCGTCCGTCGCGGCACTGCGTCCGGGAACTTGCGGCGAGGGCGGAGGAGCTGGCGAAGAAGGACGTCACGGTTGTCCTCGTCCACGCCGCGGCGGCGGACGCGACCGCACTCGGGAAACTCACGGACGAATGGAAGCTTCCCTTTCCGGTCGGCACGCCGGCAGGCGACGCCGAGAAGACGCTCGCCTCCTGGGGCGTGCGCGGACTCCCCTGGCTCATCCTCACCGACCGCGGGCACGTCGTCCGCGCCGAAGGCTTTAGCCTCGAGTCCCTGGATGACAAGCTGAGACAGGTCACGGCCGACGGGAAATGATCCTCTGGAAGGGCTCGTCATGCGACGACTCCACGTGGTGATGTTCTGTCTGGTCGTTGCGGCGGGGTGCGGCAAGGCTCAGGAGGTGAAGACGCCGGCACTCACAGGCAGGGTGGTGGACGCCGACGGGAAGCCGGTGGCGGGGGCTGCGGTCGAGGCGTACGACCGGGATCGCCGCTTGGGGGTCAACGCCCTGGAACTGCTGGGCCGGGCCAAGACCGACGCCGCCGGCGTTTTTGTCCTGGACGTGAGTTCCGGCGTGGAAGAGGCGCAGGTCCTTGCCTGGAAGGAGGGATTTGCACTCGGCTGGGACTTCTGGGATGCCTCGCAGAGCGAGCGTGCAGTGAGGATCAGGTTGGCGACCCCCTCGGTCCTCGCGGGCAGCGTCGTCGACGAGGCAGAGACACCCGTCGCCGGGGCTCAGCTGCGTGCTTCTTTGACGACCAACAGGCTGTCGGCTCAGCACGTGCTCCATGGCTTCCGACCGGTGGACTGGCTTGCGTGTAAGACCGATTCGGCGGGTAAATTCTCCCTTAACAACATCCCTCCGGACGCGGAGGCGTCGTTTGTCGTTGAGGCACACGGCCGGGCGACGGTCTATACTCCCAACTCCGGATACGGGGACTTCGCGGCCGGGAGAACGGACATCAGGATCGTTATGCCGGTGGGAGGCGGACTTGCCGGCGCCGTCGTGGAAGAGGGGACACGCCGGCCCGTTGCCGGGGTCGGGCTCCTGTTTCTGGGACCCGACAGCTGGCTTCATTCCTCCATCTCGGGCAAGGACGGCGCCTTCCAGGTCTCAGGGCTTCTGCCGGGGAGTTACCAGGTGCGATTGGTGCGGCCGAAGCCGCCCGTCACGGCCGAGTGGGTCTCCCTGCCGGCAAGCGTGGAGGCCGAAGCGGGCAGGACCGTCGGCGGCACGATCGTCGAGGTCACCAAGGGAGGTATTGTTGAGGTCATCGTGACCGATGCCGACGGCGGCAAGCCGATCGAAGGCGTCTATGTTGGATTGCGCCCCTTCAGCGGCCGCACCGGCGCCGACGGTGTGGCTCGCATTCGGGTCCTGCCCGATGACTATGACCAGATGTCTGTATACCAGCCGGGATACCTCCCGGCGGACCCGGCGCCCGGGGGACTGGCAGTTGGCGAGGGCAAGACAGAACGGGTTGAGGTCCGGTTGAAAGCGTCGCCGAGAATCACCGGTGTGGTCCGGGACCCGGCGGGCAACCCGCTGAAAGGAGTGCGTTACCTGGTTGTTCCTTTTGCGTGGGACCCGGAGCCTCAGTTCACCGGCCCTGACGGGAGGTTCGAAGTGATTTGGGACCACGTGCACGTCAGACTGGATGCAGAACGCTCTTACCTCCTCCTGCGCGATGTTGAACGTGGCCTTGCGAAGGTGGCGGAAGTCGACGAGGGGATGGAAACACCTGACATCA
>DATKVD010000202.1:0-9655 GCA_035530235.1 Planctomycetota bacterium | reverse complement strand
TTCGGCAACCAGCCGAACCTGTTCCACTACGTCCTCGGCGGGAGCTTTTACCTGGGGAGTTTCCTCTGTTACCTCCGCTGGGTGGAGGGCCGCCGGACGCCCATGTACGTCCTTGCCGTCGCCCTTTGTCTGTGCGGACTTCTCACGTCCATCACCGTGATGACGCTGCCGGTGCTGATCCTCCTGCACGAACTGTTGTACAGGCGGGCGCGCGTCGTCCGAAGCGTCGCCCGACTGCTTCCTTTCGTCGCGTGCATGCTCGCCGTCGGCGCCTGCCGGCTCACCTTGACGCCACATCCCACCTTCTACGTCTACGCTCCGACGCACCATGCGGGTCCGTTGTGGCACTGGCTGTATTCGTTCGGCGGCGGGGGCATCGACCGGTTTCTGGGTCTGCTGCGGGGGTGGGACGTGCCGGCGGCGGTCACGGGGCTTGCGGGGGAGTTTGACAACGCCTGGAACGTGTGGTCCATCGTGTGGGCGGTCGTGGCGGGTGTCTGCGTCATCCTGAGTCTGTGGGCGCTCTTCCGGAAGCAGTGGATCGGCGTCGGGGCGTTCCTGCTCCTCCTGGGGGTGATGCCCCATTTCCACTCGCCGCTCAACCTGACCGACGACTACGCCTCCTGGAGTCACCGGTATCTGCCCCTGGTGGGATTCGCCTTCCTCGCCGGGTCCCTGGCGGACCGGCTGATGGCGGCCCGCCGACGGCTGTGGCGGCTGACGGCTGCGACCATCGCGGCGGCCGCCGTGACTGCCTGCGCAGTGCTCCTGTGCCTGGCCAACGTCCACGCACGGTCGCCCCGCAGCTACTGGCGTCACGCCCGGACACTGAACCCGAGCAGCGAGACGGCATCCATCCAACTGGGCAAGGCCTGTCTCGCCGACGGCGATGAAACACTCGCGGCGAAATACCTGTTCAACCCCATCGTCCAGGCGGCCCGGGACAGCTGTCTCGCGATGGCCGAACACTACAGCAGCAAGCGGGACTTCCTGGCGGCCGTCGTGCACATGCAGATCGCCAACCGCGAGGACAAGTACGGCTTGCAGCTCCAGGGGAGTATGCTGACGGCCGCACGGGTCCTGCGGGAAGCCGGGGCCTATGACTTCGCGGAGCAGTGTCTGGGACAGGTTCTGATGGCGAATCCGTACAATATGGAGGCCCTGGGACGTCTGGCGGAGATCCTGGCCGCCAAGGGATATCTCCGTGCGGCCATCAGGTGTCTGGAGGGCGTGGCCGAGCTTGACCCGGGGGACGTCGTCAACGCCGATCGCCTGGCACACTTCCGGCGGCGGCTTCACGACCCTGAGCAATACGACGTCCCCACCCGGACCGACCCCCCGGAACCCGACTGGCTGCGCTACGCCACCGACCAGGGCCGCAGCAACCGCATCCGTGACGAACTCATCAGACTGTCGGACGTCCACCCGCGCGATCCGGTCATCCAGATGACCGTGTGCGTGTGCCTCTCGGAGGAGAAACGACACGAGGAGGCCCTGAAGCGGATCAACCGTGCACTCGACGTCCTGCCTTCACACCCTTACGCGTGGGCGACCAAGTACTGGGCCGCCGCCAACGCCGGCAAGGACGAACTGGCCCGACAGACCCTCGCGCAGGTGAAGCACCTGAGACCCCGGGACGCCATGACGTGGCATCAGCTCGGGTACACGCTGTCGAAAAGCGGTCACTACGACCTGGCGGTGGACTGCTTTCGCACCGCACTCCGGGCCAACCCGAAGATGTATGAGTCCCACAACAATCTGGCACTGCTGCTGGCGCAGCGCGGGCTATTCTACGAGCAGCAGGAACGGCACGAAGAGAGCATCCGCATGCTGGAGGAGGCCCTGCCTCATTTCGAGAAGGCCCTGGGCGTTCCCGAGCGCAAACGCGCGGGCGTGCACAACGGCATGGGCTACGTGCTGATGCGTCTGGGGCAGCCCGAAGAGGCCGTCAGGCACCTGCGGGAATCCATCCGACTGGACCCCCGACATCCGCGTGCCTACCATCACCTTGCCGAACTCTACCAGCGTCAGGGACGCTTTGCCGAAAGCATCCAGGTCCTGAACGAGGCCCTCAAGGCCATCCCCGGGGGTCTCTCGCTCCAGGCCAGTCTGGCCCAGCTGCTGAGTGCCGCACCTTACGCACACCTCCGGGACGGCAAACGGGCCGTTGCCCTTGCCGAAGCCGTCTGTCGAGAGGCCAGCCCCGCCCCTCCCGAAGTCCTCGACGTCCTGGCCGCCGCCTATGCCGAGACCGGACGGTTCCAGGAGGCCGCACGGACCGCCGCTCGTGCCGCCGGACTTGCACAGGCACAGGGCAACGATGAACTCGCCCGCTACATCGAGGAAAGACGTCGACTCTACCTCATGCACAGACCGTACCGCATGGCGCCTGCACGCTGACGTCTCCTCGACGGCGGCACTTGACACACCCCACACCCGACGATATACTGCCGGCACGGACGGCAGGTGCTCTGTGGAGTCAGGTC
The DNA here is from genome assembly GCA_035530235.1 of Planctomycetota bacterium. GTDB lineage: Bacteria > Planctomycetota > DG-23 > DATKVD01 > DATKVD01 > DATKVD01. The sequence goes on along the minus strand of DATKVD010000202.1, from coordinate 7,169 downwards.
ATGGCCATCGCCCGCATGTATGACGGCAGCGGTTCCCCCGGCTCCTCGGGGATGAAGGGGCAATTCATCGTCAGTCTGTATCACGCCGCCACGGACAAACGGGTGCCCGGGGTCACCCTGAACCTGCAGCGCGGCACACTGACCGCCGACTGTGACGGGTATTTCAACCGTGGGGACTTGGTGACGGTGGAACTCAGGCTGCAGGACGCCAAGCCGCCGCTGACGGTATCCGGCCGCATTGCCGACCGTCACGCCATTCCAGCCACCCACCACCACGCAATGGCCGTGGAGTTCGTCGAGCTGTCTTCCCAGGACGCCGGGCGGATCGACACCGCGGTCGAGGAGGGCATCAGCGACCTGGCCCGGTTCTTCAGGGAATTTCCCCTTTTCGCCGAGTTCGCCCCCGAGGACGCGCACGTCCTGTCGGCGTGCTGCCACCGTCATTTCATTGCACGCAAGCACATCTTCTTCCGCAAGGGAGGACAGTTCGACCGTCTGGACGGGCTGTTCATCGTGCGTCGCGGGATGGTTCAGATCTACCGGCAGGTCACCCGTCTGCGCGAGGAGAAGATCGCTCTGGCGAGTGTCGGGGAGGTGTTCGGCGAACTGTCGCTCGTGCTCACCCAGCCGCACTCGGCCTCCATCCGTGCGGTGAACGATTCCGAACTCATCGAGATCAGCCGGGAGACCTACAACCAGCTCAAGACGAAGCACGAAAAGGTGGCGATGAAGCTGATGGACGTGATGCTGAAGGTGCTCGCCAAGCGTCTCGGCCGCACGACCAAGATGCTCTTCTCTCCCATCCGCATCCGCTAGAACAGCGAGTCGCTGAGACGCTGAGACGCTAAGCGAAAGCAACGGCCCGGCTGCACTTCTTCTTCTGTTGCTTCTGACTCAGCGTCTTAGCGACTCAGCGTCTTGCCGTTCTCAGCTTTGCCGGTATTCCTGGAGCGACTTGACGGAGATGCCGCGTTTCTTGAGGGCCTCGATGCCGTTGACCACGGCCCCGGCCGCACTCACCGTCGTGATGAGAGGGATGCCGTGTGCAATGGCCTGCGTGCGGATGTACACCTCGTCACGTCGCGGGTGCTTCCCACTCACCGTGTTGATGATGAGCTTGATCTCCTTGTTCTTGATGAGGTCAAGGACGTTGGGGCGTCCGACGGAGATGCGCTGGAGCTTGCTGACACGGACGTCGTTTCGGGCCAGTGCGGCCGCGGTCCCCTGGGTGGCCACCAGCTCGAACCCCAGGTCCTCCAGTTTCTTGGCGATGAAGATGATGTCACGCTTGTCACGGTCCCTGACGGAAACGAACACTTTCCCTTCAAGCGGCAGGACGTGTCCGGCGCCCTGCTGACTCTTCGCAAAGGCGAGTCCGAAGGAGGTGTCGATTCCCATCACCTCACCGGTGGACCGCATCTCCGGTCCCAGCACGGCGTCGACGCCCGGGAAGCGCACGAACGGAAAGACCGCCTGCTTCACCGCGAAGTGATCGATCGTGACCTCCTTCGTGAAGCCGAGTTCCTGGAGTGAGTGTCCCATCATCACGCGCGTGGCGATGTTGGCCAGCGGCACGCCGATCGCCTTGGAGACGAACGGGACGGTCCGACTGGCCCGGGGGTTCACCTCGAGCACGTAGATGACGTCGTCCTTGATGGCGTACTGCACGTTCATCAGCCCGACCACTTTCAGTTCGGCCGCCAGTGCACGGGTCTGCGCGGCGAGGGCCTCGACCACCTCGTCCGTCAACGTGATGGGCGGAATGACACACGCCGAGTCCCCACTGTGGATCCCGGCTTCCTCAATGTGCTCCATGATCCCGCCGATGACACACCGCTCACCGTCCGCCACGGCGTCCACGTCGATCTCGATGGCGTGTTCGAGGAACTTGTCGATCAGGATCGGGTGATCGCTCAGTGCGTCGGAGGCCACGGTGGCTTCCGCCATGAACTGCTCCAGCTCCGCGTCGTCGAAGACGATCTGCATCGCGCGACCGCCCAGGACGTACGACGGACGCACGAGCACGGGATAGCCGATGTCGGCGGCGATGGTGCGGGCCTGCTCGAACGACCGGGCGGTGGCGTTCGGCGTCTGAACGAGTCCCAGTTTCGCCAGGAGCTGCTTGAAGCGCTCACGGTCCTCGGCACGGTCGATCGAGTCGGGCGACGTTCCCAGGATTCTGACCCCGGCCTTCTCCAGCGGGACGGCCAGGTTCAGGGGGGTCTGTCCCCCGAGCTGCACGATCACCCCCTCGGGGTTCTCCTCTTCCACGATGGCCAGCACGTCCTCCAGCGTCAAGGGCTCGAAATACAGCTTGTCGGAGGTGTCGTAGTCGGTCGAGACCGTCTCGGGGTTCGAGTTGACCATAATGGCTTCATACCCCAGTTCCTTGATGGCGTAACTGGCATGACAGCAGCAGTAATCGAACTCGATGCCCTGTCCGATGCGGTTCGGACCGCCGCCGAGGATGATGACCTTCTTCTTCTTGCTGACGCGGTTCTCGTTCACCTTCTCGTAGGTGGAGTAGAAATACGGTCGGTCGGGGTCGAACTCCCCGGCACACGTGTCCACCAGCTTGTACGCCGGCTTGACGCCGCGCTTCTTGCGCACGTCGTGTACCGTAACCTGGTCGGTGCCGGTCAGGTGGGCGATCTGCACGTCGGAGAACCCGGCGCCCTTGACCTCCCACCAGAGCGCCTCGGGCATCCGTTCGATGCCCTTCCTGCCCCTGTAGCCGCCGATCTTCCGGCTCAGCTCGATGATCTCCCGGATGCCCTCGATGAACCAGCGGTCGATGTGGGTGAGTCGGGCCACCTCCTGGACGGACCATCCCTTCTCGAGGGCGTGCTTGATGTAGAAGTGGCGCTTGTCGTTGGGCACCACGAGCTTGTGTGTCAGCTCGGCGTCGTTTCTGGGCTCGTCGGCGGGGAGATCCTTGCCGTCAAACCCGAGCCCGTAGCGCCCGATCTCCAGGCTGCGGACGCCCTTCTGAAGGGCTTCCTTGAACGACCGCCCGATGGACATCGCTTCACCCACCGACTTCATCGACGTGTTGATGGTCGGGTCGGCCTGTGGGAACTTCTTGAAGGTGAAACGGGCGATCTTGAAGACGCAGTAGTCCACCGTCGGCTCGAAGAGCGCTGAGGTCTTTCCGGTCACGTCGTTCATGATCTCGTCGAGCGTGAAGCCCACGGCGAGTTTGGTCGCGACCTTGGCGATGGGGAAGCCCGTGGCCTTGCTGGCAAGCGCGCTCGAGCGCGACAATCTGGGGTTCACCTCGATGATGACGATGTCGCCGTTGGCGGGATTGCCGGCGTACTGGATGTTGACGCCGCCGCCGGTGATGTCGATCTTCCGGATGACGCGTCGCGAGAGGTCGACGTATTGCTTGTATTCCTTCGCCGTCAGGGTCTGCGACGGAGCCACCACCATGGAATCGCCCGTGTGCACGCCCATCGCGTCGACGTTCTCCATCGAGGTGATCATGATGACGTTGTCCACACAGTCGCGCATCACCTCGAATTCGATCTCCTTCCATCCCAGCACCGACTGTTCGACAAGCACCTGTCCGACCGGGCTGGTGGTGATGGCGTTGCCGAGGTATTCCTGGAGTTCCTCGACGTTGTAGGCGGTGGCGCCGCCGAAGCCTCCGAGGGTGAAGGCCGGACGCAGGATCAGCGGGAAGCCGATCTCCTCCCCGATGGCCATCCCCTCTTCCACCGAGGTGGCGATGCCGCTTTGGGGAACCCCGAGACCGATCTCCTGCATCGCCTTCTTGAAGAGGTCGCGGTCCTCGGCCCGGCTGATGGCCTCGGGACTGGCACCGAGCACCTCGACCCCGTACTTCTCGTACACCCCGGCCCGTGACAGGAACACCGCCACGTTGAGTCCGGTCTGTCCGCCGAGTGTGGGAAGGATGGCGTCGGGCCGCTCCTTCGCGATGATCTTCTCGATGACTTCCGCCGTGATCGGCTCGACGTAGGTGCGGTCGGCCATCCGCGGGTCGGTCATGATCGTCGCGGGGTTCGAGTTCACCAGCACCACCTCGTACCCCTCTTCCTTGAGTGCCTTGCAGGCCTGGGACCCGGAGTAGTCGAACTCGCACGCCTGACCGATGATGATCGGTCCCGAGCCGATGATCAGGATCCTCTTCAGGTCGGTTCTTCTCGGCACGTCGCGTCTTCCTCTCTAAAGCCCGCTCACGAACGCCTCGAACGCCCGGTTCGGCTTGCCCATCTCGTCCGGAGCGGGATGGAACTGCACCGAAGCCGCTGCGTGCCCGGTGCTTCTTATGCCCTCAACGGTCCGGTCGTTGACGTTCACGTGCGTCACCTCGACGCCGTCCGGTATCGAGTCCTCGTCCACCACGAAACTGTGATGCTGGGAGGTGATCTCGGACGTCCCGTCCGAGACTTGCCTGACGGAATAGTTCACGCCGTGATGTCCCACCGTCATGCGCTTGACCGTGCACCCCAGCGCCAGGGCGAGGAGATGATGCCCCAGTCCCACGCCGAGGATGGGCAGTCGGCCCAGGAGGGCCGTGACCGTATCTATAACGTAGCTAAGGACTTGCGGCTTGCCCGGTCCACCGGCAAGGAGGAGCCCCTTCGCTTTCGTCTTCAGCACGTCTTCCGGCGAAGCCGCAGCCGGAAGGATCTGGACGGCACACCCCAGTGCGGCCAACTGTGCCAGGCAGCTCCGGGTGACGCCCACGTTCAGCACCGCGAGTTCCAGTTTCTTCGCTCCCGAGGGCCTTGGCACCTCCGGGGCCTTCAGACCCTTCACAAGGTCCGCTTCCCACGGTGAGGGCGTCTTCTTCAACTCCTTGAGCGTTTCATCCGCATCGACGTCACCCGAGACGATCGTTCCCTTCATCTCGCCGTGATCGCGCAGGTGAACCACGACCGCGCGCGTGTCGATGCCCTGGATGCCGACCACCCCACGCTCGACAAGAAATTCCTCCAGCTTCCCTGTCGCCCGGAAGTTCGACGCGTACGGGCTGTAATTCTTCAGCACCACGCCCGCGGCATGGATCTCCGGCGTCTCGTTGTCCTCGTCGTTGACGCCGTAGCTGCCGATGATGGGATAGGTAAAGACGGTGAGTGTACCTGCATAGCAGGGGTTGGTGAGGACCTCCTGGTAGCCGACGACACCGGTGTAGAAGACGGTCTCGCCGACGGCGCGTCCGGTCGAGGCAAAGGGTACGCCCTCAAAGACCGTCCCGTCCTCCAGCACCAGCAGGGCCTTGGGGGGCTTCATGCGTTCGATCCGTCCTACGGAGTATGGCGTCAAATCGTCAGATGTATTCGATGGTGCTCGGCGGCTTGGGTGACAGGTCGTACAGCACCTTCACCACCTGCGGGATGGCGTTGAAGATGCGCCGGGTGATCCTGTCGAGCACCTTCCGCGGGACCCGGGTCGCCTTGGCGGTCATGGCGTTCTTCGAGTCGACGCACCGGATGACGATGATGTTCCCGAAGTGCCGGCCGCCCTTCTTCGTCAGACCCGTGGCACGGTCGGACAAAAGCACCCCGAACGTCTGGAACGCCTTGAACCGTTTCGTCTCCTCTTCCACGATCCCGCAGGCCTTCCGGACGATCTCGATCCGTGGGGGCGTCGCCTCCCCCAGGCACCGGCAGAGAAGCCCCGGTCCGGGGAAAGGCATCCGTTCGGTCATCGCCTTCGGCATGCCGAGCGCGCGACCCACCTTGCGAACCCCCGGCTTGAACAGCGTCTTCAGGGGCTCGATCGCCACGAACCCGTACCTCTTCCGCGGGTCGATCCCGATCTGTTCCAGCACGTTGTGCTGGGTCTTCACCGCCTTCTTCGTCTCGATGATGTCGGGGGCGATGGTTCCCTGAAGCAGGTATCTGGCCCCGGTGGCCTTCACGGCCTTCTCGAAGGTCCTGTAGAAGGTGTCACTGAAGACCTTGCGCTTGTCCTCGGGGTCCGTCAGGCCCTTGAGTGCACGGAAGAACGTCTTCTGCGCGTTGATGATGCTGACCGGGATGCCGAGCTTCCGGAAGCCCGCCTTGACCGCCCGCGGCTCCCCCTCGCGCATCAGGCCGTCGTCGATGAAGATGACCTTGAGGCGCTTGCCCAGTGCCCTGTGGCCCAGCACCGTCACCACCGCACTGTCCACCCCGCCCGAGAGGGCACTCACCGCCGTGTCCTTCCCGACGATGCGCCCTATCTCCTCAATTCTGTCAGCCGCGAATTTCTCAGGATTCACTCTTTTCTCCCGGACTGAGACCAAAACACCACGGAGTTGTCGGGCAAGAAGATAGGAAGTCGCCATGCCAGTGGCAAGAACTATTTGGCATTTTTGTGACCTGCGGGCGTGCGAATTTCGCTAACCCCCGGTGGACCATCACGTTAGCAGTGACGACATTTCCACGCGAGACGCGATCGGCCGGACCGCTTCGTCCACACGGCCGCTTGACACCGTCTGCGACTCTGTTAAGATACCTGGTGAAGCCGCTTTCCGTCGTCTCCAGGGGAGTGGACGCATGACGTGTTCCAGGGACTCATTCCGTGCCGTCGTGCTCCCGATCGGACTGATCTTCCTCGTGGCCTCGGCTCTTTCGGCACAGGAGGCACCCTCCCCCGGAGGTCTGCTCGACGAGGCCCGCAGGCTTGTCACCCAGGGCCGAGCCGTCGACGCCAGGACCATCCTCGACAAGGTCATCCGGACGTTCCCCATGAAACCGGAGGCCGAAGAGGCACGCAAGCTCATCGACCGCATCACGTCGATCGAAATCCTGGTGGATCTCAGTCACGAGGCCGGCACCGCTGCGGAATACCTGCCCAACTGTCTGGCCCAGGCCGGGTATGGCGTCACAAGAACCAACGGCTACATCCCATCCCTGCGGAACGAACTGGCCGATTATGAACTGGTCGTGCTCTGGCAGGAGCGCACGGAGGTGAAGTACGAGGACCTCGAGTACGCGGTGCTTCACGAATACGTGAATCAGGGCGGACACCTGGTATTTGTCAGCAACCCGACCGCCTGGCTGGGTGCCGATCCCGGACGGTCGGCCGCGTCTTATCCCATCGCGCGCTTCGCACGACGCTTCGGATTGAAGCTCAAGACCGAACGCGAAGAGCTGAGCGTGGGCCAGGGCAAGGTCTACCACTACGCCAATTCCCTGCTTCTCTCCGAAACACGC
>DATKVD010000201.1:0-4573 GCA_035530235.1 Planctomycetota bacterium | reverse complement strand
ATACGCACCCGAACCGGGCGCTGATCCCCCCGTCCCGCCGCCGCCTGCGTGCCATCGCCCCCACGCCCGCGTCTTCGGTGTGAAGAAGCCTGCGGTCGGCTTTCAGGATACTCATGTCGTCGTCCACGACGAGAACCTCGGGAGTGCTCATGGGGACTTCTCCTGTGGAGGGCGGTCCCGTGGTTCACCGGTTCGACATTGGCCGTCGTCCGGTGTGCCGATGTCCGACTCGGTGTCGGGCATGAGGATGCAGCCGGCGACGGACCCGGCCTCCCTGAGGGGCTGAATGTGCATGTGCACGGGCCTGTCGTCCCACTCAAAGGTATGTGGATGCGGCGAGGTTCCGGTACCCTCGAGGGCGCGTGTGATGAGACGCACGACGTCAGGCGGAAAGACGCGTCTGACGTGGGTTCCCGGCGGTGTCTTCTGAAGCGACGGAAATGCCCGTCGGACGCTCTCGTTGGCCACCACGATGATGCCCTCCCGGCTGACGCCGATGACGGGGACGGGCAGGTTGTCGACGATGACGCGGATGAGTCGGAGCGACCAGGTCCGTCTCTCGACGATCTGTTCGAGCCCCTCGTTCAACTGCCTCAGCTCGTCGTTCTTCTGACGACTGTGCTCCGTGAGTGCGTTGTTCTGCTGAAGGAGGTCGTACTGCTGAAAGCACTGTCGGATGGACGTCTTCAGGTGGTCGTCGTCCCACGGCTTGGTGAGGAAGCGGTACACCTCCCCCTTGTTGACCGAATCGACGATCATGGCCCCGTCGGCGTATCCTGAGAGCACCACACGGATGGTGTCGGGGTAGAGTTCCTTGACGGACTGGAGGAACTCGACACCGGTCATGCCGGGCATCCGGTGGTCGGAGATGACGACCTGCACCGGGTGCTCCTGGAGGGTCGTAAGGCCTTCTCTGCCCCCCAAGGCCGTCAGAAGACGGTAAGGCTCGCCTCGAAGCAGACGGATGAGGGAGTTCAGGATATGCACCTCGTCGTCTACGAACAGTGCCGCTTTCTCAGTCATCCTTCAGTCCCTCGATGGGCAGGCGGATGGTGAAGGTCGTCCCCTTCTTCAGTTCGCTTTCGACCTCAATGGTTCCGTTGTGGTTGTGCACGATCCCGTGTGAGATGGAAAGTCCCAGTCCCGTGCCTTTTCCGACCGCCTTTGTGGTGAAGAACGGGTCGAAAATCTTGGAGAGATGCTCGGGGCGAATGCCTCGGCCGGTGTCGGAGATCCGGATCACCACGGTGGAATCGACGGCCTCGGTCTCAATGGTGATGACGCCGTGCTCCTCGATGGCCTGGGCGGCGTTGACCAGCAGGTTCATGAAGACCTGGTTGAGCCGACCGGGGTAGCACCGGATGCGGGGGAGGTCGCCCAGCTTCTTGTGGACGTTGCACTTGTATTTGAGTTCGTTCCAGCAGATGTTGAGCGTGGCCTCGATGCCCTGGTTGATGTCCGCTTCCTTGATCTGTCCCTCGTCCATACGCGCGAAGCTCCGGAGGTTCCGGATGATGTCACGGATGCGCTCGGTGCCTTCCGCGGATTCCTCCAGCAGCTTGTCCACGTCGTCCATGACGTACGGGAGGTCTTTCTGGACCTCGATCTGCCTGATCCGCGCGAGGGCCCCCTGCACTGCGGCCTCGTCCCTGCCGGCCGCCCCGTCGGCCAGCTTGCCGTATTCCCCGATGAGACGCTTGAACGTGTCGACGTACCCCGTCAACGTACCGAGGTTGCTCATGACGAAGCCGACGGGGTTGTTGATCTCGTGGGCGACCCCTGCCGCCAGCTGTCCGATCGAGGCCATCTTCTCCGACTGCATGAGCTGTTTCTGACTCTCGCGCAGTGCCTGTTCGGCCTCCACGCGTGCCGTGATGTCACGACAGGTGATCTGCACGCCCTCGACCATCCCGTTTGACCTCACGATCTGGCCGTTGACCTCTATGACCCGGCGGGCGGCGTCCTTGCGCACCAGTGTCAGTTCACATGGAGGGCCCTGCTTTCCGGAGAGGGTGTGCGCGAATTCCTCACGTGCCTTGGGCAAGGACTCCGGGGCCAGCAGGCCGGTCTCGTCGTAATGTTTTCCGAGAACTTCCGCGACGGCGTATCCGGACATCTGCTCTGCCGAGAGGTTGAAGGAGAGAAGACGGCCCTGGGTATCCAGGGTGAGAATCGCGTCGGGGGACTGGTTGATCAACTCGGCGTACCGACGTTCACTCTCGGTCAGGGCTTCGGAGGCGAGCTTTCGCTCGACCGCGTATCGCATCGCACGGACGAGAACGTTGTCGTCGATGCGGCCCTTGACGAGGTAGTCCTGTGCCCCCTGTCGCACCGCTTCGACCGCGACCTTCTCGTCGTCCAGACCGGTGAGCACGATGATGGCAGCCCGGGAGCCCGACTGGTGGGCCCTGGCGAGAGTTTCCAGACCCTGGCTGTCCGGGAGTGACAGATCGAGAAGCAGGACATCGATACCGTCCGTGGACAGGCGTCGGAGACCTGTCTCGAGCCGGTCGACGTGTGCGACGTCGAACGAGACGGTGCGGGCCTCCTTCAGGATCTCCCGGATCAGACGCGCGTCACCCGGGTTGTCCTCGACAAGCAGAACCTTCATGGTCTCTTTCCCCATGGAATCAGTCTCCCAGACCCCCTGGCAATTTGACCATCTCCAGCCAGAAGTTCTCGATGGCCTTGACCACCTGCACGAACTGCTCGAGGTCCACCGGCTTGGTGATGTAGCAGTTCGCGTGGAGGTCGTAGGTCTTCAGGATGTCCTCCTCGGCCTTGGAGGTGGTCAGGATGACGACGGGGATGCGTCTGAGTGTCTCGTCGGCCTTGATCTCGGCCAGAACCTCACGTCCGTCCTTGCCGGGCAGGTTGAGGTCGAGGAGGATCAGGTCGGGACGCGGGGCGTCGGTGTACACTCCCTCCCTGTGCAGGAACGCCATCGCCCCGACACCGTCGGAGGCGACGTGAAACCTGTTCAGGATCTTGTTCTCCCTCAGGGCTTCGAGGGTCAGTCTGACGTCTCCCGGGTTGTCCTCCACCAGGAGGATTTCCACGGTTTCCTTGGCGAGTCCGACGCTCATCCTTTCGTCTCCTCCGTTAAGGGTATGGTAAAGTGAAAGGTGGATCCGGCTCCGGGGGTTGATTCCGCCCAGATCCGTCCACCGTGACGTTCGACGATCCGCTTGCAGATGGCCAGGCCGATGCCCGTGCCGGGGTATTCGCGCTTTCCGTGCAGACGCTGGAAGATGGCGAAGATCCGCTCGGCGTATTGCGGGTCAAGTCCGATGCCGTTGTCCTTTACCGAGAAGTGCCACTCCCCGTTCAGACGCTCGGACGACACGTGCACGTGCGGGGTCCGACCTTCCTGGAACCTGATGCCGTTGCCGATGAGGTTCTGGAAAAGCCGTCCCATCTGGATGCTGTCGGCCATGACGGTAGGCAGGTGGTCCGAGGTGACCTCGGCGTGCTTCTCCTGGATGGCCATCTGGAGTCCCCGGAGGGTTCGCTGGAGGACGTGGTTGCAGTCCGTGGGTGTGAACGGCATGGCACGTGTCTCGACACGGGAGTATTCCAGGAGTGCGTTGATGAGGTCCTGCATTCGCTTGGCCCCGTCGGCGGCATAGTCGATGAAGTCGTCCGCGTCCGGGTCGAGCCTTCCCCTGTACCGTCTTGCCAGGAGCTGAACGTAGCTGGCGACCATCCGCAGCGGTTCCTGGAGGTCGTGTGAGGCCACGTAGGCGAACTGCTGGAGTTCGGCGTTGCTGCGCTCGAGGGACCTCGTGCGCTCCGCGAGTGCCTCGTCCATCCGCTTGCGTTCGGCGATGTCCACGTTCACCTCGGCGACCAGCCACTCCCCGTCCTGATTCTGGAAGGGGATGGTGGTGACCTGGACGGGTCGGTTGTTCTCCCGGACGAGGATCTCCTCGGTGACGGAGGGGGACTTGGTTTCGAGGGCCTGGACGATGCCACAGCCCGGACAGACCTCACTCCGCCCCATGAAGTACTCGTAGCACTTCCGGCCGGCGGGGTCCCCGTAGGCCTTCTGCCATTCGGGGTCGATGTACCGGATGTTGAACTCGGCGTCGATGATGTCGAGACCGGTTTTCGTGGCACCGAGGATGTATTCAATCTCGTGCTTGAGCTCGGCGACCTCGACCTCGGCCTGTCTCCGCTCCGTGATGTCGACGACCACACCTTCGTAGTGCGTGATGTTCCCTTTCGCGTCTCTCCGGATGTGCGTGACGTTCTCCACCCACTTCACTTTGCCGTCCTTCGTCACGATCCGGTAGGGCCGCTGGGTGAAGCTCGTCCTGTCAGGCTCACTGCTGAAGTCGGCGACCTCTTCCCCCACCCGCTCGAGGTCGTCCGGGTGGACGACCGCCGTGTAGGCCGCCCTGCCCGAGGTGAACTCCTCGGCGGTGTATCCGCAGAGCCGGGCCACGTTCTCCGAGACGAACTCGACGGGCCAGGCGGTTTCGTTCCGACACAGGAACGTGACCGCCGGACTCCGGTTGATGATGTCGTTGGCCTCCTTCAACGCCTGCTCGGCACGTTTGCGCTCGGTAAT
>DATKVD010000200.1:0-16218 GCA_035530235.1 Planctomycetota bacterium | reverse complement strand
TCTCTCCGCCGTCGGTGCTCACGAAGAGTCCTCCACCGGACTTCACGGGCACGTCGGAGGTGCTGATCCAGATCTTCTTCGGGTCCTTCGGATGGACGGCGAACTCACAGGGCCACCAGAGGTCCACGTCCTTCGTGAGTTCGGTCCAGGTTTCGGCCCCGTCGGTCGATTTCCACAGCCCCCCGGCGACATCGAAGTCGTGGTCCTTCCGCTTGGCGGTGATGAGTGCATACAGGTTTCCGTCGGGGCCGAAGCGCACCAGGTAGAGGTTCATGTTCCCGGGCCGTCCGAGTCCCTTCGTCTTTTTCACCCACGACTCCCCGCCGTCGGTCGACTTGTAGACCCCGTCGCCGTGCATGACGCAGTAGAGCGTGCGACCGTCGCGAGGGCTCCTGGGGTCGAGGAGGACGCAGGTGCAGGGGATGCGTCCCTGCGGCAGTCCCCGCGTCATGGGGCGCCACGATGCACCGTGGTCAGTGCTCATCACGACGCCGCCCGGCCCGCGGGGACCGGTGTTGTTCGTCCACCCGGGGATGTCGTGGTGATTGGCGGCGGCCGCGTAGATCACCCCCTTGCGGTCGGGGTCAAACTGCATGTTGTAGAAGGTGTTCCGCCACGGCGAGCCCTTGGACGCGACGTGCCACGTCTTGCCGCGGTCGGTCGAGCGCATGAACCCGATGTCGGTATAGCAGATATAGGTGCGGTTGGGGTCGAACGGGTCGAAGTTGTAGCTCCAGACGGTGGTGACTTCGAGTCCGTTGGTTGTCCAGGCACCGTCGCGCTGCGGCCAGTTCCCGTGTGCCGGCTCGGACATCGCCTGTGACCAGGTTCTTCCACCGTCGGCGGTCACGAACAACTCACCGGTGTTGGTGAACATCACATGGTCGGGGTGTGCCGGGTTGACGCCGAAGCCGATGGCCGACCCGCCCCAGCCCGGGGTATAGTCGGTGGCGAGCCATCCCCACTTCACATTCTGCTTCGGCCCGCCGAGGAAATGAAAGACGGCCTGCCACGACCGTCCGGCGTCGGTCGTCTTGTAGACGCCCCAGCCGCGCGTCGTCGTGATGTAGCAGACATCCGGCTGCGTCTCCGCCATGCAGGCGAACCGGAAGTTGCCGTCGGGGGCGTCGAACACCTTGCGGAACGACTCACCCGCGTCCGTCGAAACGAACGCCTCCTTGGCGGTGACCGCGTAGCAGACGACCGTCTTCCTGTTCGGGTCACTCCCGGCGCAGAAGCCGGAGAGTGCTCCGGTGACGCCGCGGCCCTTCTTCGTCCACGTCGCGCCGGCGTCGGTGGAAACGTAGACGCCCTCGGAGACCCCGGCGATGACGCGGCGCGCGTTCCCCGGCGAGGTCTGATCGAAATGCGCCCAGATGACGCTCCCTGCGATGTCCTGGACCCTGGTGAAGCTTTTCCCGCCGTCGGTGCTGCGGTAGAGTCCGTCGGCCGTGCACACCAGGATGACAGACCCGTCGCCGCCGCGGTCGATGTTCACCGCGTTCACCCGGTCCCGCTGCCACCCGCCCTGAACGCAAAGCGTCTCCCAGTGCCTGCCGCGGTCGGTGCTCACGCGGAACTGTCCGCGTCCGTAGGGCATGTAGACGACGTTCGCGTCCGTCGGGTGAAACCCGGGCCGGCAACTGGTGTTCCCGCGCATCTGGAACGCATTCGTCATCCACCAGTGCTTCCCGCCGTCCTCGGAGACGTAGAACCCGCCCATGTCGCACGACACGAAACACAGCTTCGGGTCATGGGGCGAGCCGATGGGACTGAACATCCCGCCTCCGCCCCCGATGCCCAGGATCTCGAAGCGTCGCCCGGTCTGCGCCGGAGCTGCCGTCGCGAACATCCCCGTCACGACCATCAACACGACCCACGTCCCGAAGGGTCTCACGTCGTCTCCTTTCGCAAGAGAGAGTCCAATCCGGTGTGTTGTGCCGCCGGGGGCTGCCCGTGAGAGTACAGCACCGTGTGCGGACCGGGACGGGCGTCCTCACACCACGGCGATATCCTCACGGATGACTATGCGGAACGTGGTCCCCTGACCGATTTCGGACTCGATCTCGACACGGCCGTTGTGTCTGCTGACGATGCCGGCGACGGTCGAGAGTCCCAATCCGGTCCCCTTGTGCGGCTTGGAGGTCCGGAAGAGCTCAAAGACGGCGGACCGGGTCAGTTCATCCATGCCCCGACCGTTGTCGGTGACACTGACCATGAACTCCTTTTCGCCGGTCCTGGCCGTGCAGACCGTGACCACACCTTCGCTGAGGGGACAGGCATCCAGGGCGTTGCTGATGAGATTGACCAGACAGCGGTAGATGCCCATGGCGTTGAACTTGGCCGGGTCCACTCTCGGACCTCTCCGGAAGTGCATCTGGATCGCCCGTGCCCGGGCCTCTTCCCTGAACAGGCCCATCACGTGCTCCACCACGCCGTTGAGACTGGCCTCCTTGAACCGCTCCCTCACCTCCGGGTCGTAGACGAGGACGTCCATCGAGAGGTCGGCCAGTCGCTCGATGTGACGGTCGAGTATTTCCCAGGCCACCCTGACGTCCTGGATCTGGTTGGTCTCGAGTGCCCGCTTGACGACGTGGGAGCCGCTGCGGAGTGCCTGGGCGATGTTCTTGATGCAGTGAGAGAGTGCCGCGATGGTATCACCGATGGAGGCGAGCCGCAGCGCGGAGATGCTCTGCTGCATGAACTTCTGTTTCTCCACCGCCAGGGCCAGCTCGGTGGCGTAGTTCTTCATGAACCATTCGTCGTCGGAGGAGAAGAACCCCTTCTTGGCGTTGGCGGTGGTAATGACCCCGATGACCCTTCCCTCGCTGTCGTGGATGGGGACGGCGAGAAAGGAGTGGGTCCGGCAGCGGTACTGTCTGTCGAGTGAGCGGTCGAAGACGGGGGCGCCGTTGGCCTGCCTGGCGTCGTAGATGTCCCTCAGGTTCATGATCTGGTCGTGAAGTGCGGCATAGCCCGAGGCGCTTTCCTCGTCGATGCGGATGACAACCTTCTTCGGTTTTCCCCTCAGCAGGAACTCCCCGTGAAGGGCGGGGGGCTTCCCCTTGACCAGCAGCACCACGCTTCTGCGGGCCCCCGTGACCTTCCTGGCCTCCTCGGTGATCTCCCGGATCGTCGCGTCCAGATCGAAATGGGAGCGCAGTCGATCGTGGATCGCCATCAGCGATTCCACCTGGGAGATCGTCTCGTGAAGCCGTCGGGACCTGCTGATACCCCGCGCCAGCTTCAGGAGCTGAAAGGACATCCCCTCTTCTGACTTCACCCGGTTGAAGAAATCGCAGGTGAGACAGTTGGTGGTCTGTGCACACCCGGCCAGGACCTCGGCTCCGGAGAGGGTGCCGGCCACCGCCCAGCAGAGTCTCCCGCCGTTGGTCCCGCCGTTGGTGCCGTTGGAGGCCGTGTCGGCCGAGACCGGACAGGGCTCCGCCGCCTCCGGTCCCAGGCCGCACTCCATCACTTCCCAGCAGTTGAGCCGGGGTGTCTGTCTTTCCATCATTCCAGCAGCCTGGCTATGGTCTTCAGCAGATCCTCGGGCTTCACCGGCTTCTCGAGGTAGTCATCGACGTCCGCCCGCATCACCCCGTCCAACGGGTATCGGGTGTCCTGGATGTGCTTGGCGACCCCGGTAAGGAAGACGACGGGGACGTCCTTGTGTCCCGGGGACTCCCGGAGCTTCGTGCAGAAAGCGAACCCGTCCATCTCGGGCATCATGACGTCCAGAACGATGAGCTGGGGGCCCTCGCCTTCCAGTCGTTCCAGTGCCTCTTTGCCGTTGAAGGCACAGACCGCCTCGTACCCCTCCCCCTCGAGGACCATCTTGATGAGCTTGGCCTCATCCAGATTGTCCTCAACCACCATGATCTTCGCTTTCGACGCCATGGACTGTCTCCTTTCCGGTGGCCGCAGGTCTCGGCAGCAGCCCCGCTCTCTTGAGGATCTCCGGAAGCCGGTGTTCCCATTCGATGGCCTGGACGTGAACCCCCTTGACCCCGGGGATGTCCCGCACCTGCTCGATGAGTTCCACGGAGATCTTAATGCCCTCTTCCGCCTGGTTCCGTGAGGCCTGTTTCTTGTCCTTGCCGGCGGCGTCCTTTGCTTTGGCCATGCGCTCCATCAAGGCGTCGGGGACACTCACACCGGCGACCGAGCTGTTCATGTATTTCAGCATCCCCAGGTTCCTGGGCACAATGACGCCGGCGAGGACGGCGGTGCGCTCGTGGAGTCCCATGTCGCAGACGATCTTCATCTGCTCGGCGAACCGTGCGACGTCGTAGACCCCCTGGGTCTGGATGAAGTCCGCCCCGGCGTCCACCTTCTTCTTCAGTCTCAGTGGACGGATCTCCACGGGGTCTCCCAGGGGTGTCCATGCCGCACCGACAAGAAGCGGCGGCTTCATCTCGATCGGGTCGCCGCCCTGCTGCACCCCCTCGTCCCTCATCCCCTTGAGGACGGCGAGCAGCTGGATCGAATCGACGTCGTAGACGTTCCTCGCGCCCGGGTGTCCCTTGAGCCTTCCCGCCGCCCCGAACGACTGGTGGTCCCCGGCGATGCACAGACAGTTCCTGATCCCCAGTGCACACGCACCCAGGATGTCCGCCTGGATCGCCAGACGGTTCCGGTCCCGACAGGTCATCTGCATCACCGGCTCCAGACCTTCCCTCATGATAAGCACCGCGGCCGCGATGCTCGACATGCGCACCACCGCGGTCTGGTTGTCCGTGATGTTGAAGGCGTCGGCGACGCCCTTGAGCAGTCTCGCCTTCTTGAGGACCTCCTCCGCGTTGCAGTCCATGGGAGGACCGATCTCCGCCGTCACGGCGAAATGACCGGCGTCGAGAACCCTCTCCAGATTGCTGCCGCTTTTCATGGTTCGGTCTCTCCCTTTTCGTCGTCGAGCGATGCGACCTCCACATGGACGACCTTTCTCGGTCCCCCGGCGTGGGAGGTGGACCAGTCGCGGGGCGGAATCCTCTCCGCCAGACGATCGAGGGTCCCCAGCTTCTTCATCCTCTCGACGATGAGTGCCCACCCGCAGTCCACTTCCGGGTTGATCTCGCATTTTCCGTCGCGGCTGCCGCCACAGGGCCCGTTGAGGATCGATTTCGAACACCGGGCGATGGGACAGACGCCTCCCGTGAGGTGAAGGATGCAGTTCCCGCACCCGGCACACATCTCGATCCAGACGCCCGGCTCGACGGCGGCACCGAAGAATTTCGTGTTCACCCCGGGAAACACGGGGACGGTCTCGAGCTTCTGGGCCAGGAAGTTCACCCCCACCCCGCATCCCAGGGACACCACCGCCTCCACCTTCTCGTCCTCGACCCGCTTCTGGATCTTCTCCACGAACTCCGGCTCACACTGACGCGTCACGCAGTCTTCCAGGATTTCCACCTCTTTCTCATCCTGCAGAAAGGAGATGCGGAGACCCGAGGCCACCACCTTCACCTCGGCTTCCCCGCCGGCCAGACACACCGTGGCACAGGTGCCGCACCCCACCACCAGAAGCCGGTAGTAGTCCTCGACGAACCCCCTGATCTCCGACAGTGGCTTCCTTTCCGCAACGATCATTTCGTTCCTCCCTCACGGGACTTCCGTATCCGCTCCAGCTTCTTCCGTGACAGCTCCCAGAACGCCGTCCAGGAGACCTCCGCCGACCCCTGGGTCTTCCAGTAGTCGATGCGGTCCTCCTCCAGCCCGATCTCCCCCAAAACCCCCTTCGCCTGACGCACCCGACCGAGGAGTCTCTCCTCCGCGGTGGGGTAGAGGCAGGAGCCCTCACTGCACGCGATGACGACCACACCGTCGGCACCGACCTCGAACGGACTCAGGAGGTCGACGACGCTCAGTCTCGCCACACACGGGACCATGACGGGGAATATGCCCTTCTGCGGACAGTCTTCCTGAGCCCGACGGATGAACCCCCGGCTCGTCATCTCGAAGAGACAGCAGTACGAGACGACGAGGGGTACCGACATGCCTTTCCGCTTCATGCCGGTGACGATCTCGCGGAGCTTTCCCCTCATCTCGTCGGTCCCGAACCGCTTGAGTGCGATGGCGGCGGCGGGACACTGTGCGGCACAGAGCCCGCAGGCCTGACACTTCTCCTCGGGCATGACGGCGGTTTTCTCGATGGTGGCCACGCCGAACGGACAGATGCGGACGCACGTGAGACAGGCGGCACACTTCTCCTCGTCGGCCAGTGCTCCCGTGGTGCAGGCGAGACATCGTCTCGCCTCCGCGAGGGCCTCCGCCTCCGTGAACGCCCTCTCGATCTCGGAGAAATCCCGGACCCGTTCCTCGGCACTCAACATGTCGGCGGCAACCGGTTCCAGCACCTTCACCTTTCCGGCAACGTCGTCGGGGAGATCCCCGAGATGCGGCATCTCCATCGGGGGCTGTTTCAACGGTTCTCCCGTCTCCAGGAAGTGTGCGATCGTCTTTGCCGCACGGTGGCCGTCAAAGACGGCCTCCACCGCGGAGCCCGGACCCGTCACCACCTCGCCGCACGCGAAGACCCCCTCCACCGAGGTGCACAGGGTCTCACGACCCCACTCGATGCGGCCTTCGCCCGCCAAGGCGACCTTCGACTCCGCCAGGCAGGTCAGGTCGCCGTGCTGACCGATGGCGATGATCACGTTGTCGGCAAGCACGGTCGCCGCGTCGGTCTCGTCAAACTGTGGACGGAATCTCCCCTCGGCATCGAAGACGGCGGTGCACCTCTTCAGCTCCAGGCCCTTCACCACCCCCTCGTCGGTGAAGACCGAGCGGGGTCCCCAGGAGTTCATGACGCGGACCCCTTCCTCTTCCGCCTCCTCGACCTCCCATTTCCACGCGGGCATCTCCTCCCTGGATTCGAGGCAGACGAGCACCACGGACTGGACGCCGAGCCGTCGGGCCGTCCGGGCCACGTCGATCGCCACGTTGCCTCCCCCGATGACGACCACCCGTCTGCCCAGGGCCGGAGGCTGCGGGGAAAGGGCGGTCCGAAGGAAGGGGAGGGCGAGGGTGATGCCGTGGGCGTCGATGCCCGGAATCGCCAGGGCCCGACTCTCGGAAAGTCCGGTTGCGACGAGAACCGCGGCGAAGCCTTCGCCCATAAGGTCTTCCAGGAGCATGTCTTTGCCGATCGCCACGCCGGTCCGCAGCTCCACGCCCAGGGCGAGGATGTCGTCGATGTCCTCCCGAACCACGGCGTAGGGCAACCGGTAGCGGGGGATGGCATTCCCCAGGAGTCCCCCGGGCGTTTCGGCCCTCTCAAACACGGTCACCCGGAACCCCTGCCGGGCCAGGTCGCCCGCCGCCGTCAGTCCCGAAGGACCGGCGCCGACGACCGCCACCTTCTGCTTCTCCTGCGGAACCCTTGCCCCCTCACGACGCGACAGACGGTAGTCCCGGGTCGTCTCCACGATGAACCGCTTGAGTCTCATCAGTCCCACCGGTGCGTCCACCTTGACGCGTCGACAGCTCTGCTCGCACGGGTGGTGACAGATCCTCCCGCACACGGAAGAGAAGGGATTGGCGGCCAGCAGGAGTTCCAAGGCGTCCTCATAATCGCCCCGGGCGATGAGTTCCACGAGCCGACGGGTGTCGGTGTGGACGGGGCAGGCAGCCGTGCAGGGGGCGCAGAGGGTCTGCTCTTCGACGACCAGCGGTTCCTCGGACATCTTGCCCACCTCCCGATGCCTCTATCGGTCGCTGAGATGCTACCGGCGGCATGGCGAAGTTTCAACCAGAAAAAGCCGGTCTGCATGCGGTCCGGGGGAAGAAATGTTACAGACCCTTTACGTCGGGAGGGCCTTCAGCGTGTCATAATGTCCCTGGAGCAGGGCAGTTCTGCTGTTTCTTGTTCTATGTCGAAGTGGCGATTGAAGGGCTTGACCTTGCACCGTGAGTCGCCAATAATTGCAGAGAGGCTTGTGCAGGAGCGGCGTCTCATCCCGAAAACAGGAACCGACGGGCATTTCAGGGGAACCGGTCGGACTCCGAACCGTCTAACAGGGAAACCCCCCTGCAAGGCAGATTCTGTGCTTCTGCCGGAGAGGGGAGGGGAACGGAAGGCCGGGTGACGCAGCATTGCGCGTGCAACGA
This sequence comes from Planctomycetota bacterium, assembly GCA_035530235.1. GTDB lineage: Bacteria > Planctomycetota > DG-23 > DATKVD01 > DATKVD01 > DATKVD01. Next base: position 8,109 of record DATKVD010000200.1, on the reverse strand, counting down.
GAGGAGACTGACGGATGAGGATGGGCAGACCGGCCGTTGTCCTGCCGGCAGTGGTCCTGGCGGTCACCGCGGCCTTTGGGGCGGTGATGGTCGGAAAGGGAGGAACGTGGCCTGATTCATGGCCCAGGGAACTGGAGCCATACCGGGATCGAGCGACCACCGTGGGGGTCGCGCACGGAATCCAGGAAACCGTGTATGAGATTCCTTTCGACCGCCGGGAGGAATTCGAGAAGGCGTGGCCGCACTTCCTCAAGCTGAAAAGCAGGGGGGCGCCGTTGATCCTCGAGAAGAGCCCCTCGAAATATCACGTCAGCGGCTCCACCATGCAGATCGGCGTGCGTGTTCTGTATCCGTCGGGCGGCACGCTGGAACTCCCCGACGGGACACGGCTCGAGGCTAAGCCCCCGTGGCCGGCGTCCGTCAGGTCCGCCTCCGGAGAACTGTCCGAGTACGTGGTGGCCGAAGGGGGAAAGTGGGTTCCCGCCACCGGAACAGAAGACCGTCGTGGCTTCCTGCATCGGGCGCGCGTGGACATCGTGCTCGTCACCGACGGCCGGGTCGTGGACCTCAACCGAATTGAACTGCCTGCCGAGACACCTCTTGTCGACAGGCGATTTAGGAAATAGCTGCAGGTCCGTGACCGGGACGCCGGCCGACGGCGCCGAGCCGTCACTTGCGCTCCGCTATCGCGTAGACAACCGGTATCCAGGCTGAGTTCAAACCATCTTTCCCTATCGGGGGGTACACTGATGAGGCGCGAGACAAGCCGAGTTATTCTGTACTTTGTGCTGATTCTCAGCGTGGTTCTCACGTCGACGGTCGTCCTGGCGCAGGCCCCGCCGGCACAGCCCACGAAGGACGCCTCGAGCGTCAAAGAACAGACCATCTACATCCCGTATAAGAAGCTTCGTGAGGTCTTCGAGCGGGAGGGACGCGTCGTCTTCATGCCGTACGAGAAGTTCCAGGAGCTGTGGCGGGAACGGCTGGAGAAGACACCGCCCCCCGAGGAACTCCGTCCTCCCGTCGATTCGCTCATCACCGAGATCACGAACAAGGCCACGGTCGCCAAGGAAGTGGTGAAGGTCGAATCGGTGGTGAAGATCGAGGTGCTGAAGGAGGGATGGAACGAGGTGTCGCTGCGTCTGCGGGACGCCGCCATCACCCGGGCGATGCTCGAGGGTAAACCGGCCCGCATCGTCTTCGAGGCCGACCAGGGCTACAAGCTGCTCGTGGAAAAGAAGGGCAAGACCCCCCAGACGTACACACTGAACCTCGACTTCGCTCGCTCCTACACCAAGGCCCCCGGTCAGAACAGTGTCTCGTTCGAGACACCCCAGGCCCCCGTCAGCAAGTGGGAGGTGCACGTGGGCGAGCCCGGGGTGAAGGTCAACATCCGTCCGCTCATCGCCGCGACGGAAGTGCCCGTCGCCGAGGACGTCGCCGAGACCGTGGTCATGGCCTTCGTGGGGGCCGCACCGTCCGTCCGCATCGACTGGACACCCAAGGCCGAGGGGGCCAAGGGTCTGGCGGCACTCTCCAGTGTCAAGGTCGAGCAGCAGATGCACATCGAGGAAGGCGTCACACGCACACACGTCCGACTGGCCTACGCCATCAGTCGTGCGGAGGTCTCCACCCTCGTCATCGAGGTGCCCGCCGACCAGAAGGTGGTGAACGTGTTCGACCCGAACGTCCGGGAGTGGTCGGTGGCGGCGGCGGGTGAGGTGCAGCAGATCACGGTGCAGCTCTTCGAGCCGGCCAAGACGTCCCAGGACCTGACGGTCGAGCTCCAGCGCTTCGCCTCGAACGGGATCCTGAGTGTGAGCATGCCGGTGGTGAAGGCCGTCGGGGTGGGACGTCAGCAGGGCATCGTGCTGGTGCGGGTGGCGCCCGGTCTGCGGGCGGAGGCCGAGAAACGAACCGGACTGCTCCAGGTCGACGCCTCGGAGGTCCCCGGGACGCTCCGACGCACCGCCTGGCAGTTCTCCTACCGCTATGCGGCACTGCCCTTTGAACTGGCCCTCAGCGTCGAGAAGATCCAGCCGCACATCGAGGTCGATTCACTCGTCGAGGTGCACCTCGATCCCGAAGAGCTTACCCTCGACATGTTCGCGGTCTACGACGTGCAGAAGGCCGGGGTCTTCCGACTGGAACTCGACGTCCCGAAAGGGTACGAGGTCCGTCAGGTGCACGGACAGGCGACCAAGGACGTTTCGGCCGCCGCGGTGGACGCCCACCACCTCGAGGGCACCGACAAGACCCACCTCGTGGTGAACCTGTCACGGAAGGCGTTCGGCAAGGTGGGACTTGCCCTTCAGCTTCACATGCGTCTGCACGAGCCGGATCTCCTGAGCCCGACGGGGAAGACGGCGGACGTCCCGCTGGTCATCCCGCGCGTGACGCCCACCAGTGTCCAGAGACGGTCGGGACGCGTCATCGTCTACGCCCCCGAAAGCCTGCGCGTGAACCCCAGCAACGTCAAGGGACTCCGCACCATCTCCTTCAGTGAAGCCACCGACGGCATGCGCAGCACGCTGAAAGGCAAGGAAAGACCCGTCCTGGCCTTCGCCTACACCGAGGAAGCCACGACACTGACACTCGCCGCCGAGCGTCGGAAACCCCACGTGACCGCCCGACAGCTGCTGGTGGCCAGTCTCGAGCCCGGGGTCGTCAAGTACGACGTCACGCTCTTCTACGACATCCTCTACAGCGGCGTCAAGTCGTTCCGGCTCGACGTTCCTTCGGAGATCGCGGCCGACATCCGCATCGTCACCCCGGGCGTCCGACACCAGGCCCTCGAAGACGCCGAAAAGCCGAAGGACCTCGCCGAGGGGTTCATCGCGTGGCAGCTCACCGGTGAGACCGAATTCCTCGGACAGGTCCGCATCCAGCTGAAATGGGAGGAGAAGATCGAGAAGCTGGACATCGGCAAGAGCGTGTCGGTGAGCGTCCCGGCCCTCAAGCCCATGGGTGCCGACCGGGCGTGGGGACAGATCGTCCTCGCCAAGACCGAGACCCTCGACGTCCGTCCGGAGAAGCCGAGTCCGACGCTGAGACCGATCGACCCGCAGCAGGACCTGATGGAGGGGGCGAAGGTCCCCTCGGCCGCACAGGCGTTCGAGTTCCACGAGGACTGGCAGCTCACGGTGGCGGCCACACGCTACGAACTGCAGGAGGTCAAGCGGACGAGCATCGATCGGGCACTCATCCGCATGGTGGTGACCCGTGCCAACGTCACGTCGGTCCAGGCCATCTACCGCATGCGCAGTCAGCGACAGCGTCTGCACATCCAGCTCCCGGTGAACGTCAGCTTCGACACGGAGCCCCTGCGCATCGACGGCCGGCCCGTCACGCTCGAACAGGGCGGCACCGAGAAGAACATCGTCTCGGTGCCCCTCGTCGGACAGGACCCGGAGAAGCCTTTCCTCCTGGAGCTGCGCTACACGGTCGAGCACGCCGGACTGCTGTTCGAATGTCCCGTCTTTCCCGAAAAGCCCGAACCCGCCCTCCAGAGGGTGCGCCTGTCGGTCCACGTCCCCGAGAACCTCGCCTACCTGGGACGCACGGGACCGTGGACCGCCGAGCTGAGGTGGTACGCCCGACGGTGGAACCTCGTCCCCGTCGCCACGGTCGGTCCGGGAAGACTGATCGAGTGGGTGACCGAGGGACTGGACGTGGACACCGGCTCGCTCACGAGCTTCGAGACCGACGGACACCACTATCTCTTCACGAGTCTCCGGCCCCCGGATCCCCCGAGCGGGTCCCTCCGTGTGGTCGCCCTCAACGAGAACCTGCTCACGGTGCTGGTGTGGGTGATCGTGATCGGCGGGGGCGTGGCACTGCTGTGGAAGGGGGTCGTCGAGCGTGCCCTGGCCGCCGGTGCGGCCGCCGTGACGCTGGTCTTTTTCGGCGTCTTCTTCCCGTCGCTCACCCGGCAGATCGTGGACGGCAACCTGATCGCCGGGGTGTTCATCGTGCTGGTGGGCTGGTTCCTGTGGTATCTGGTGTGGACGCGTCCGCGACGTCCGAAGGACAAGTCCCCCGGGACCTCGTTCGTGGGAACAACCTGGCGTGGACTGACGGCCAGGCTCAGACGCAAACCCAAGGCGTCCGCCCCCGGAGACGAAGGAAAAACCGGCGAGGAGGCCGAGACCCCGCCTTCCTCCGCGAAGCGAAAGGGCCGCACCCGACATGACAAGGACGAGAGCGGCGAAGGAGGCCAGAGCAATGCGTAAATACCTGCTCTTTGCGGCGTGGTCCGTCGTGCTGGTCGCTGCGGGGCTGGTCCTCGTGCGCGGCGGGACGGCCGCCGAACAGCCGACGGTGAAGCCCGCACGTGAGATCCTCGTCCCCTTCGAAGACCTGCACGTCCTGCTGGGGAGGGACACCCAGCGGGTGCTGCTCTCACGCAAGGAATACGAGGAGCTGCTCGAGAAGGCGCGGAAGACCGTGCGGTCACGTGCCCCGCGCAGTGCGGCCCTCATCTCGGCCCAATACGACGCCACGCTCGGCGACGAGCGTGCCCGCATCACCGGCACCCTCACCGTGGACGTGCTCGAAGAGGGACTGCACACGGTGGGACTCGACCTCGGGAGTGTGGGACTGAGACGTGCGGTGCTCGACGGGACGGGCGCCCCCATCGGACTGGCCGACGACGGTCGTCTGATGCTGTTCGTCGCGGGTGTGGGACAGCACACGCTGGTGCTCGACATGGTGGCACCGCTCGAGACGACGGCGGCCCGGCAGATCCTGAATTTCCGTCTGCCCACGCCGCCGGCCACGCGCATGACGCTCACCGTGCCGGGCGACGTCGAGGTGAAAAGCGGCGCCCCCGTCGTCAGCCGCGTCTTCGACGAGACCGCCGGAAACACCCGCATCACGCTGCTCCCTGCCCGCGAGAGCACGTCACTGGTGATGACCCTCAACAGTCGACTGCGTCGACGTGACCGTGTCGTCGTGGCCCGGAGTGTCATCGTGGACGAGGTAACTCAAGGCTATGACCGTCTGCACGTGACGTTCTCGATGGCGGTGCTGCACCGTTCGACGGACCAGTTCCGGTACGAGGTGCCGGACGGTTTCGAGGTGACGGACGTCCGCTCGCCGCAGCTCTCACGGTGGGCGGTGGACGTGACGGGACCCCGCAAAGTCCTGGTCGTCCACCTGCGTGAGGAGACCACCGGGACGGTGGTGCTGGGGCTGTCGGCCGTCCGCACCCAGCCGGACCTCTCGGACTGGAGTCTGCCGAAGTTCGAGCCCCTGGACGTCGTCGGTCACACGGCGGTAGTGGGACTGCTGCTGGAGGACCGTCTGAAGGCGGCGTCCATCCGTCCGTCGGGACTGATTGAGATCGACGTGTCGGTGCTGAAGCGTGCCCTGCCGTCGACGGTGCTGGAAGCCGAGCCGGGCGCCGCACGTCTTCGACCCGTCGCCGCCTATTACGCCCCGCACGCACAGTTCGACCTCGCCGCCAGTTTCCCCAAGCCTCCGGCCAGACTCCGCGTGACCACCAGTCTCGTGCTGACCGTCGCCGACGACGGTCACGGACTCCGTGCGGCGTTCGCCGTCCTCCCGGAGGAGGAGAAGGTGTTCGCCCTGGACGTCTCGATACCGGCCGGGTGGGAGGTGACGCACGTGGCCGCCGACGGGACCTCCGTCCCGTTCGAGCGGTACGGTCAGCCCGGCCAGGCGGGCCGGATCCACATCCCGCTGCCCAAGGCACTGCCCGTCGGCGAGCAGAAGCGCATCGACGTGCAGGCCGTGTGCACGCCCCGGGGGTGGTTCGACGAGTGGACGACCGCCAGTGTGGCACTCCCGGTGCTGGCGGTGTCGGGCGCCTCGCGTGACGTGGGCGCCGTCGCCGTCGACGCCCGTGACGACATGACCGTCCGTCCGCAGACCCTCCAGCGTCTCACACCCCTCGACGAGGACCGGAAGGGAAGCTACGGTCTCGCCGGGGTGCCCGCGGCACTCGCCTATCGCTACGAGGGGCAGCCCTGGGGCGGACGGATGATCGTCGAGCGCACCCAGCCCCGACTCACCGCACAGACCTTCTCTTTCTTCAGGATCGAGCGTGACGCACTCCTGGCACACTATGAACTCATCTACGACGTGGTCCAGGCCCGCACCCGTCGTGTGAGCCTGCTGCTGCCCGAGGACACCCCGACGGCACTGTCCATCGTCGGCCTCGACGGTGTCGGTGTGAAGGAGCACACGAGTGAGGTGGTGGACGGGATGCGTCGCTGGACGGCACTCCTCACGCAGCGACACCGCGGGGAGGTCAAGCTCGTGGTCGACTTCCAGCAGCGGCTCTCCGAGGAGCAGCTCAAGCGTCTCACGCTGCCGGCGGTCCGTGCCGACGGCGTCGTCTACCAGTCGGGGATCGTCTCGGTCGAGGGGTCGGCCGAAATCGACGTCACCATCGAGGAGCACCCGCGGAAGGTGGACATCGGGGAACTGGTGGACGCGAAGTACCAGCCGGGGGAACGGCTCCTGGGGGCATTCGGATTCGTGGGCGACCCCCCGCCCGTGACCGTCGCCGTGTCGCGACACCCGGCCTACACGCTCCCACCCGCCATCGTCCAGCAGGCGGAACTCACGACGGCGGTCTCGGCCGACCGGCTCAGTCAGACCGCGGCACGCTTCCGACTCCGCACCAAGGCCCTCTTCCTCGAGGTGAAGCTGCCCAAGGGGTCGACCCTCTGGTCGGTCACCCTCGACGAGAGACCCGCCAAGCCGCAGCGGGAGGGTGACCGGCTGCTCCTCAGTCTTCCCGCCGGGGCGCCCGGCGCCGTGCACGAACTCCTCGTCGTCTATGAGACCCCCGTCGGACCCATACGGTTCTGGAGCAACGTGGAGGTCCTGGCGCCCGAACTCTTCCTCCACGCACCGGGGGAGACCGAACCCGTCAGGGTCCCCGTCGCCGACCTCGTCTGGCACCTCTACGTCCCGACGGGACACCGTGTCGTCCGCTCGGAGGGCACGGTGGTGACGGAAGACATCTGGACGCCGACCCTGGCGGCCGCCGACGTGGTGGTTCATCTCTTTGACGCCGCCGGCGGCATGGACACCGACCACGGCATCCTCACCGCACCACCTATGTTCGCCAAGGCGCAGGAGTACGCCCGCACCGTCGCCTTGGTGGCGAGGAACGCCAGGGAAACGCCGGCGGAAGTCGAGGCGGTGCTGTCCGACGGCCGACGGACGGGAGAGAAAGTAACGGACGCCTGGAAGGCCCGCGGGACAATCAAGCACGGGGGCCGCGACGAGGAAGCAAGACCCGAAGCGGCCTTGGCCCTCGGCCGCCGCGTCTCGGACCGGTACCGGACACTCAATAAGGAACGAGAGCGGCTCCTGGAAGCCATCGGCAAGGACAAGTCCAACCGCACCTCACAGTTCCGTGAACAGGACGAGATGAGCCGGTCGCTCCAGGCGAGACTCGAGGCGGTCGACAAGGCGATCAGGAACGAGGAGACCCGCCTGCGCGGTGCCAGAGCACGGGACGGCAAGGACGACAACGGCGACGCGACCGTCGTCTACGGCGTGAAGGACCTCCTCGCCGAGGTACCCAACTTCACCGGACCGACGTCCGAGCTGAAGAAGAAGCTCGAGAGCGCACAGAGAGAAGGTCACGCCGACGCGGCCAAGAAGCTCAGTGAAGAGCTGTCGAACATGAAGCAGCAACAGGCTGTCCTCAAGTCCCGGCTCCACGAGCAGTACGCAACCTTCTACAACGGCGAGAAGTACGCCGACGCCCTCACGGTACTCGAGCGGATGAAAGAGCTCGACCCCCAGGACGCCGCCATCGGCGTCCGGATCAAACAGACGAAAGAGCGTCAGCAGGTGGCCTGGCGTTCCGGGGTCCGTGCTGGGGACGAGGCCGGCGGCGTTTCATACGGCTGGCGTCGAGACGGGGCCACCTATGCCAGTCTCGAGGGTCTGAGGAGCCTCCAGATCGACCTCGAGAAGACCGGTCACGCCATCACGTTCTACAGTCTCGGCACCGAGCCGCGTCTCGCCGTCACCGTCACCAACGTCACGCGCGTCGGGTCCCTGTCGTGGGGACTGGCGCTGGCGGTGTTCCTGGCGGGTGTCGTGATGACCGGGAAGACCGTG
>DATKVD010000199.1:0-15052 GCA_035530235.1 Planctomycetota bacterium | reverse complement strand
CCCTCAAGGACATGATGGCCGCTTCCTCGCTTGGGGGGGCGTTTGAGCCCTTCGAAGCCCTTGCAGGCACGACTGTCGTCGAGAAGTGCCCGCTGATGTCGAGCGGCGTAGCGGCTGGAGAATATGAAGTTGTGGTCGATTCGGTCACGGCGGTTGATTCGTCCAACCGGGACATCACGATCACGTCCACCGGTTGGGTGCCGTCGGCCGACCATCCCAGGGTGGTCCGTCGAACCGTTACCGCTGTCCTTCGCATCGGGTGTGCGCGGAGTGAGGTCTTCGACTACGTCTACTTCATCAACAACTGGGCATGGTACCACGGCGAGAACATCAAGGCCAACGGCAACGTTCGTGCGAACGGGCGATTTTGCTTCGGGGGCCACTCCTCGGAGATCAACGGGCTGCCTCGCTTCACGGGCCTGTCAAGCTGCGTGTTCGGCGAAAAGGTGGACGACGGCGGCATATACGCCAGCTGGGACGTCGTCGAGGACGACGAGGTCGAGGGAGACACTTCGGGAGAGGAGCACAAACATTCTTTTGTCGAGACGGCGCTGATGCCGAACCTCACGGACCTGAGTGCGTATGAGGCGACGGCCAAGCTCAACAATTCGAGCATCACCATCGGCGGCACGAAGGTGTGCAACGCCGTGGTGGGCGACGAAGAGGGCGAGAAGCCCAACCTGTACCTGGACGGCAGCAGCGACAGTCCTATCGTCCTGAATGGCCCGGTCGTGGTACGCGGAGATCTCATCATCCAGGGCTACGTGACCGGCAAGGGCGCGCTCTACGCCGGGGGCAACATCTACGTGGCCGGGGACCTGAAGTACAAGAACAAGATCGAGGATACTCCCGATGGGACGCGGGACAAAATGGAAGCATGGCTCGTCAAGGCCGAGGACGCCGACGCCCTCGGTCTCTTCGCCGTCGAACACATCATCGTCGGCGACTACACCGACAGCGAGTGGCAGGAATACGTCGGCGGGCGGGTCAATGACAGCCAGTACGGTAGTGGGGAAACCGCCGGTGAGGACAAAATTCATAGGACGCGGGCCGGCCGCGATGGCGTCACTGGAACCGCCGATGACGACGCCCTCGAAGACGACGGGGCATGGACGACCGATTTCTACACCGGGAAACATGCCGAGTGGGGACTGATTCCGGACGGGTTCCACATCGGCGACCCCATCCCGGGAACCGGCGAGGACACCGACGGGGACGGCAAATATGACCCGCCGACAAAGATGAGCGAGTTCGACCTCAAGGCGCCGCTGTTGAGGGACTACTGGGAAGGCAATCTCCCCAAGACCGACAGCCCCATCAGTTACTGTGATATCTGCCGCGGCGGCATCAAGATCAAGCAACTCGACGCGGCTTTCTACACCAACCACACGTTTGCCGTGCTTACCGACGAGGACCTGATCATCAACGGATGTCTCGTCGTCCGCAACGAGGCGACCCTCTACGGCAAGAAGCACCTCACTCTCAACTATGACGTGAGACTCCTCCGGCTGAACAACCCGCACGGTCTGTGGCTGCCGACGACCTGGCAGCCCCTGAAGATGGTCATGTGGCGCTGCAATTGAAAAGCTCGAACACGGTGAGCGTCCGCGGCCGTGCATGTCGGCCGATCCCGCACCCCCCGCAAGGAAGAGCGGGGTATTCGGGAGCCTGAAGCTTTCCCTGCCTTGTGACGTCCGGATCACGGCATCCGAATGCGGCGTTACTTCCTTTTCCGTGTACCCGTGGCCTTCCCTACATCATGGGTGTGTCAGTTCTGCGAACCCAACATATGGTGCGATTGTGAAATGGGGCGTCGGCGGATGGCCTACGCGGCGTTTCCCGCCACCTCGGGGGCAAAGAAAAGTTAGAGTTATTGAAACCCCAGGGCCGATTTAGGGGTATGTAAACTGGATATAGACATAGACTCCCCGAAAGGGCGAGCGTACCGCAAGGTGCGTGCGCAAAGTCACGGGTCCCCATGGGGGACAGCCGGACTGCCGAAGGGACAGCGGCCTCAAACCCGCACCTTCGGTCATGGGTGCGGGTTTTCTTTTTGCCAGGGACAAGAACGTGCGAATCACAGCTCGACCTCAGAGGGACGCCGGATTCACCCTGCTTGAACTCATGATCGCGTCCGTCGTGATGGCGATCATCTTCATGGGACTCATCTCCAGCATCACCGGCGCCTTCCTGGCAACCGACGTGGCCAACAGGGCCACCGAGGCACAGGCCACCACGCGTCGGCTGCTCGAGGAGGCCACCCAGATCGTCTACGGCGACATGCTGCTCCTCGACGGGAACTCGCTCTTCACCCCGGACGGACTCGCGGTGAAGTACCAGGTGTTCGAGACGAGTCCGGGTCTGCTGACGCTGGAGGTGGAGGTGTGTCGACCGGCGATCGAACTCACACTCCCGGAACTCGCGGTGATGACCATGGAGGAGTTCAGCCAGGTCGAGGCGGTGACCGGCTCACGCATACGGTTCACGACGCTGAGCACCGGGATGATCGAGCGGGCCGAAGTGACCGACCAGACCGAACTCCCCGTCAGCGTCGAAGAGTAGGTGGACGGCGACGAGGGTGCTACGGAGGGCCGGTGAGACGACGGCAGCGATGCCGGATTTCAACGGTGACGGGAAAGACACCAGCCTTTGGAGAGGCAAGATGAAAGCCAGATCACGCCAGGCGGGCTTCACACTGGTTGAAGTGGCCATCGTGGCGATCATTTCAAGCATCCTCCTGATCACGATCATCGTCCTGACCGCGTCGTCCAACGATGCTTACCTGACGGTACGGGAAGATACCGACGCCAACTTCAGTCTGCGTCAGGCGCTCAACCGCATCAGTGACGACCTGAGACAGTCCTCCTCATCCATCATTCATATCACGTCGGACCCTGACAACAATCACGACATCGTCGACCTCCAGGTCCCCATTTCACAGGACGGCTCGACGGTGAACTGGGGCGCCGAGGGAACCATCGGCTGGCATATCCATATCCAGGTGGAAGACGGGTGGCTGATCCGTCGCGTGACGGACGGTGTCGGCATACCGCAGCGTATGGACGAGGTGCTCGCACGCGACGTCGACAACCTGTTCGATGGTCAGAAAGGATTCGGCGTCACGGAGGCCGCCGGGCTTTACACGATCACCCTGCGTGTCATCGCCGAGCGCAAGCAGCTCGTCTGGCGGCGCACCGAGACGACGTCCGTCTCGACAAGAAACTGATCGGGCAAAACCTTATGAAGAGGAAGCCTTTCATGAACGTGCAGAATCAGGATAGAGGCGCCGTCCTCATTGCCGCACTCATTCTTGCCGTGATCGTGGCGATGTTCTGCATGACCAGTCTCGTGATTTCCCATACGGAAAGCCGGGGAACGTACGCGAGCATCCAGCGGGACAAGGCGTTTTTTGTGGCCTCGGCGGGGCTGCATGATGAAGTCAAGGCCCTCAAGGACGTCATGGCTGCGGTTCCTCTCAAGGAGCCGTTCAAGGCGTTCCACGCCATGGCCGGACAGCAGACGATCCAGCAGCGGCCCCTGATGTCGAACGGCATGGTGGTTGGCGAGTACGACGTTGTCGTCGACAGCGTCGCGGCGGTGGATGCGTGGAACCGTGACGTCACCATAACCGCCACCGGTTCTGTGCCGTTCGCCGGTCATCCCCAGGCCGTCACCCGCACCGTTTCCGCCGTCATACGTGTCGGTATCGGTCGCAGTGAGGTCTTTGACTACGTTTACTTCATCAACAACTGGGGTTGGTACTACGGCAACACCATCATCGCCAACGGCAACATACGGGCGAACGGACAGTTCGATTTCGGCGGCTACCGTCCTTACGTCAACGGGATGCCGCGGTTCTCGGAGATCTACAGCGGCGTCTTCGGCGCGGCGGTGGACCAAGGGGGCGTCTATGCGGGATGGGACATCAAGGGGTCTGAGAATGTCCAGGGGAGGACATCCGAAGATGAGCATATGCACGCGTTTGGCCCGCCGATTCCAATGCCCAACCTGACCGACATGACCCTGTACGAGGAAACCGCGAAGCAGAAGAGCGCCAACATCAAAATCGGCGGGGTGCAGATGTGCAACGCCGTGGTGGGAGACGAGCCGGGCGAAAAGCCCAGGCTGTTCCTCAAGGGCACCGTGGACGATCCGATCGAGCTGGACGGGCCGATCGTGGTCAAGGGGGACCTGATCATCCAGGGGTACGTTCGAGGCAAAGGCGCACTCTACGTCCAGGGGAACATCTACATCGCCGGCAACATCGTCTACTCGAACCCCATCGAGCCGCCGCCCGAGGACCCCAGCAAGTCGAACATGGAAGAGTGGATCAAGAGGAACGAGTCGGCGGACGCCCTGGGACTGTTCGCCCGCCAACACATCATCGCCGGCGATTACCAGCACAATCAATGGCGGTACCAGGTTCAGTACTGGATGAAGGATCATCGGAACAGGAGCGACGAAGACGCCGGTGAGGACGGCATTCCCAATACACGGGCCGGACGTGACGGCCTCCCCGGGACCGCGGACGACGACATCCTCGAAGACGACAAGATCTGGACTGTGCGGCGTTACACGAAAGCGCATGGCGACGCCGGAATGATCCCGGCAGGCCGCAAAGTGGGCGATGGCATACCGGAGACCGGGGAGGATATCGACGGCGACGGTGTATACGATCCCGGGGCAGAGCTGTCCGATTTCGACATGGGGAGCAGTCTCAAGGACACGGAGTGGTCGGGCAACTTCCCGGCGGGGGAGTGGCAGTACCGGGAGCTCTGCGGTGATGCGGCCGGCCTCGAAATCGACCGACTGGACGCTGCCTTCTACACCAACCACGCCTTTGCCCTGCTCACGCTCGACTCGGACCGCGACCTGATTGTCAACGGCTGTGTCGTGTCACGAAACGAGTCGATCATATACGGGACCAAGCACGCCGTCTTCAATTATGACCTGAGACTGCTCCAGGAGAACAACCCACATGCCCTGGACCTCCCCAAGACCTGGAAGCCGCTCAGGATGGTGATGTGGCGATCCGATTGAGAGGCCCGCACCCACGAAGACAGCCGCGGCCCGTTCGGCTCTGAGGGATGTCAGTCGGCGGGTCCGCATTCCGGCAGAGGACCGCTGACCGATCCGAGCACTGGCGGCCGACGGGCTTTACACGATGATGGTGCGCGTCACGGCCGAGCGCAAGGGACGCGTCCGGCGGCGCACCGAGACGACGTCCGTCTCGACGAGAAACTGATCGAGGCAAAACCGTATGAAGAGGAAGCCTTTCATCAACGTGCAGAATCAGGATAGAGGCGCCGTCCTCATTGCCGCACTCATTCTTGCCGTCATCGTGGCGGTGTTCTGCGTCACGGGTCTCCTGGTCTCCAACATGGAAAGTCAGGGGACCCATGCAGCCATTCAGCGGGACAAGGCGTTTTTTGTGGCCTCGGCCGGACTGCATGATGAGATCAAGACCCTCAAGGAGATCATGGCGGTCACCTTGCTGAGGCGACCGTTCTTCGATGCGTTCGAGGCCCTGGCGGGACAGCACACGATCGAGCGACGACCACTGATATCGGACGGGATTACGGTCGGCGAGTACGACGTGGTCATCGGTAGCGTCCAGCCGGTGGACGCGTGGCACCGCGACATCAGCATCACCGCGACTGGTCACGTTCCATCGGCCGACGACCCGCGTGTGGTCACACGCACCATCACCGCCATCGTGCGCGTCGGCATCGAAGGGAGCGATGTGTTCGACTACGTTTACCTCATCGACAACTGGGGCTGGCACCACGGCGACCGCTTCATCGCCAACGGCAACGTGCGCGCCAACGGACAGTTCGACTTCGGCGGCTATGCGACTCAGATCGACGGCATTCCCCGGTTTGAAAAACTGCCCGACGGCACCCTGGGCGAGATGATAGACGAAGGGGGGGTGTATGCCAGCTGGAACATTATCGGCACAGACAGCCTCGTCGGGGAAACGTCAAGGGAACGACATCTGCACGAGTTTTTCCCCCCGGAGCCCATGCCGGACCTTGCCCATCTGGGCGAGTACGAGCTGCTCGCGAAGGCCGACAACTCGACCATCAAGATCGACGGTGAGATCATGGCCAATGCTGTCGTGGGCGATGAGATCGGAGAGAACCCGAACCTGTATCTCAAAGGGACGCTGGAGCACCCGATCGAGATGAACGGTACGGTCGTCGTCCGAGGGAACGTGATCATCAAAGGCTACATCAAGGGACAGGGAGCCATCTACAGCGCCGGCAACATCTACGTCTCAGGAAACGTGCAGTACGTGGACCCCCTGCTGCCGATACCCTTCCCCCGCACAAAGACTGCCGTCGTGCAGTGGATCGAGCACAACGCAGCTCGTGACCTGTTGGGACTGTTCGCGGTTGAACAGATCGTTGTCGGGGACTTCAACGACGCCTCCTGGCGCGACGATATCGGCCAGTGGATCTCTGACCCACGCAACATGAGCGAGGAGGACGCAGGCGAAGACCGCATGCCCAACACCCGTCCCGGAAGGGATGGCATCCTCGGAACCGCCGACGACGATGTCCTGGAAAACGACGACGTGTGGACGGTGGAGCGGTACACGGAGATGCATGCCGAGCACGGGTGGATCCCGAAGGGGTTCCAGGTCGGTGATCCCATCCCCGGGACGGGCGAGGACCTCGACGACGACGGACAATATGACCCCGGAACACAACTGAGCGATTTCGACCTCAACGTCCCACTCAAGAAAGAGTACTGGGAAGGCAATTTCCCCGAGACCGCCCCCACCTCATACGCGGAGCTGTGCAGCAACGACTACGGCAGGAAGATCAATCGACTCGACGCGGTTTTCTACACGAACCACACGTTTGCGATGCACCAAAGCGGCAAGGAGCTCATAGTGGAGATCAACGGGGCTCTCGCAGCCCGCAACGAGGCCATCATCTACGAGGGAAAAAGGCTGATAATGACCCACGACCTCAGACTGCTTCAAGAGGAGCTGCTGCCGCACATCGTGCTGCCCAAGACCTGGAAGCCGGTCAAAATGGTGATGTGGCGATCTAACTGAGAGGACCCATACCGATGAGACTTACGCTGACGGGTTGGACACTGACCGTGGCGGTACTCGCGGCGACGCTGACGCCGGTTTGGGCCGAGGGGCAGCAGCCAATGAACAGCACCGCCTCCGGCACGAACGGACGTGAAGTGAAGTTCGATCGATCAAAGCTCAAGGTGCCGTGGGACTTCGCTCCACCCGAGCAAATCGTTTCCGGTCGCGACACGATGGATTTCCGCCGGGAGGGGACCTTGCTGGCGAAGGCGAGTCGGGAGATTCCCCAAGTGGATCAAGCGGGACTGGCGGAGAGGAAGTATGCGATGTATGAGGGACGGCGGTTCTACCAGGGACCGACGCGATCGGCGGAGGAGATGAACAGTCCGAGGGCACTGGCCGCTCGACGGAAGCTGGCGACCGCGGCGATCGGCGCCCCCGAGGGGGGCTCCGGGTGGTTCGGCTGGACACTCCTGACGGTGGTCGTCGCGGCGGTGCTGGTGGCCTGGCGCATGGGCTGGTTCGTTCCGTTCAGTGAGCGGGCCGCGGAAGAGAAGCGTGCTTCGCGAGCTGCTTCAGGAAAACGTCGAGGTCGTGGGACAAAGGGGCCTCGAATCGAGCTGCGCCGACGTGGGTGAGGGGACGACCGAGTCGCACCACACTGGCATGCAGTGAAAGCCGGGAGATGAGCGGACGCTCCTCCCGGCCTTTTTTCTGCCGGTAGTCCCGCTTGAACTCCGACAGGCAGACCGCCCGTGTACCCCCGTAGACCGGATCCACCGCAAGCGGGTGCCCGATCGCCGACAGGTGCACACGGATCTGGTGCATCCGGCCCGTCCACGGTTTCACCTCCACCAGGGCGTATCCCCGGAAGGTCTCGACGGTCCGGTAGTCGGTGCGGCAGGGCTTGCCGCCGCGTCGTGCGACCGTCATCCGCGTCGGGTCGTGCCGGTCACGTTGAAGCGGAAGCTCGATGGTCCCCGCCGCGGGGTCGGGATGCCCCCGGACAACCGCGAGGTAGACCTTCTCCACCTCCCGGTGCTCGAACATGAGACTGAGTTCACGGTGGGTCGGCGCGTCACGGGCGAAGAGAACCACGCCGGTCGTATCACGGTCGATGCGATGGACGACGAAAGGCGGCGTGCCGAGATGGACGGCGAGAAGCTCCCTGAGCGATTCACCCCTGCCCGAGCGCGTCGGCACGACCGGCACGCCGGCCGCCTTGTTCACCACCGCCAGGTGGTCGTCGAGGTGGAGGATCTCAAGACGATTCCGGCTCTTCCCGCTCATGGCGCTCTCCTGCGTCGAAGCCTTTGGAGCATATGACAAGACGAACTCAACGTCCAGGACGCGGCCCACAGGTGGCCGCGCTACACGGGCCTGTGTAGCGCGGGGACCCGTGCCCCGCGCCCAATTGCCCACGGCACCCGGCGCACCCGCTGGGGAGACGATTCCTATTCTGTCAGCGGCTCTTACCGGAGGAGTGTAAGGGACGCGGGTCGCCCTGTCAAAGCCCTGTAACGAAAACGCTTGACCCCGCCCGCGCCTTCGGTTTAGAGTGTTGTCACATGGACGTCGTGTGAGGAGGGAGCCGCTTGAAGATACTGCTGACGGGTGGTGCCGGCTACGTGGGCAGTCACGTGCTGCGGCAGGTGCTCGAGGCCGGTCACGAGCCGATCGTCTTCGACGACCTCTCCAACGGTCACGCCGAGGCCGTCGGCGACGCGGATCTGGTGCAGGGGGACATCCTGGACGCCGACGTGCTCCGGAGGGTCTTCGCACGCGACCGGTTCGACTGCGTGATGCACTTCTGCGGCCTCATCGAGCCCGGGGAATCCGTCGAACGTCCCGACCGATACTACCGTGTCAACGTCGTCGGCGGACTGAACCTCCTCGACGCCATGATCACCGCCGGGGTGAAGTGCATCGTCTTCAGCTCCAGCGCCGCCACCTACGGCGACCCCGAGTCGCTCCCCATCGACGAGGACCACCCGACGGTGCCGGTCAATCCGTACGGGTGGAGCAAGCTCACCTTCGAGCACGTCCTCGAGACCTACCGTCAGGCGTTTGACCTGGGGTACGTGTCGCTTCGGTATTTCAACGCGGCGGGGGCGGACGCGTCCGGGGAGATCGGCGAGGCCCACCGCCACGAGACGCACCTGATTCCCCTGGTGCTTCGGGCGGCCCTGACCGGCGGGACGTTCACGGTGTTCGGGGACGACTACGACACGCGCGACGGCACCGCCGTCCGCGACTTCGTTCACGTCACCGACCTCGCCCGGGCACACCTCGACGCACTCGAGGTGCTCACGCCCGGCTCGGGGCACGTCTACAACCTCGGCAGCGGCACCGGACACACCGTCAACGAAGTCGTCGAGACCGCCCGTGAGGTCACCGGCCGGGACATCGCCTCGACCGTGGGGCCGCGCCGCCCGGGAGATCCCCCCTCGCTCGTGGCGAGTTCCGCGAGGATCGAGCGGGACCTCGGCTGGAAACCCCAATACACCCGTCTCGCCGACACCGTCCGCTCCGCCTGGACCTGGCACCACACACACCCCGACGGCTTTGGGACCAGCCCGGACAAGGACCTCGCGACATCGTGAAGACATAAGCGAAAAACCGGTGACTGTCCTGCTTTTTTGCGCGATCGTCTTCACGCCCTCGTCGTAGTCGTACCCGCCGTCGACGAGGGACGTCATGGCAAGGTCCTCGAGCTCCCCTCGCGTCCCTTTCAGCTCCCCGGTGACCATGTTATCCAGCTTCGCCGACTTCGTGGTTCCCAGGGGAGAGATGAACGTGACGACGATAACGGGCTTCCTGAAACAATGGAAGGACCATTGAGGTTCCACGAGCGAAGCGGATCCTTGGGCACTGCCGCCGTCGTACCGGATCGTTTTGGACACCATCGGTTCCTCCATCCATCCGCCCGCCTCGACGGCTCCCCACTCGTAGGTGACCACGCAGTCTTTCGTGGGTTCGAGCTTCAGGCTCGTCTCCGGCTTGATGGCTCCGGAAGCAAACCCCGACACGTCCCCGCTTTCCTTGGCTATCGCCCACGCGAGAACCCGGTGCCCCTTGTAGGCCGTGGTGTCGTGTGACGGACACCCGGACACCGCAAGGAAAAGGAGGAGCGAAATCGGCACGAGACTCCTGAGTTGCGACATGGGTAAACCTCCGTCAAAGAGCCGCTGTGGATTTCCCTCCTATTCTACCGGCTCCATCCAGACTAACTAGGGACAGGGCTGCTGCGGGTCCCGACGGGCTTCCCGCCTTCGTCCCGATGATTCGGGACGAAGGCGGAGCAGGCTCCAGCCGTCATAAGTATACCGATGCGTCGCGTCCCGGTCACCGGAATTCCTGGCTCTTCCCGAGTGCCGGGCACGTGCAACGTATGCCGCCATGCCTGCCGCAAATAAACGGGGCCTGTGGGGCTGTTGAAAAACCCCTGCTTTATGTAGCGCGGGGACCTGTGCCCCGCGTCCAGTGGCGGGAATCGCGGCCCACAGGTGGCCGCGCTACAAAAACGAACACCAACGACGCCTTTTTCAACAGCCCCCCTGTCCCCCTTTATTTCCCTCTTATTGCCGGCACCCGAGGGCCCCCGGAGCGGCCAACGCGACCATTCGCCGCTGGCGCAACGCAGAGCCTACCCGCCAGAGCGTCGCGCTCAATTCCCGAACGTCTGCTCGACTATGTGGATTGCAGCCGCACCGATTACGGGTTCCCGGTACTCGTCTCTACCCAGCAACGCCTCGATCTCCCGGTTGCCCGCTTTGACAAAATACAACAACCCCAGGGCGGCGTGCGATCTGACGTCCATGTCTTCATCTCCGTCCTGCAACTTCTCTATCAGCACCGGGATGGCACTCTCGCTCCTAATTTGTCCAAGGGAACGGGCGGCAGCCTGTCTGACCAGTTTCTTGCCCGTCCTCGCTGCAGTGATGAGGGCCTCCGTCGCGCGGATATCCGCGATCTGCCCTAGGATGGCAGCGGCGTTTGCCGCGGCCCTCTCGTTGTCGTTTGTCAGGGCCCGCAGGATCGCGGGAAGACCGGGAGCCCCAATCTGAACCAGTGAAGCGACCGCAGCCTTTCCCACCTCCGCATGTTCATCCCCGAGCACGAAGACAAGCCCTGTAACGGCGTCAGGGCTCCGACTTACAGCCAACCCCTTTGCAGCCGCTCGCCGAACAGCCATGTCCTTGTGCTTGAGCGCGGCTATCAGCGCAGCGATGCCCACCTCACCCATCTGTGAAAGCGCTTCGGCCACACCTTCCTTAGCGTGTTCCTCTCCGGAGCTGAGCGACTGGTCCAGCAAGGGAACAGCTTGCGCTCCGAATCCGGTGAGTGCCTCCACTGCAATCCGCCGCACGTCGGGACGGGGATCACTAGCCAAGGCAGCAAGGGGGGCGATAGCGCGCGAATCGCCCAGATTCCCCAGAGAGCGGGCCGCACAGGCACGGACCTCCGGTACCTGATCGGTCAGGGAAGAGATAAGGGGTTCCACAGCCCGGACCTCCCCAATCTCCCCCAATAGGCCGGCCGCGGACCATCGAATCTGCGGGGTCTTGTCCCCAAGAGCAGCTATGAGCGAATCCGCGGCCGGTTTCCCGATGTCCCCCAAGGCGAGACCCGCCTGCAGGTGAATCCCCTTATCAGGATCTCCCATCGCGGCAATCAACGGCCCGAAGGCGAGCGGATCCCCTATGCGGCCCAGCGCCGCCGCCGCTTGAATTCGGGTCCCACGCTCGGGGTCATTCAACGCCTTGACGAGGCGCCTAACATCCCTCTTCCGCTCCAGTTTCTTGACATTCGGCTTGAATAATCTCATACCAGCTTTTCCCTTCCGGTGCCAAAGTCGGTGCACCCCGACCAAGTCATTTGACGACCCCTGAGACTTCTCTAGTAACTGGTTCTTGACTGGGGACAGGTCCCGACGACCTCTTGCCCATCGCAAGCATACCGATGCGTCGCGTCCCAGTCACCGGAATTCTCGATCCTTTTGACGGTTCTTTGCCCGAGACCGTCATATTGGAGCGCGGCGACGGTGGCGCCGGTCTCGAGGGTGCCGTTGTGGTAGGCGCGTTGGACGGTGGCGAGGCGGCGGCCCTGCGCATCTTGACAAGTTGGGATTCACGCGGGAGCTGCGATTGCCGGGGGCGTGAGAGACCCGTGACAGTTACCCGTCTTCTCTGACGCCATGCGGGAAGCGATGAACATGAGCGCTCGGGTGAAACGGGTCAATCCGTCTTGGCCGGGGGTGTGTCGGTGTCGGTCGGCGGTTCCGTGGCGGGGGGCTTCTCCGGCTCGGGTTTCTTCCCTTCGTCGGACTTGGCGGGGGGCAGGACGACCCGCGTCACCTTGAGTGCCGGTATCGGCCACTTGACGGACTTGTCCACTTCCCCCTCGATGCCGACCAGCTTTCCCTCGTAGCCGGCGAGGTCGACGGTCTCACTGAGGAGGAGGTGCGTGACACGGTCGTCCCGGATGAGCTTGTGGGTGGCGGGCCGGAGCCAGGGACTGGCGAGTTTCTCGAGACGTCCCACGGCGTCGGCGCTGGGGAAGAGCTGGTGGATCTCGTTGGCGAGGAGCTGCCGCTTGCGCTCGAACTCCTCCTCGATCTCCTTCTCACGCTCCTCCAGACGCTTCCTCGGGTCGACGGCCGTCTTCGTGGCCTGCTGGTAGCGTCTGGCGAGTGCGATGACGGCACAGCGACTGCGACACTTCTGGACGAGGTTCTTGTTGCGGGTCTTCTCGAGCACGCCGACGTACAGGGTGTGGGCCTCGTCGAGCTTCCAGTCGGTGATGCTCTCCTTCTTGACCTCCTGACGGTAGATCTCCTCGGCGCGGTTGAAATCCTCCATGACCTTCTGCTCGACCTCGGGTTCGGGCCGGACCTCGACCGGCTGTCTGACCTCCGGCGCCGTCCCGTCCGCAGAGGGGGCCACCCCCCGCGGGGACGCTTCACCCTCCAGCCTGACGTAGCGGATGGAGATGTAGCCGCGGTCGTCACCGACGAACCGGAACTTCAGCCAGCCGTCCTTCTCGTCCAGCACCTCGACGCGCCGGCCGCGGTCCAGGTGACCCACCGTCTCATACTGAAGACCCGCTCCCGCACGTGCACGCACGTTGTCCGCGTTGATCACCGCTTCCTTATTGGCCCCCACCACCACCAGGTCCTTCGTGACCCACATGGTGTACTCACGGGGCAGGAAGATCTGGTACCACTCGCCCGTCTCGCCCAGCACGCGGAGCTTGTCGCCCTTGTAGGCGAACGCGAGACGCGTTGCGTCCATGGAACTGCGCGAGCGAATCGAGACGGCGTCGCCGACGACCTCTCCCTCGATGGGAAAACCGGCGGCCCCGGCGGTGTCGGACCGGACGTGCGCCTCCTGCGCACACGCCACACCCGCCAGGAAGGCGAAAAACAGCACCGTTACACATGAGCGCCAGAACCCTCGACGTGTCCGGGACCTCATTTTCCTGCTCCTCTGCCGAACTCCGGCGAAACGACGGACGACCTAACCTGAAGCCTGTGCTCGCTTTCTCAAATATATCGGCGAGGGGGAAGGTGTCAACCGAAAAGTGAGGTCCGGCACCCCCGGCGGCCCCTCGACGCGGTTTCGCCGCTTTTGCCGAAAAGGCGCGAATCAAACCCGTCCCTTCGGGGTTTCACGTAGGGACGCTGACGTGTGACACGCCCGGGAGATGCCGGAGCCGTATCTGAAGGACGACCGAACCGCCCGCGAGTACCTCAAGTCCGACGCGCTCGAGGGCCTCAGCAGGGGCGCCGTCACACTCCACTCGAAGTAACCCCCGGTCTCACAAGGTGATACGTCGTCGGCGGCGCGCACCGCACGCGCGGGCTTGCGTTGGCGGCGTCATCGTGTAGAATGGCGGAGCGGAGGAGGTGTCACGTGGAACAGCGCGTGCTGGGCAGAACGGGCGAGCGGCTGTCGGTCGTCGGCTTCGGGGGCATCGTCGCCATGAGCGAAACCCCTGAGGACGTCGAGCGTTACGTCGCCGAGGCGATCGACCGCGGGGTGAACTACTTCGACGTCGCGCCCACCTACGGCAACGCCGAGGAGCGGCTGGGCCCGGCGCTCGAGCCCTACCGCCGGCGCGTTTTTCTCGCCTGCAAGACCGCCGAGCGCACCGCCGAAGCGTCGCATCGTGACCTTTTGCGTTCACTGGAGCGACTGCGAACCGACCACGTTGACCTCTACCAGCACCACGGTGTCGTTTCAATGTCCGACGTTGAGCGCATCCTGTCGCCCGGCGGCGCGCTCGAGTCCTTCGCCGCCGCCCGCGATGAGGGCCTCGTCCGCTACCTCGGATTCTCCGCCCATTCCGAAGATGCGGCATGCAGACTTCTCGATGCGTTCGACTTCGACGCCGTCACGTTTCCCGTCAACTACGCCGCGTGGCTCGGGGGCAGCTTCGGCCCGCGCGTCGTCGACGCCGCGCACAAGAAGGGCGTCGGACTCCTCGCCCTCAAGGCCCTCGCCCAGCGGAAGCGCCGCGAGGGCGAGACGCGTGTCTGGCCCAAGTGCTGGTATAAGCCCGTGGACACGCCGGAGGAGGCGGCGGTCGCGCTCCGCTTCACGCTGTCGAAGGGCGTCACCGCCGCCTTGAGTCCCAGTCACGCGGAACTCTTGTGGTGGCAGTGCGACGCCGCCGACAATCTCGACCCGTTAACCCCCGCCGAGGAATCGCACCTCGCCGACCGCGCCCGTGGCCTCGACCCCGTCTTCACCAGATAAATAGCGACTGTCCCTATCTATCATGGGGGATACCTTGAGGGGCAAGGTATGCTGCCGACGGATGGTGCAGGAGGGGGCACCGGCTGGTGTGGGATACCTTGAGGGGCAAGGTATGCTGCCGACGGATGATGCAGGAGGGGGCACCGGCTGGTGAGGGATACCTTGAGGGGCAAGGTATGCTGCCGACGGATGGTTCAAGAGGGAGCACCGGCTGGTGTGGGATACCTTGAGGGGCAAGGTATGC
>DATKVD010000198.1:0-5108 GCA_035530235.1 Planctomycetota bacterium | reverse complement strand
TCGATCTTCACCTCGACACCGTCGCGCGCCACGCCGGGCACGTCGGCTTCCACGACGATCGCGTCGTCCGTCTCGTAGATGTCGACCGCCGGGGTGTCATAGGTTCCGGGGGTCTCGTCCACGCGTTCGGTTTCGACCTCTTCACTCTCAGGCTTCTTCTGGTTTTTCTCGGTCATCGCCGTCACCTCCTTCGGGCGTCTTGCTCACTTCACGTTCACCTCGATGCGTCTGGGCTTCGAGTCGGGGTGCTTGGGCAGCACGATCTCGAGCACGCCGTCCGACAGCTTCGCGCCGATGCTGTCCACGTCCACCCGCGAGGGCAGCTCAATGGACCGCTCGAACGGTCCGAAGCCCCGCTCCCGACGGTAATAGCGCTCGGGCACGCGGCCCTCCGGGGGCTTCCGCTCGCCCTTGACCGTCAGCACGCCCCCCTCCACCGAGATGTCCACGTCGTCGGACCCGACGCCCGGAAGTTCACACTCGACCGTCAAGGCGTCGACGGTCTCCGTCATGTTGACGCGGGGGAACGCCCGCTCGGGCGCCATCCACACCGGCAGCATCCGGTGTCCGAAGAACCGACGGTCGAACAGACGGTTCATCTCGTCCCGAAGCCGCTCGAATACGTTCAGATTGGGTCCCCATGCAAAGAACATGGCTCAGCCTCCTTTCACTCACGAATACGTCTGCGTCTCCAGATGGAACAAATGCAAAAACCGTGCCAATCGCCCGCAAATCCGGACGGAATTCCGGGACGAGTGATAAGTATTGATTCCACAGGAAGTTACGGCGAGGCGATTCAGGAAGGGCTGCGGAGAGAATGGGACGTGGAGAGGCGGCGCCTGCCAAATTGGCAGTCCGGGGGCGCACAGGGCTTCCCCCGAACGTGGCCGACCGGTGTGACATCACCGCCCGAGCGGGCCGCGGTTAACCTACATGCTCGCACCCAGAAGGATGACGAGCACCCCCACCACCACCCCCGCCACAGACAAGAGCCGTATGTTCGCGGACGACATCTCGGCGAACTTGGCCATCATGCCCGTCACCACTTTGGGTGCGGCCAGGGAGAGCAGTGCCATCAGCGCCAGGAGGGCACCGAACACGAGCATGATGCAGGCCTGCCAGCCTGCGTTCTGCCGGGCGTACTCGAGACGGAACCCCCACACGAAGAGTCCCCCGAGAACCGCGCCATAGACCAGCAGCAGCAGGAAGACCCCCTTCTCCTCGATCATCCCCTTCAGCAGTCTCTTGACGGCGTCAGGGAAGACGACCCCGATCAGGCGCGAGGCCGCAATCAACACCCCGAAGACAATCGTCAGCACTTTCAGCATGACTTCCCTCCTTTCCCTGCTTCGTCATTTCCCTGCTTCGTCATTCCGATGCGTCTCTCCCCCACCGGGCAGGCTTGTGGAATTTCCAGTGCTGGTCGAACACGCCGAAGAGGACGGCGGTCTCCAGTTTGTCGGTGGTCTTGTCGTCGAGGGCGTGGTAGTCGTAGTCGAGATTGGCGCCGCGGACGATGCGCTTCGTGGCCTTGGGCGTCGTTCCGGCAAAGAGGAGCACGCAGCGTTCGAGGTTTTTCGGATTGGGATAGACGAGCGCCACGGCGCCTCCCGGCGCGGCCAGTGTCACGCCATCGAGGGTGACGGCACCGTCGCTCCCGAACGTCACCGGCAGTCCGGAAGCGATCTCGCGCGTGACGATGTTGACGTCGGGTCCGCCGATGAGGACGAGGTTGGCGTATGAGCGGTCCTCGGCGGTGAGTTCGGCATCGGTCTTCACGATGCAGTCGACGTGCTGGATGCGCCGCCAGCGGTCACGGTTGAACTGCGCGGCGGCCTCCCGGCAGGCGTCGTCGAAGTCGTCGTCGCCCGCCGTTCCGACCACGAGGATGAAGTACGAGCGGAAGACGTCGGACATCGGGCCCTCGAGTTGTGCGTCCTTCACCAACGCACCGAGCTTGGAGGCGGGTGCCGGACCGCGGGACCATCTCGGCTTCTCCGTGTCCGGGTCGCTCGCCAGGTGGAACGACGTCCCGCCCGGACTCCCCTTCCCGACGACGAACGCACTGTCCCCGTCGATGACCACCGTCACCTCCTGCGCCACGTCGACGACGCCCGGGCTCAGATCCAGCGTGAAGCCGGTGAGGTTGGCCTGTGTCACCTCGATCGACTGTCCTTTCACGTCGGTGCGGATCTCACCGAACGTCATGGGCTCGGCGAACGCGTCCATCTGCACCCACCACCCCTTGCCGTGGCGCAGCCAGGGGCTGCGGAGTGTGACCGTCCTGGGGTTTCGCTCGAGCCGGTGCTCCAGGAGGAAATCCCAGACGCGCTCCGGGAGTCCCTCGGGAACGAGGTGGACGCCTTCGGGGTCCTCCTCGTAGATGTGCCTCGCGCCGATCTCCTTCAGCCGGGCGACCATCCGCCGGGAATGCTCGACGGACACGGTCGGGTCCTTCACCCCGTGGTAGATGAAGGCCGGGGTGTGGGACAGGTTTTCGGCCGAGCTCTCGGGCGAGTTGGCGTCCATCGGGAACCGGAGCCATTCGGGCTGTTCCTCACGCCTGCCCGGCCTCACCCAACGGGAAGCCGGTCCGAAGATGGGACCGATGGCGGAGAAGATGCCCGGGTACCGCGTGGCCAGGGACCACGTCCCGCCGCCTCCCATCGAGGTCCCCGTCAACGCGATCTGGTCCAGGTCGATGTTGTAGTCGCCACGGACCTGCTCGATGACGGTGAAGACGTCGACCGCCCCGGCCCCGCGATAGCCGAGGTTCCCGCGGCCGTGCGGTCGCACCAGCACCGCCCCGAAGCGGTCCGCCAGGCTCTCCAGCATGGACTCCGTGGGCTCGGGATTGAAAGGCCTGAACTGCGGGTCCCGGCCGTGCAGGTGAACGATGAGCGGCCACTTGCGCTCGGCGGTGTAGCCCAGCGGCACGTGGATCATGTAGCCCTGGGCCGAGTCGTCTATTCCCGACGTGTAGAACCGGGGGAAGGTGCCGGTGGGTTTCTCATGGGTCTTTCCGGCGAGGGCGTCGCGCGAGCGGGAGAGGTATTTCCCGATCTCGTCGAACACCGACTTCGCGGCGGGAACGCCCCCGGCGGCGGCCGCTCCCGTACGGTGGGCGGCCTCGATGTAGAACTTCGCCTCGGCGTAGCCGGGCTTGAACGCTTCCTTGTCATCCGCCTCCGACCCTTCGATCTTCCGCCGCAGCGCCCTCGCGACGACGACGTCCTGCGTGACCCGGCTCCACGCCCCCTCACCGCCCGTCGCCAGACGGAGTTCGTAGCTGTCGTCCGCGAGGTGTTGAACCGGGACCGTGAAGAGCCACACCTCGTGGTTGCCGCCCGGTGCCCGTTCCGGTTCGGGCGGGGCCGGCTCCTCCTGTCCGTCGTACCGGACGACGGTCAGCTTCGCCTCGGGAAGTCTCTCCCCGTCGTCGAGCGGGTAGAGACGGGCCTTCAGACGCAGCGGGGCGTCGTCAAGGACGAAGACCCTGGGAAGTTCCAGACGGAAATACCCCCACGGGGCCAGGTAGAAGTCGCGTTCGGCCGCGGCGGCGAGTCCGGCTTTGCGTTTCGAGAACGTGTCGAGTGCGGCGGCGATCTCGGCGGCGACGTCGGTCTCGACCGGCAGCGCGCGGGCCTTTCCCGCCGGGTCCTTCCCCGACAGGATGAACATGTCGAACGTCATGCCGAGCGACTCGCCCTTCTTCAGCAGTCTGGGCGAGCGGACCGGCTCGATGTTGTAGCTGCTTTTCGAGTACCAGAGGTTGACCTCATCAACGTCCTCGCGGCTGAAGACCATCACGACCGCTTCGTTTTTTGCGGTGTCGACGGCGCCGGCCCAGCGTCCGGCCGAGGGTACGGGGATGTCCTGCTCGAAGGGCCGGATGTAGCGGTGCACGAGCGTGGCCCCCTCGACCGGCTGGAAGATGTAGTCGAGGTTGTCGGCGTCGCCGCCGACGGCGAAGACGGGATGCGGCCGCGGCATGAGTTCACGAGGGGCGTTGTCCAAATTGGTGACCGTCTCCGTGGTGTGAAGTCGTGTGGAGGTGCGGAAGAGGACGTGCGTGCGTTCGAGCTTCCAGTCGGGGTTCTCGTAGGTGAGCGTGACGGCGACGTTGTCGGGGGAGGTTACGACCTCGCACGCGTACGGCTGAAGCGGCACGCGTGCCGGCCACTGTGATTTGCCCTCGAGCGTCAGGTGGTCGTCGAGCCCGCCGTAGCCGTAGTAGTGTGTGACGTTCTCGGGCGGCACGAACTCGGGGTTCACCCAGAGCTGGTTGGTCCCGGTGCTCTTGAGGGTGTACTCGGTGACGCGTCCGCCGAGGGCGGGCACGAAGGTCACGCGGACCTCCGCGTTCTCGACCCTGACGGTTTCGAGGCCGTTCCACTTGCCCTTGGCGACGTGAAGTCCCCGTCGCGCCGGACCGCAGCCGAGAACCGCCACGGTCAGCAGGATGCCCCACACCAGATGCGTGCGTCCGGTCACTCTGAGTCTCCCAGGGGGTGCGTGCGGACCGGAATTCCCCCGTATTCTCCCAGCCCGGGCCGTGACGTGCAAGCAAAAAGGCCGCTGTCGGACGACCCGTCACGTCGGCCGGGGACGATGGGCGAGGACATAGTCCCGGACGGCGTCGTAGACGTCACTTTCGAAGTCCGGCCCCCGACAAACACTTGCCCTCCGCGGGGTTCCCTGTTATCCTCCCGTGTGCATGCCTGGACGCTCAGGCGGGACTTCACCAGACGGAGGACACGAGATGAGGCGGAGACTGAGGCGAAAGGACCGCGGCGGGATGTCGACACAGACGCTGTTCCTGGCCGGGGGGGCCATCCTGGTGGCCGCGGCACTGGTGGCGTGGTGGACCATGCGCTCGGCCGAGGTGAAAAAGCGCGAGCACATCGGCCAGGTGGGACTCCAGTCGACGTTCAAGCTGAGTCGGCACGCCGGCATCAACCTGCCCATCGCCGACCACGCCCGACCCGGCACGCCTTCTCCCGACACGACCGTCGAGGTGCCCATCGAGTGGGGCGAGGACCCGACCGCCGTCGAGCAGAAGCTCGCCGACCGCTATGCCGCCGTCTCCGCGAAGCTCTCCCGGGCCG